>DATJAV010000296.1:0-7521 GCA_035515835.1 Allostellaceae bacterium
TCTTGGGCGAGCGCGCGATCCCGCTCGCCGACCACACCATGCTCGCCGAGGTCATCGTCTCGGTGATCCAGGCCAATGAAGGCGTCGACGCCAAGACGGTCGCCGGCACCTGGTCGGGCGACACCGCCCTCGTCGTCGCCAAGGCTGTGCGATCGCTCACCAAGAACACGGCCACGCCCAGCGGCGGCGTCCGCCTCTAAGGAGGGAGAGAGCCATGAAACGGGCGACGGTCGTCATCGGTGCCAATTTCGGCGACGAGGGCAAGGGCCTCATGACCGACTTCCACGCCGCGGCATTGGGCAGCGACGGTCTCGTCGTCCGTTTCAATGGCGGCGCCCAGGCGGGGCATACGGTCACCACGGTTGATGGCAAGCGGCATGTCTTCGGTCACTTCGGCGCCGGTACCTTTGCCGGGGCGCCGACGTTCTTCAGCCGCTTCTTCGCCGTCAATCCGCCGCTCTTCTTCAAGGAGCTGCCGGCGCTCGCGGCGGAGAGACCGCGCGTCTATGTCGACCGCGACTGCCCCCTAACGACGCCCTACGACATGATGATCAACCAGATGGCTGAGACCGCGCGCGGCGGCAAGCGCCACGGCAGCTGCGGTATCGGCTTCGGCGAGACGATCGAGCGCAACCTCTGCCCCGCCTTCCGCCTTGCGGTGGGCGACCTCGATCGCCCCGACTTCGCCGCGCGTCTCGAGGCGATCCGCCGCGAATATGTGCCGCAACGTCTCAGGACGCTCGGCATCGAGTCACCGGCCCCCATCGTGCCGCCGCAGGTCATCGTGGATTACCGCGCCTGCGGCCGCGCCCTTCTCGATCACGTCGCCCTCACCGACAGCGCCATCCTTCGCCACAAGAAGCACATCGTCTTCGAGGGCGCACAGGGTCTCCTTCTCGACGAGGAGCATCCCTCGTTCCCTCATGTGACGCGCGCCAAGACTGGGCTGAAGAACGTTCTCGCGCTGGCGCGAGCCGCCGACATCGATGCGCTCGACGTCACTTACATGACCCGCGCGTACATGACCCGCCACGGCGCCGGCCCCTTCCCCTCCGAGACGCGCGAGCGTCCCTATCCCGGTATCGCCTACGCCACCAACCTCCCCAACCGCTTCCAAGGGGCGCTCCGCTTCGGCTGGCTCGACCTCGATCTGCTGCAAGCGACGGTCGGCGCCGATCTCGCCCTGGGCTTCGCCGCGAGCCTCGCGCTGTCGCATCGCCTCGCCGTGACCTGCCTCGACCAGCTGCCCGCCGTCGCCACCTTCATCCGTGATGGTGAGCCGCGCCACGAGAGCGCCGAGGTCCTGGTCGAAGCCGCTCTCGCCGCCGTCGGCGCAAGCGGCGGCTTCGTCAGCACCGGACCGGCACGAAACGCCGTGACCAGCATCGCGCGCCGCGCATCCTTGGCCGCGTAGGACGCGTTCGCGCCTCCCTGCTCAACGCATAAAAATTCCTTCGCCCAGGAAGTGGGGGAGGGAGGGTATATTACGCCTTCGCTGCCTTCTCCCGCTCGCGCGCCTCGGCTTCGGCGATGGGCGGGTTGGTCCAGCCGACCTTGCTGGCAAAACGGTCGAGCTCGCGCGCGGTCATGTAGACGGTGTGCTCGGGGCCGGGATATGCCCGGTTGCGCACGTCGGTCGCATAGCGGGTGTAGACGTCCTCGATGATCGGGATGAGGTCGGTGTAGATCTTCGAGTGGCGGGGCGTGTGCTCTTCGTAGAGATGGAAGAGATCGGAGCTGATGATGTGGACACCATGCGCCTTGTTGCCGGCGCCGAGGCTCACCACCGGCACCGGCAGCGTTTCCGTGAGATAGCGGCAGACCTCCTCGGTGGTGACCTCCGCCATAATCGAGAAGCAGCCCGCCTCGACCATGAGGCGAGCGTCCTCGACCAGCTCCAATGCTCGCTCCGCGGTCTTCCCCTGCGCGACGAAGCCGCCCAGTTGCGCCATGCGCATGGGTGTGATGCCGATATGGCCCTGCACCGGAATGCCGGCCTTGATGATCGCCTCGATGTTGCGCACGTGATGCCTGTTGCCCTCGCATTTCATCACTTCGGCGTTGGCTTGCGCCACGAACTTGCCGGCATTCTCGACCGCCTGCTCGGGCGAGACATGGAAGCTCCAGTAAGGCATGTCGACCATGCGCAGCCCGTATTTGGAGCCGCGATCAACCGCCCGCGCCATGAACATCACTTCCTCGAAGGAGACCGAGACCGTACTTGGATGGCCGAACAGCACCATGCCGCCGGTATCGGAGACGCAGAGAATGTCGATGCCGAGGCGGTCGGCGACGACGGCGCTGCGATAGTCGTAGATCGCCATCTGCACGATCTGCTCGCCGCGCTTCATCTTGGCATTGAGCGCGGGGATGGTGACTTTGCGGCGTGGGGTCGCGGTCGATGTCGATGTGCTCATTACGGGACCTCCCCTTCGTTTTGCAAAAGCCTATGGGCGCAGCAAACGGAGTGTCAACGACCCAGAGCTGATGATTTGATCGGCAGGATGAATGAGACGCTCAGCCCGTTGCCGAGCGGAGGATCAGGAGACCGCCGACGCCGAGGAGCACGACGCCGACGATGCGAGTCAGCAATGGCACCGACAGCGCATGCGCCATCCGCGCCCCCACCCAGGATCCGAGCACGACGCCAACCGTCGCCACTGCCGTGACGGCGGGATCGAAGGCGCCGGAGGCAAGATTGCCGAGTGTCGCCATGAGCGTGATCGGCAGCTGGATCGCCTGGCTCATCCCCACGGTGCGGAGGATCGGCAGGTCGAGCCAGATCAGCAGCGGCACCAGCAGCACCGGCCCGCTAGTACCAGTGAGCGCGGAGGCAAAACCGATGGCAACGCCGATGAGCACCAGCAAGCCGGGCGCTAACCCTTCGCGACTCTCGTCGCCGGCGCCCCGGCGCAGCACGCGCCAGCCGGCGAAGATGACGGTGACGCCGATCACGGCGCCGAGTAGCAGCGGGGTTGCGTGATTGCCGGCGATCGCGCCAGCAAAGGCCGCCGGCGCCGCGCCGAGCGAGAGCCGGCCTGCCGACGGCCAATCGATCGAACCGCGACGCGCAAAGATGGCGGTGGCGATGGCGCCGCTGAAAAGCATGGCCAGCATGGCGGCGGCGACGGACACGTGGATCGGTACGCCGAGCAGCGTCAATCCCGGCACCAGCACCACACCGCCGACGGCGATGCCGCCGATCAGCACACCCGACGTCAACGCCAGCAACCCGATCGCGACGAACCCCATCTCGAGAGGCGCCCCCCTCGGCGCGGCAGGGACGATTGGCAAAGTCGACGCGGCAATCCTAAAGTGGCGATGACAGAAGACGAAATAGAGCAATCATGAGAGCGTGGACCAACCGGATGCTGCTGCGTCAGATTGAATATCTCGTGGCGCTTGCGCAAGAGCAGCATTTCAGCCGCGCGGCGCAGCGCTGCAACGCCTCGCAACCCAGCCTCTCCAACGCCATCAAGCAGCTCGAGGCCGAGCTCGGCACGCCCATCGTGTTGCGCCATCAGCGCTTCCAAGGCTTCACGGAGGAGGGCAAGCGCGTCGTCGAATGGGGCAAGCGCCTGCTCGCCGACCGCAACGCGATGCTGCAGGAACTCTCGGTGCTGCGCGAGACGCTCACTGGGCAGCTCCGCCTCGGCGCAATGCCGACGAGCTCGCCGGTGCTCCCCTTCATCAACCGCGAGGTCGCGAAGGCCCATCCCGGGGTCCAGATCAACATCGCCTTCCTCGGCCTCGAGGAGATGCGGGTCAAGCTCACCAATTTCGATCTCGATGTCGGTATCACCTATATCGATCAGCCGCAGCCGGTACCGCTGGTGAGCACGCCGCTCTATCGCGAGCATCTGAGCCTGCTGGTGCCGAAGGACGCGCCGTTCGCCAGCGCCGCCTCGCTCACCTGGGCCGAGGCGGCGGAGATGCCGCTCTGCCTGCTGCCGCCCGACATGCACGAGCGCCGCATCATCGACGGCGCCTTCGCCTCGGTCGGCAAGTCGCCGGTGCCGCGGATCGTCTCGGACTCGATCGTCAATCTTGCCTTCCATGTCATGCTGGGCGGACTCGCCACCGTCATCCCCGAGCATTTCGCCCATGTCATCGGCGCCTTCCCGGGGACGCGCGTGGTGAGCCTCGTCGAGCCCGAGGTGGTGCGCCAAGTCGGCCTCATCTGGGCCGCGGGCGACCCGATGCTGCCGATGGCGCACGCCGTCCTCGACCTGCTGCAACCTGCCGCCGCCAGCGGCGACCTCGAGAAGTTGCTCTCGCCAAGGGTGCAGGCGAGATAGGGCTCAGCGGCGAAGCCCCAGCGCCGCCCACCTCCCGGGCAACACGCCATAGGCCTTCTTGAAATGCCGCGTCATGTGGAGAACCCGGTAGCGGAAACCGGCATCGGTCCCGGCGTCGCCGTCATGGGTCTCGTCCGGGTGAATGACGAACACTTGGCCGGCCACGCTGTGCGCCGCGGCACCTCTGTATCCGAAAGATTGAACACCTTCGAGCGTGACGCCGACGGCATAAGTATCGTGCCGATGCGCGGCGCGAAGGCGTGTGCCGCGAAGAAGGCCTCGATCTGCTCGATCCCCGCGCGGGCGACGCGGCCCGCATCCAGTCGACCCGGTCGCACGATCGTTCAAGACGGCCCGCGGCGCCGTTCTTCATAAGTGATGTCGTGCGTTTCTATACCAGAAACGCTGTCCCGATCGACAGGAGGCGCGGGCCGTGGACGGCGTTTTTGGTCTCGCCGTGGCTGGGGTGGTATTGGCCGGCAGCCCGGGCCCGGCGACGCTGAGCCTTGCCGCCACCGGCGCCGCGTTCGGTGCCCGCCGCGGTCTCAGTTACTTCGCCGGGATCGTCGTCGGCATGGTCGCGGTGATGGCGATCATCGCCGGCGGCATCGTCGGCGTTCTTCTGGCGCTGCCCGGCGCGAAGCCGGCGGTGACCGCGCTGGCCGCGCTCTACTTTCTCTATCTCGCCTTCCGCATCGCGACCGCCCCGCCCCTGTCGAAGCGGCAGGACGGGTCCCGGCCCTCTTTCGCCGCGGGCCTCTTCCTGTCGCTGGTCAATCCCAAGGGCTACGCGGCCATGGCGGCGCTCTTCTCCGGCTTCGTGCTGGTGCCTGGGCGCCTGCCGCTGGACGCCTTGGCCAAGGCGACGGTGCTCTTCGCGATCATCGCGGCATCGAGCCTCGCTTGGCTCTTCGCCGGCGCGGCGCTCACGCGCTTCCTGCGCGGATCCCGCGCCAGCCGCGCGATCAATGTGACCTTCGCCGTCCTTCTCCTCGCGTCGCTTGCCGTCACGCTGCGCTTCTGAGCACGGTTTGCCTCTCTCCCGCACCGCGGGGAGAGAGGCAACGTCAGCGCCGTTCGTCCCGCTCGACATATTGGGCGATGCCGTTGCCGAAGGACCAATTCGCCGGCAGCACCTCGACGAGATTGATGAAGACGTCCTCGGATCTGAGCCCGGGGCTCCGGGTCAGCTCCTCGACGATGCGGCGGTAGAGCGCTTTCTTCTGCGCCACGCTCCGCGTGTTGCTGACGGTGAGCTGGACGATGACAAGATCGTCGCTCCGCTCGATGCCAAGGTAATGCGCGTCATAGCTGAAATCGGCCTCGTCATGCTCGGAGACGATCATGAAACGATCGCCCTCCGGTACGTCGAAGGTCTCGCGCAAGCCGCGGTAAATGCCGTCGAGAATGGCTTTGCGATAGGCGGCGGGCTTACCTCGCCGGAGGGAAACACGGGCTAGCGGCATGTTGGCTGCTCCTCGTCGTTTTGCGGTTCCGCGAGGTAAATAGCGATCGCTTGATCATGTAGAAACGATATGAGAGAATATTTCAGTGATTGTGACCTGAAATGAATGGCGATGAGAGCGCTCGATCTCGAGGCCGTGCAGGCTTTTGTTTTTGGTGGCCGACCTGAAGAGCTTCACCCGCGCGGCCGAGGCGATGGCAACGACCCAATCGGCAGTGAGCCTGAGGATTAAGCGCCTCGAAGACAGGCTTGGCCGGCGCTTGCTCGAGCGAACGCCCCGTCTCGTGCGTCTCTCGACCGAGGGAACGCTCTTCCTCGGGCCCGCCCGCGCCCTCGTCGCCGCGCACCAAGGCGCTCTCGGCTCGTTTGCCGTCGAGAACCCGGCTCGTCGTCGGGATCAGCGATCACATCGTCGGCCCCGAGCTGCCAAGGCTGCTGCGGCGCATGAGCCGCCCCGACCCGGCCTTGGTCCTGGAACTGCGCGTCTCTAACCTCGCGCGACGTCCTCGCCGATTTCGATCGCGGCGTGCTCGATGCCGCGATTGTGCTGCGGCACGACGCCGAGCGCCGCGACGGCGAAGTCATCCGCGAAGAAACCTTCGGCTGGATGGCGTCACCCGAATTCGAGCATCGTCACGGCGAGCCGTTGCGATTGGCAACGCAAGCCGAGCCTTGCAGCGTCCGTAGCATGGCGCTTGCGGCGCTCGAGGAAGCCGGGATCGCGTGGACCGAGGTCTTCATCGGGGGCGGCATCCCCACTATCGGCGCCGCCGTCTCGGCGGGTCTCGCCGTCGCCGCGCTCGGACGCCGCGTGGCGCCCTCGGCCACGATCGATGTGGGCCCGCAGCTCGGACCCTTCCCTGCCCTCACGCGACGTGATGCTCTACTCCGTCCTCGCCGACCGCCCAGCGCGGGCCTCGCTCAGAACGCTCTGCGCTTCGATCCGGTCGGCGGCCAATTGACGCCGACCCACCGGCGTGAAACCGGCGACTAAAGCTGCACGTCCTCGAGCTCACGCCCTTGCGTTTCGGGACCCATCAGATAACCGATGATGGTGCCGACCCAAAGGCCGGCGGTGGCGAGGAAAGGAATCGTCGGTCCAAAGGACGCGATGCCCCACCCGACGAGGAAGGGGGCGAAGATCGACGCGACGCGGCCACCGCCGACCATGATGCCGAACCCGGTTCCGCGCAGGGTGGTGCGGAAGAACTCGCTGAGATACGTATCACCGATGCCCCATAACCAGCCGAGCATGCCGATCATGATCGCGCCGAAGATGAGGAACGTGTCGAGCGTCTGTGCCGTCGACGCGGCGATGGTGCAGCACATCATGATGAGCGCGCCGAGGATGCCCGCGGGCCTTCTGCCGACGAGATCCGACAGCCCGGTACCGATATAGGAGAGGAAGATCTGCACGACATAGAACAGCATTGCGTAGTAGATCGCCTCTGCCGGCGTGACTTGGAACTTCCTCACCATGAACGTGGTGAGGAATACGGTGATGCCCCAGTAGCCGCAGGCATTCGGCACGTAAAGAAGCCAGCCGACGATGATCCGCCGTGTCGCGCCAGGGATCGACCAGATGTTGACGCGCGGATGGCGGACACCCTCCTCGGCAACGCGACGCTCGATCTCTTCCTTGGCGTGCTTGAAGCGGAATGATTCCTGGATGACGCGACGCAGGATGAAGACGAGGATCGCCGGCACGATCGCGAAGATGAACGTCCATTGCCAACCGTAGCGCGGGACGATGATGAG
>DATJAV010000297.1:0-12206 GCA_035515835.1 Allostellaceae bacterium
CTCGCGATCCATCATGGCTTGCGCCGCGGCTCGGCGAGCGTGCCGTAGAGCGCCAGCAGCGCCGTGTGCGGCGGCTTGTCGGTGCGATGCGTGCCGAAGCTCCAGCCTGTCGAGCGGGCGATCGCCGCGAGACCGGCGCGATGCTCGGCAAGCTTCCGCGCGTAGTCCTCGCGCACCGTCTCGACGCGGCTGATCAGCAGCGACGCCTCGCGCTCCATTCCTTCGAAGCGGACGCGGCCGGCAAAGGGCAGCGTCTCCTCGGCCGGGTCGAGCACCTGCAGCAGATGCCCGCGCAGGCCGCTGGCGGCGAAGCGGCGAACGACGGCGTGGATCTCGGGCAGCGGCGCCAGCAGGTCGCCGGCGATCACCAGTTGCGCGTGGCGCGGCAGGGGCTCGAAGCTCGGGAGCTCGCTGCCCGAGGCGGGACGCTCGAGCGTCAGCGCCAGGCGGTTCAGCACGGCGCGGCCGCTCGCGGGCGGCAAGCCGGTGCCGAGCAGCGCCACGCGCTCGCCGCCGCGGATGAGGAGCGCGGCCAGCGCCAGCACGATGAGATCGGCACGCTGGCGCTTCGTCGCCAGCCCTTTCGCGGAGGCGTAGTTCATCGAGGCCGACGTGTCGCGCCACAGCCAGACGCTCTGCGCCGCCTCCCATTCGGTCTCGCGAATGTAGAGCCGCATCGATTTGGCGCTCTCGCGCCAATCGATGCGCGGCACGGGATCGCCGGGCTGATACTGGCGGAACTGCCAGAAGGTCTCGCCGGTGCCGACGCGGCGCCGGCCGTGCACGCCCTGCGCCACCGTGGTGGCGACGCGCTCGGCCGCGACCAGCAGCGGCGGCAGCGTCGCCGCGAGCTGCTCGGCACGATGCTGGAGCGCGGCCTGGGCCATCAGCCGAGCGGCGCCAGGAGCCGGTCGATGACCTGCGCCATGGTGACGCCGTCGGCGCGCGCCGCGAAGTTGAGCGCCATGCGATGGCGCAGCACGGGTCCCGCCAGTGCCACCACGTCGTCGACCGAGGGCGAGAGCCGACCGTCGAGCAGGGCGCGGGCGCGGCAGGCCAGCATCAGCGCCTGGCTGGCGCGCGGCCCGGGTCCCCAGGCGACATGCTGCTTCGCCTCGGGGATGTTGGTCTCTTCCGGACGTCCGGCCCGCACCAGCTTCAAGATGGCATCGACCACGCTCTCGCCGACGGGCACGCGCCGCACCAGGCGCTGCGCCGCCAGCAGCTCGTTGCCGGAAAGCACCGGCGCCAGCTGCTCCTCGACGATGCCGGTGGTGGCGATCAGCATCTGCCGCTCGGCGGCGAGGTCGGGATATCCCACATCGATCTGCAGCAGGAAGCGGTCGAGCTGCGCCTCCGGCAGCGGATATGTACCCTCCTGCTCCAGCGGATTCTGCGTCGCCAGGACATGGAAGGGGCGCGGCAGCGGATGGTACTGGCCCGCGACCGAGACGCGGCCTTCCTGCATCGCCTGCAGCAAGGCCGATTGCGTGCGCGGGCTGGCGCGGTTGATCTCGTCGGCCATCAGCAGCTGCGAGAAGACGGGTCCGGGGATGAAGCGGAAGGAGCGCCGACCGGCGTCGCTTTCCTCCAGCACCTCCGAGCCCAGGATGTCGGCGGGCATGAGGTCCGGCGTGCACTGGATGCGCTTGTCGTCGAGCCCAAGCACGGTGCCGAGCGTCTCGACGAGACGGGTCTTGGCGAGGCCGGGGACGCCGATGAGAAGGGCATGGCCGCCGGCCAGCAGCGTGATCAGCGCTTGATCGATGACATCGCGCTGGCCGAAGATCACGCGGCCGATGCGCTCGCGCACCTGCGCCAGGCGTTGGCCCAAGGCGTCGATCTCGGGCACCAGATCGGCCGCGACTGCGGCGGGAGACAGATTTTCGGTAACGCTCACGAGGACGGCTCCTTGCTGCGGCGCATGCTGCTACGAATGGGTGAGGATCATGACGGATAAGCCGTCCACGTCAAAGGGTCTCGAACCGCTGGCAGCAAGACTCGTGCCAGCGCATGCGACAGGTGCCGGCAACAGGCGGCGCGAACCCATCGATTGTGGCCATTTCGACATTACCATTGCACGGGATGGGACTTGGTACTATCGCGGATCTCCGATCGGCCGATTGCCTCTGGTTCGCCTCTTCAGCACCGTTCTCCGACGCGCGGAGGACGGCTCATATTGGTTGGAAACGCCTGTCGAGCGCGGCCGGATCACGGTCGAGGACGTACCTTTCGTCGCTGTCGAGCTCATCCGCAAGGGGGAAGGGCGGGAGCAGGAGCTTATCTTCCGCACCAATATTGACGATACTGTGGCGGCCGACGCGGCCCATCCGCTGCGGGTCGTCAACCATGGCGAGAACGGTCCCAGTCCTTATATCCTATTGCGCGACGGACTGGAAGCGCGCCTCAACCGCCCGGTATTCTATGAGCTGGTGGAGCTGGGCTGCGAGGAGCAGGTGGGGGAGGAGACCCTCTACGGCGTATGGAGCAAAGGCCAATTCTTTCCGCTGGGCCGCCTCACGGAGGGCTGACCCCCGAGGCGGTGCGGCAGCGCTTCGCCCACGCCATCGCCGGTGCGCGCGCGAGCGATCCCGCCACCTTGGCGGCGATGCGGGGGGACCATTCGCTTATGCCGGGAGGCGCGCCGCCGGCGACCGCGCTCACTCCGGCCGCCGTGCTGGTGCCGTTGGTGATGCGGAGCGAAGGCCTCGCCGTGCTGCTGACCCAGCGCACCCAGCACCTCGCCGCGCATGCCGGCCAGATCTCCTTTCCCGGCGGCCGCCAGGAGGCGAGCGACGTCGATGCGATCGAGGCGGCGCTGCGCGAGACCGACGAAGAGGTGGGCCTGCCGCGCGATCACGTCGAGGTCATCGGCCGGCTCGATACCTATGTCACCAGCACCGGCTTCGAGATCACGCCGGTGGTGGGATTGGTGCGCGCCCCCTATCCGACCAAGCTCGACCCCTTCGAGGTGGCCGAGATCTTCGAGGTGCCGCTCGCTTTCATCATCGATCCCGCCAACCGCCAGCGCCGGAGCCGCGAATTCAAGGGCCGTCTGCGCATGTTCTACGTCGTGCCCTACGAGAACCGCTACATCTGGGGCGCCACCGCCGGCATGCTGGTCAATCTCGTCGAAGTGCTGACGGCGCCGTGACGGCGTTGCCGAGAGGCGACCATCTTGTCCGAGCCCGTTGACCGCATTCCGGCGCAGCCCTGGATGACCGATCCTTCGACCCGGGCGGTGCTGGCCGCGCTCGGCGAAGCGCGCTTCGTCGGCGGTTGCGTCCGCGATGCGCTGTTGGGCCGGGCCATCCTCGACATCGACATTGCCACGCCCCATCCGCCCGACGCGGTCATCCGCCGGCTCGAGGCGGCCGGCATCAAGGTCGTGCCGACCGGGCTTGCCCATGGCACGGTCACCGCCGTCGTCGCCTCCCGGCATTTCGAGATCACCACCTTGCGCCGCGACGTCGAGACCTTCGGCCGCCATGCGCGCGTCGCCTTCACCGACGATTGGGCGGCGGACGCGGCACGGCGCGATTTCACCATGAATGCGCTCTTTCTCGGCGGCGATGGCGCCGTCTTCGATCCCATGGGCGGCCTCGCCGACCTCCGCGCCGGCCGCGTTCGCTTCGTCGGCGATGCCGAGACGCGCATCCGCGAGGACGTGCTGCGCCTCTTGCGCTTCTATCGCTTCCAGGCGCATTACGGGAGGGGCGAAGCCGACGCCGCAGCGCGCGCCGCCTGCCGGGCCCTCGCGCCGCTGCTGCCGACGCTCTCGGGCGAGCGCATCGCGGCCGAGACGCTGAAACTCCTCGCCGCGCCCGATCCCATGCCGGCGCTGGCGCTCATGGCCGAGGACGGCGTGCTGGCGGTCCTTTATCCCGAAGCCCGGCGAAGGGATCGGCTCGCCCGCCTCATCGCGCTCGAGCCCCTGCCCGATGCGCTCCGGCGCCTAGGCGCGCTCATCGCGGGCGACCCGGCGCCGCTTGCCGAGCGTCTTCGACTCTCGACCGAGCAGCGAGATCGCCTGTTGGCGTTTGCCGCGCCGCCTTGGCCGATCGACCTCGCTGCCGACGAAAGGGTTCAGCGCCGCGCGCTCCATCATCTTGATGCGCCGCTCTATCGCGATCTCATCCTGCTGCGCGCCGCCGACAGCGGCGAGACGACGACGCTGCCGTCGCTGCTCGCGCTCGCCGCGTCGTGGCAGCCGCAGCGCTTTCCGCTGAAGGGCCGCGACGTGACCGCGCTGGGCGTGCCCGCCGGGCGCCAGGTGGGTCGGCTCCTGAAGGCGCTCGATGCGTGGTGGGAGGAGGGCGATTTCCGCGCCGACCGCGCCGCGTGTCTTGCCGAGCTCCGCCGACGAGCGACGGCCGGGTAGTCAGCGAATCCGATCCCGGATCTTGTCCAGCCCCGCCCGCGCGCAGGCCTCGTCCCCCTCGGCGGTTGGCGAGCCGCCGACGCCGATGGCGCCGATGACTTCCTCGCCGAGCTTGATGGTGAGGCCGCCGGCGCGAAAGATCATGTGCTCCGGCGCTTGGAAGGGAAGCGTGCCCGGCGGCTGCCGCGCCGCGAACTCTGCGATGCGCCTCGCCACCTCGCCGCTGCTGTCCACTTTCACCAGCGGGGCGAAGCCCACCGCGGTGTAGGCCTTGCCCCAAGCGGCGTCATAGGTATGGACGCCGGCGGTACCGCCGCGCAGCACCGCGATGCGCTGCGCATCCGCATCGATCACCGTCGCGGTGACGCCAAAGCCCTGCCGCGTGCAGGCGGCGACCGCGGCTTCCACCGCTTCCATCGCCAGGGTGGCGGGAAGGCTATGGGTCACCAGGGTTTGGCTGCGTCCGATCCCCGCCGCGCCGAACACCATGCTAGCTGTCGCCATCAGGGAAAGGAACTTTGACCTGAATGGCATGGCTAAGGCTGACGCTCGGTGCATCGCGTCATAGCCCCTGATACACGGGCGCGCGGCCCTCACGAAAGGCGCGCTGCGCTTCTTGCGCGTCGGCGCTCTGGAGGATGTGCTGGAACGCCGGGCCCAGCGCCTGCAGTGCGGCGTCTTCGCCGCCGATCGCCTGATGTGCCGAGGCGAGTGTGGCGCGAACGCCCAGCGGCGCTGCAGCGGCGATCTTGTTGGCGAGCGCCACGGCGCGCTCCAACTGTTTCCCGGGCGGCGTCACTTCTTGAACCAAGCCCAAACGGCGCGCTTCCTCCGCTCCCCATTCCTCACTCGTCAGCATGTAGCGCATTGCATTCCCCCAACCCGCCTCGCGCGTAAACCGAACGGTGGCGCCGCCGCCCGGAAAGATGCCGCGCGTGACCTCGCCCTGGCAGAACACGCAATCGCTCGCCGCCACGCGAATGTCGGCGGCAAGAAAGAGTTCATGCGCACCGTATTTGGTGCCGCCCTGAGCCGCGACCACGACCGGCTTGGTGCGAATGGGCGTCTTCAGATTGAACGCGTTGATGAAGTCCGGGTCCTTTGGCGGCAAGATTCCTTCTTTCACGCCGGCGACGAATGCCGGCACATCGACCCCGAGCGAGAAATTCGGGCCGATGCCGTGCAGCACGGCAACGCGCAACGAGTCGTCGTGCTCGAGCTGGTAGTAGGCCTTTCCCAGGCCGATCAGGATCGGCGGGTCGAAACGGTTCTGTGCTTGCGGCCGATCGATCCCGATCAACAGGATGGCACCGCGCTTCTCGACGACGACCCGTCCCGGTGGCCCTGAGGTGGGCGATACCGGAGGCGGCGCTGCCTGCGCCAAGGCCCTCTCGTCGTTGCCGATGCCGAACGCCAGGGCCGCAGCCCCTGCGCCGGCAAACATGAGGTCGCGCCGCGCAATACCCGGCGATGCCGCGCCTTCATCCTGCGTCATGCTCTTCTCCTTCTTCCCGATGGACGATCCCGCGATCGGCCGCAAATCCGGTTTTATGTTGAAACCATATCCTTGTGGTTTTAAGACGCAACCACTATTTTGGAGGATGACGCACACAAACCCGTGAGCCCGACGTGAGACGCAAGAACATGGATAGGGCCACCTGCCCGATCGCACGGTCGCTCGGCGATGTCGGCGATTGGTGGTCGCTGCTGATCGTGCGCGACGGCCTTCGCGGCAAGCGCCGGTTCGGCGAATTCGAGAAGAGCCTGGGTCTCGCCAAGAACATCCTCGCGGCGCGGCTGAAGAAGCTCGTCGCCTGCGGCATCTTCCGGCTGGAGCCGGCGTCGGACGGCAGCAGCTACCAGGAATACGTCCTAACCGAGAAAGGGCGCGCGCTCACCCTCGTGACGACGGCGCTGCGCCTCTGGGGCACGCGCTGGCTCTTCGGCAACGAGCCCGATGCCCCCCTGGTCCTCGACCGCGTCACCGGCGAGGAGATCGTCGGGTTCGGTTTCCGCACGCAAAGCGGCCGCCTCGTGGCGCCGTCGGAGATTCAATACGTGACCGAGCCCATCCGTCGCTCATCCCCGATCAGCGCCGCGAGCCGAGCCGGGAGCGCTCGGGCACCTCGGCGAGATAAGCCGAAAGCACGGTGAGCGCCGCGGCATAGGCGAGCGCCACCGGGAACGCCGCGTAATAGGGGAGCGGCGGGTCCTTGCCGGTCAGCACCGTGATGTAGAGCAGGAAAGTGGGGACGGGGATGAAGATGCGCGCCAGGATCGCCGACCCGCTCGGCAGCGATGCCAGCGCGAAGACCGTGCCCAGCAGGACCGCCTCGAGCCATTGCGGCAGGAGGTCGTTGCGGTCCTCGACGCGCTCGGCGAGCGCGCCGTAGGTATAGCCGGCGACGACGATGCCCAGCATCACCACCAGCCAGACGCGCCGCATGCGGCGCCGGCGCGCTTGCGCCACGATGTCGGCGGAGTAGACGGGTACGGCCATGGCGTCCCTCGTTATCCCGGTCCGAACAGCGTGCGCTCGCCGAGCTCCGCGGCACGCACGCGCTCGAACTCCTGATTGTAGCGCCGGAGCGCGTAGCCCTCGGTGAGGAATCCCACGACGCGGCGCTCGACCGCGTCCGACACCACGGCGAGCGTCTCCACCTCGGCGCTGACGAAGCGGTCGAGGGCGAGACGGACATTCTGCTGCGGCAGGAGGAATTGGTCCTCCGCGACGCGCAGGTCGTCGATGAGGCGCGGGCCCGACGTATTGTCGACGTCGCGGTCGTGGGCGTCGGCGGTCACGACCATGCCGCGGTAGCGATTGAGCGCATCCACCAGGAAGACACGCTTGGTGCCGCCCACGGGAAACTGCGCGCGGAACTCGTCGAGGGCCATGCCCAGCGGCGCGGTGTGGAAGTCGCGCCGCATCAGCTTCTCGACCGTCAGATCCTGCACCCAGCCGACGTCGTAGCCGCCGCGGATCGGCACGCCGCGGAGGTGGAAGCGCCAGGTGGCGAAGGAATAGCCGAAGGTCATGCGCACCACGACGGAGGCGATGATGACGCCCACCATCACCCCCAGGGCCGCGACGAAGCTGCCGGTGAGCTCGAGCACGAGAAAGATCATGGTGAGCGGCGCGCCGATGACGGCGGCGGCGACCGAGCTCATGCCGACCAGCATATAGGCCGCCTGGTCGAGCGGCGGCGCTGCGGGATCGAGCGCCGAGACCGCCGCCTGGATGAAGACCACGGCGGTGCCGCCATAGACGCTGCCCAGCAGCAGCGACGAGCTGAAGAGCCCGCCGCGGAAGCCCGAGCCGACCGAGATCGCCGACGCCAGGCCCTTGGCGGCGACCAGCCCCAAGAGGACGCCGGCGGTGATCTTATGATCGAGGCTGGCCTGGATCGCGCCGTGGCCGCTGCCCAGCACCTCCGGGAAGATCACGGCGATGAGGCCGACCAGCGCGCCGCCGATGCAGGGCCGGAGCCAGACCGGCACCTTGAGGCGCCGGAAGAGGCGCTCGACCCAGGTGACGCCGGTCATCGTGGCGACGGCAATGGCCGCGGCGATGACGCCGAGCCCGGCGAAGAGGACGTAGTCGAGACTGTGGATGTGCACCGCCTGGTCGAGCGCAAAGATCGAATCCGCGTCGACGCCGCCGCCCATGCCGCGCACGACGAGGGTGGCGGCGAGCGCGGCGATGGCGATGGGGGCCAGAATGGGCGCCGAATAGCCGCCGATCACCAGCTCGAAGGCATAGAAGGCGCCGGCGAGCGGCGCGTTGAAGGCGGCCGCGATCGCCGCTGCGGCGCCCGCCCCCACCAGCGTCCTGAGGTCGCTGCGGCGCATGCGCAACCGCTGCCCGACATGGGAAGAGAAGCCGGCGCCGAGTTGGGTGAAGCCGGCCTCCATGCCAACCGAGGCGCCGAAGCCCGAGGAGATCATGGTGAGCCCGGTCAGCGTCACGCTGTCGGTGAGCGACATGCGGCCGCCGAAAAGCGCATTGGCCTCGATGGCGTCGACGGTCTCGTGCGGACGGCGGCGGCGGATGAGATTGGCCGCCGTACCGGCGAGCAATCCGCCGGTGGTCGGGACCAGCAGGATCCGCCACCAGGCGATGGCGCCCCCCTCGCTCAGATGGCCGCCGGCGGCGATGGCGAAATTGAGCTGGTGGAAAAGCTGCACCAGGCCCTCGATGGCGATGACGCCGATGCCGGCGGCGGCGCCCAGCACGGCGCTGATCGCCACGAGAGCGATCTCATTGTCCCGGAGATTGCGCTGGATGAGGCGGTCGAGCCATTCGCGGAAAAGAAGCCGAGCCGAGAGCCATGGCCGCATCCGCCCCGCGGCCGGCGCGTCCTCGGCCGTGGGCGGCGTGATCGCGCTGTCCAGCGGGGAAGCGGGCGGCGGGGCGGCACTCATGAGAAATCCCGTGATCGCGACAGCGGCAGGCGAATAATGCCGTGGGAACGCTCTATCCGCCACCCCGGTTCAACCCGGTGCGCCCTTATGCCGGCGCGCCGCCGTCGAGGATGTGCCGAAGGTAGGCCACGTGCTCGGCAAAGGCGCGGCGGCCCGCGGGCGTCGCCTTGATGCGGGTCTGCGGCTTCTTGCCGACGAAGAGCTTCTCGATGGCGACGTAGCCGGCCCGCTCCAGCGTCTCGAGATGGGCGCCGAGATTGCCGTCGGTGGCGTTCACCAGGCCTTTCAAGCGGATGAATTCGAGCTGCGTCTCGGGCGCCAGCACGCTGAGCGCGGCCATGATCTTGAGGCGCATCGACTGATGGATGGTCTCGTTGATGCCGCTCATCCCTCAGCCTGCCCGCCGCAACCACAGCCCGGCGGCGATCAGGACGCAGCCATAGGTCAGTGCCATCCACAGCGGATAGAGCTCGCCCGTCCAGAAGTAGCCGGCAACCGTCATGGCCGTCGCGAGGAGGCCGCAATAGATGTAGAAGCTGCCGAGGAAGAGTCCGGCGAGCACGAAGCCCAGCATCACCAGCGTGGGCCAGAAGGCGCCGATCTGCCGGCTGCTCATCGGCCAAAGCAGGACCATGAGAACGCAGCCATAAAACAGGAGCGCCAGTTGGGAATAGAAAAGCAGCACGCCGCGGCGTCCGGTCTGCGGCGCCCGGTTCCCGAGCCGGCGCTGGATCAGCCGGCTGCCGGCGAGGCCGGCGATGGTGATGGCGATCCAGGCGCCGTAGGCGAGGTGCGGCTTGAAATAGGTGAAGACGTAGGCGCCGGCGACCAGCACCCCCCAGAGGATCAGCGTGAGGCTGCTGCGCTCGTAGAAGAGCCGCTCGCGGGTGCGCTGCTCGATGGAGGCGATCTCGTCGAGCGAGGCTGCGGCTTCGTTGGGATCGATGATCATGCGGCGGTCCCTGCTCATGACTTACCCGGCCCGCCGCATCATAACCTCATCGAAGGCCGGGGCGAGGCGCCGGCTCGCAGCCATTGTCTCGAGCCGCAGCGCGCGGCGGTAGCCGCCGACGAGACGCAGCGTCCAGCCGAGGAAATAGCCGATCGCCAGGCCCGAGACCGCCATGTCCGCCAGCAGGAGAGTCGGGTGCCAGTCCGGCCGCATCGCGCTGGCGACGGCAATGACGTACTTCGCGGCAAAGATCAGCAGGTTGCGGAAAAGCGGCAAGGCGCTTCCGGGAAGCGTGACGCGCCCGGGCTCCGCGCGCAGGGCGTCGAGGCGGACCGTGAGCGCAGCCAGAGCAAAGCCGATGGCGGCGGCGGCGATTGCGCCCGGTAAGACGAGGGGTGCCGCCTTTGCCGCGGCGACGAGGCTGGATAAGCCCCAGCCGATGAACACGGCGGGGGTGATGAAGACGCGTGCGAGCGGCAGGCTGCGCGGTTTGAGCGCCTGCACGCCGAGCGCGACGAAGACGGCGAAGAGAACGAACACCCACCAGGGGGTGCCGCTCAGGATGGCGGTGAGAGCGGGCATAACGGTCTCCTTCTCAAGGATTGCGGGCGAAGCTCTGCATGAGCGGGCGAGGGCGCGGCAGCATTTCCGCGCCGAGCGCGACGAGAAGCGCGAAGAGCAGGAACCCCCACCCGGGTGCGTCGGTCAGAACGGCCATGAGCGCGGTCATGATGGTCTCCCTCTCAGAAATAGCGGGCGAGCTTCAGGATGATGCTGGCGGCCTGCGGCAGGCTGCCGTCGTCGGTGCGCCGGCCGCCGAAATTCCCGCTCGCGATCGCGCCCAGATTCCAGCGGTCGCCGAGCGCGTACTCGGCCTCGGCTTGGACGAAGGTCGAGGCGTCGAACAAGTCGATGTTGGCGAAGCCCGAGAGCTCGAGATGCGGAATGAAGGCGTCTTGCCAGTCGGCGCGGAGAAAGACCGAGTGGATCGAGATCGGCTCCTGCTGGTCGGCGGCATAGGAGCGGATGAACCAGAGCTCCTGGGTCGCCCCCGCGACACGCGATTCCGCCTGGCCGACGGCGAACCAGGTGCGCCAGTCCTGGCGCGAGAATCCCGCCTCGTGGAAATGATATTCGAGATTGAGGACGATCTTGCTCGGGGTCGTGTAGGAGCCGCCGATCGACAGGTCGTTCTGGAAATGCGTGCGCCGGTCGAAGGGAATGACGGTGGGAGCGTTGCCGGGAATGGTCCCGGTGTCGACGCCGTAGCGCAGCGCATCGGCGATGAGGCTTTGGCGGCGCCCGCCCGCCCATTCGGCATAGAGGATCGTGCTCTGCCCGACGCCCTGCGCGTAATTGGCGCCGAATTGGGTGCGGTTGCCCTCGTGGTAGAGGAGGAGCTCCGGGCTCACGCCCTCGGCAAGCTCGGCGCTGGCCTTGAGCAGCAGCCGGTCATGGGCGTTGGTGCGATCGAGCACCGGGTTGAGGCTCGGCAGGGTCGCGCTGGTGTAGAGGCGGCTCGGGTCGTAGAGCTTGGGCGCGAAGGCGACGCTGAACGAGCTGCCCTCGCCGATGTGCTGGCCTTCGAGCATGAAGGTGCCGAGCCGGTCCTCGCGCAGCACCGCGGGATCGTTCGAGAGTGCCTCGACGACGGCCCGCGTCTTGAAGAAATCGGTCGGGTTGTAGCCGGCGGCGACGCCGTTCTTGAGATTGATGCGACCGAGATCGAGATAGTTGCCGGGGAGCGGCTGCCAGCTGAGGTAACCCTCGCGGAAATCGTGGCGGATCGCCTCATGCGTCGGGAAGGGGACTTCGTCCGCCGCTTCGAGATTGAGCCGGCCGCTATAGCTGAGCGACAGGTCGCTCGCCAGCACCCACTCCTTGCGCGCATCGAAGAAGAGCCGCTCCTGCCAATTGGGCGGCGCTGGCGGCGGAAACGGCACCAGGGTGTGGCGCAGCGCGTCGAGGATGAAGGCGTCCTCGAGATAGAGCGTCTGGCGCAGATCCTCCGTCTCGGGCTCCGCCGCGGGCGCCGGCGGTGCCTGCTGCACGCTCTCGGGAATGAGGTCCAGATCCTTGTTCTCGTCGGCGAGCGCGGGCGTCGCGAGAAGCGAGAGAAGCGCGGCGAGCGCCCAGGATTTCTTGAAACGCAGGCGCCCACCCCCCGCTCCGGCCCTCGCCCTCAAGGTGGGAGGGGGGAATTTTTGTTGGCCCCGCAGCACGGTCGCGTCCCCTTCCCCCTTGCGGGGGAGGGTTGGGGAGGGGGGTAGCTCCCGCTCTGACATGGGAACGCCTCACTCGACCCGGAGCCGCGGCAGGTAATCGCGCTGGAACCAGGTCTCGGGAATGTCCTGGTATTTGTAATCGCCGAACTCGAGCTTGGTGACGAGCGAGGTGTCGACGGCGTCGATGATGATCGCCTCGGTGGGCCGGATGCCGCCCAGGCGCTCG
>DATJAV010000298.1:0-5692 GCA_035515835.1 Allostellaceae bacterium
CACCGGGTTGCGCACGACGCGCAGCGACGGGCCCATCAATGGCGGTACGGTGCCGTCCTACGAGCAAGTCAATCTTGGCGTGTCGCATCGCTTCGCGGAGTGCCTCGGCGGGCCATTGACGGTGCGCCTCGACGTCATCAACCTGCTCGACGAAAATTATCTGCTGCGCAGCCAGACGGGGCTCGGCGAGTTCGCCTCGCAGTTCGGCCCGCGCCGCAGCGTTTTCGTCGGGCTGCGCAAGGAGTTCTGAGCATGAAGACGACCGCCGCAGTCCGATCCCGCCGGAGCGCCCCCCGCCATGCCCAATAGTCCGCTCTCCTTTGACGAGCTCTTCCAGGCGCTCGCCGCCGGCGGCGCCATGGTCTATCCGCTGTTGGCGCTGGCGGTGCTCGCCCTCGTCATCGTGCTCGAGAAGGGCTTCGTCTTCCTGCGGCGCTCCGTGCTGCCGGCGTCGCTGGTGTCGCTTGCGGAGACCTATGGCTTCGCCTGGGATGAGCTTGAGCGCCGCGTCGGCGCGCTGCGCCCGCGCAACTACTTCGCCGATTTCTTCCGCATCATTCTCGAGAACCGGGCGCATCCCGCGTGGTGGGTCGAGTCACGCGCCGCCGACGAGGCGAGCCTCATCGAGAAGGCGCTGGGACGCTGGCTCTGGGTGCTCGAGACCATCGTCACCGCGGCGCCGCTTCTGGGCCTCCTCGGCACTATTACCGGCATGATCCGCGCCTTCAAGCTCTTCGGCAATCAAGGTCTGGTCGATCCCGCCGGCGTCACCGGCGGCGTCGCCGAGGCGCTCATCGCCACCGCGCTCGGGCTTTTCATCGCCCTCATCGCCCTCTTCGCCTTCAACTACTTCTCGCAGCGCCAGGCGCAGGTGATGGACGAGATGGAGCGGCTCGGGACCCGGCTCATCGACCACATCCGCCTCGACGAGCGGAGCGCGCGCGATGAAGCTGCGTAAGTCGCGCGCGCGGCGCAAGGGACGCATCGAGATCATTCCCATGATCGATGTGATGTTCTTCCTGCTCGCGACCTTCATGCTGGCCTCGCTGGCGCTGCAGAACCTGCATTCGTTGCCCGTCGATCTGCCGCGCGGGCAAGCGCAGCCGTTGCAGACGAAGACGCCGGTGACGCTGACGGTGACCCGGGACGGCGATCTCCTGCTCAACGAGACGCCGGTGACGCTCGATACGCTGAGCGCGACCTTGCAAGGGATGCTCGCCGGGCCCGACAGCAATGTCGTCGTCGCCGCCGACGCCGCCGCGCCCAACGGCGTCGTCGTCCAGGCGATGCTGCGCGCGCGCCAGGCGGGCGCCGCGCATTTCCTCATCGCCATCAAGCGGGAATAGGCGATGTCGGCTGGCTTGCTGCGCGACGACCCCTGGCGCCGTCTCGCCTGGGAGCTGCCGGCGGCGCTGGTGCTGCTGCTGGTCTCGTTGGCGGGCTTCCTCCATCTCTTGGCGGAGCCGGGCACGCTCCCGACCCCAGCACCGCCGGCACCGATGGAGGTCGATCTCGTCGAGCTGCCGTCGCCCACCCCCGCGGCCGTGCCGCCGGCACCGGAACCGCCACCGCCGCCCATGGCGCAGCCGGAGCCGCCGCCACCGCTGCCCCTGCCGGAGGTCAGCGAAGATGAGCCGCCACCGCCGCCGCCCGAGCCCGCGGCGGCAGCGCAACCGGAGGCGCCGCCGCCCAAGCCTCGGCCGCCGCCGCCGCGCGCGCGACCGCCGGCGCCGCCGCAAACCGCGGCCGTGCCGTCGGCTGCCACGGCGGCACCGCCGACAACCTCGACCGCCACCGCGCCCAGCGGCAACATGGGCGCCCGCGCGCTCTTCAAGCCGATGCCGGAGATACCTGAGGCGCTCCGCCATCATGCCCTCGATCTCACCGCTCTCGCCCGCTTCCGCGTCGCCGCGAGCGGCGCCGCCGAGGTTGAGCTCGTCGAGCCGACGCCCGATCCCACCCTCAACGCCGCGCTCCTCGAGACGCTGAAGAGATGGCGCTTCTTCCCGGCGATGGAGAACGGCAAGGCGGTCGCCTCGACCATCGACATCCGCATTCCCATCACGGTTCGTTAGCGAAATTGCCCGACCGATATGCAGATGACGACCGCGCGGCTTGCACCGACAGCGTCCATCGGCGAGGCTGGCGCCATTCCACATGGAGCGAGCGCCTGTGTCGCGGATCTCGGTGACGGAGTTCGAGGCGATCCTGCGCGAGAAGCTGCCCTTCGCCCAGGCGCTCGCGCCGGAGATCGTCGAGCTCGCTCCCGAGCGCACCGTGGTGCGCATGCCCTACAAGAGCGATTTTCTGCGTCCTGGCGGCACCATCGGCGGTCCGATGCTGATGGCGCTTGCCGATATCGCCGTCTATGGCGCCGTCATGGCGGCGTTGGGCCCGGTCGAGCAGGCGGTGACGACGAGCCTCACCATCAATTTCCTGCGTCTGCCGCCGCCCGCCGACATCGTTGCCCATGCGCGCCTCATCAAGATCGGGCGGCGGCTGGCGGTCGGTACGGTCGAGCTCTTCTCCGCCGAGGAGACCGAGATGGTGGCCCATGTCAGCGCGACGTACTCGATCCCGCCGCGTGGCGAATAACTGCGGTATTTTAATACCTGAGGCAACAAGAGGCTGATCTACGCCAGCTTCCGCGCTTGACCGGCGGCGATTTGCTGGCATACTGCGCCCCCTTCAAAGGGTCCGTCATGAAAACTTATTCGGCAAAGGCGTCCGAGCTCGACAAGAAGTGGCTGCTGATCGACGCCGAGGGGCTGGTCCTGGGGCGGCTCGCCGCGATCATCGCCGATCGGCTCCGCGGTAAGCACAAACCCGCTTATACGCCGCATATGGATTGCGGCGACCACGTCGTCGTCATCAACGCCGAAAAGGTGGCGCTCACCGGCAACAAGAAGCGCGACAGCGTGCTGCGCTGGTACACCGGTTTCCCGGGCGGTCTCAAGGAGCGCAGCAAGGGCGCCGTGCTCGAGGGCAAGCACCCCGAGCGCGTCATCTTGAAGGCGGTCGAACGCATGGTGCCGCGGGGACCCTTGGGCCGGCGCATCATGAGCCATCTGCGGGTTTATCCCGGCACCGCCCATCCGCATGAGGCGCAGCAACCGCAGCGGCTCGATGTCGCGGCGATGAACCGCAAGAACAAGAGGGCGTGACCATGGCCGATCTGCAGCAATCCTTGTCGGGCCTGCGCGAGGCGATCCAGGGGGCTCAACCCGGTACGACGCCGCAGCCCGCTATCGACGCGAAGCCCAAGCTCGACGCCCAGGGCCGTGCCTATGCGACGGGGAAGCGGAAGAACGCAGTGGCGCGGGTCTGGATCAAGCCCGGCAACGGCAAGATCACGATCAACGGCCGCGACAGCCCCGTCTATTTCGCGCGGCCGGTGCTGCGCATGCTGTTGAACCAGCCCTTCGCCGTGGTCGAGCGCGTGGGACAATATGACGTCGTCTGCACCGTGGTCGGCGGCGGGCTTTCGGGCCAAGCCGGGGCCGTGCGCCACGGTATCAGCAAGGCGCTGACCTATTACGAGCCGGGCTTGCGGCCGGCCTTGAAGGCGCAGGGCTTCTTGACCCGCGACAGCCGCGTCGTCGAGCGCAAGAAATACGGCAAGGCCAAGGCGCGACGTAGCTTCCAATTCTCCAAACGCTGAGCGCCGGCCAACCCGAGACTTGACAAGGGGCGCCCGGCGAGGCGCCCTTTTCGTTACGAGAGGAGCAGAATCCATGGCAACGACGATTGATCGGACGCGGATCGCCATTTTGGGCGCCAGCGGCTACACCGGCGCCGAGCTGCTGCGCCTCCTGGCGCAGCACCCCCACGCGCAGATCGCAGCGATGACCGCCGACCGCCAGGCCGGGAAGCCGATCGGCGCCGTCTTTCCCCATCTGGCGCGCCGCGAGCTGCCGACGCTTGTCAACATCGCCGAGGTCGATTGGCGCCAGGTCGATCTCGTCTTCTGCTGCCTGCCGCATGGCACGACGCAGGAGGTGATCGCGGCATTGCCGAAACATCTCCGCGTCGTCGATCTCTCCGCCGATTTCCGGCTCGCCGATCCCGAGGTTTACGCCAAGTGGTATGGCCACGCCCATCGCGCTGTCGAGCTCCAGCGCCATGCCGTCTACGGTCTCACCGAGGTGGCACGCGCCGCCATCGCCAATGCACAGCTCGTCGCCGTGCCCGGCTGCTATCCGACGGGCGCGCAGCTGCCGCTCATCCCCTTGGCGAAGGCGGCGCTGATTGATGCCGACGACATCGTCATCGACGCCAAGTCGGGCGTCACCGGCGCCGGGCGCGCGCTCAAGGAAACGAGCCTCTTCGCCGAGGTCGCCGAAGGCATCACCGCCTATGGCATCGCCAACCACCGTCATACGCCGGAGATCGAGCAGGGCCTCTCCGCTGCGGCCGGCCGCAGGATCAGCGTCAGTTTCACGCCGCATCTGATGCCGATGAACCGCGGCATCCTCTCCACCATCTATGTGCGCATGGCGAAGGGCGTCACCATCGGCGATCTCCGCCGCGTGCTCGAGGAGACCTATGCCGGCGAGGCTTTCGTGCATGTGCTGCCGGAGGGTGCGGTGCCGGCGACGCATCACGTGCGCGGCGCCAATCACTGCCTCATCGGCCTGGCGCAGGACCGCCTCTCCGGCCGCGCGATCTTGATCTCTGCCATCGACAACCTGGTGAAGGGCGCCTCGGGCCAGGCGGTGCAAGACATGAACGTCATGCTGGGTCTCCCCGAGACGACGGGGTTGCAGCAGGGGCCGCTCTTTCCGTGAGGCGATGCTAAGTGAAGCGCGGCAGGCTGGGCTAAGCCTCAGCGTCGATTGCTGCGGCCTTGAGCTGGCTCGCATAGTGCTTGCCCAGTCCCGCGAGCGCTTCTGTCGCGTGGCCGCTGAAGGCAGGGCCATGCATCGGAGCGAGGGTCCGCGGTGCGAGCGCCGAAAGCCGCCCGATGGTCGCCGCCGTCTGCGGCGTCTTTGTCATGAAGCCCACCCGCCGGTCGAGATCGATCGCCGGGCCGATGATGTCGTCCGTCGTCGTCGCCGGCGTCCTGCCCCCTAAGGCGAAGAGGTCGCTGCAGAAGAGGCAGCCCGTCACTTCCTCGAACCAGTGTCCCGCTTCCCAGCCATGCGGCATGTGCGGCGTCTCCAGCCAGCGCACGCGCCGGCCGCCGAGATCAAGGACGTCGCCGTCCCGGCGCATCACCGGCGGCCGCGCCGACATGTCGTTGAGCCAGAGCGCGCAGCCGAGCCGACCGTGGCTCGCCTGCGCCTGCGGCGCCGCGGCGAGCCACTCGTCGAGCGCGCCGCATTCGTCACCCTCGATGTGGCTGAAAGTGATCCAACGGAGGCGCTTGAGATCGAGCACCCGCCGCGCCGCTTGCGAGACCGAGGGAAAGAGGGAGCGCTGTCCGCAGTGAAAGAGGAGCGGTTCCTCGGCGTCGATCAGGAACTGGTTGAACGCCAATCCAGTCGGACCTGCGGTGGGGAGGAAGGTCGATAAACGATAGATACGCTCGGCGATCTCGGTAACGTCGGTATCCACGGAATTCTCTCCCGAGGTGGTGGTCTCGGCCGCCATATTACCCTCGGCCTCATGACGGCTGTTGTCAGTATTCGGACGGGTAAAATGCCGATGCGGGTCAGCCCCGCTTGGGGCGCCGTTGTCGTCCCCCCTTGCT
>DATJAV010000299.1:0-8480 GCA_035515835.1 Allostellaceae bacterium
AGCCTGGGCGAGGTCGTCGAGACCCTGCAGCGCGCCACCAAAATGCAGACGCCGGCGATCCTCAAGCGCTGGCTCGACGCGCTCGACGCCACCGGCCGCTGGGCGCTCTTGAAGCTCATTACCGGCGGTCTCCGCGTCGGGGTCTCGGCCCGGCTCGCCAAGACGGCGCTCGCCGAATGGGGCAAGGTGCCGCTCGACGAGATCGAGGCGCTCTGGCACGGGCTCGCGCCGCCTTACGCCGCGCTTTTCGCCTGGCTCGAGGGGCGGGCGCCGCGACCGGAGCTCGGCCAGGTGCCGAGCTTTCATCCGCTGATGCTGGCGCAGCCGCTCGAGGAGGCCGATCTCGCCTTGCTCGATCCCGGAGCCTATCGCGCGGAGTGGAAATGGGACGGCATCCGCGTGCAGCTCGTCGCGCGAGGGTCGGAGAAGCGCCTCTATTCGCGCTCGGGCGACGATATCGGCCAGGCCTTTCCCGATGTCGTGGGGGCGATGCCGGCGGACGTCGTCCTCGACGGCGAGCTGCTGGTGCTGCGCCATGGCGAGGTCAAGCCCTTCAACGATCTGCAGCAGCGCCTCAACCGCAAGACGCCGTCGGCCAAGATGCTGGCGGAGTTTCCGGCCTGGGTGCGGCTCTACGACATACTCGAAGCAAGCGGCGAGGATCTCCGGGTGCTGCCCTTCGACGAGCGCCGGCGGCGGCTCGAGGCGTGGTATGGCGGGGCGCCCCGCGAGCGGCTCGACCTTTCGCCGCTCATTCGCTTCGCCAGTTGGGGCGACCTGAAGACGCTGCGCGAAGGCGCCCGCGCCTTGGCGATCGAGGGGCTGATGCTGAAGCGCGGCGATGCACCCTACGTGCCGGGCCGGCCAAAAGGCCCGTGGTTCAAGTGGAAGCGGGGTGCACTCACCCTCGACACGGTGCTGATGTACGCGCAGCGCGGCCACGGCAAGCGCTCCTCCTTCTATTCCGACTACACCTTCGGCGCCTGGCGCGAGGGCGCTTTGGTGCCGGTGGGCAAGGCCTATTCCGGCTTCACCGATGACGAGCTGAGGCGCCTCGACCGCTGGGTGCGCGACAACACCGTGGCGCGCTTCGGGCCGGTGCGCGAGGTGGCGCAGCGGCTGGTGCTGGAAATCGCCTTCGACAGCGTCCACCGCTCGGCCCGGCACAAATCCGGCCTGGCGATGCGTTTCCCTCGCGTCCATCGCATCCGCTGGGACAAGCCCGCGGCAGAGGCGGACGGCGTCGAGGTACTGGAGCGGATGGTGACGTGAGAGAGGAGGTTTCGGTTTTCAGTCATCCGTTGCCTGGGTTGATGACTGACAACTGACGACTGACAGCCGACTTGCCTCAGGGCGAGGCGTCCGATAGGGCTAGGCCATGACGGCGGCAACCGAGCAACGGCGGGCTCTCATCCTCGATCGCGACGGGGTCATCAACCACGATGACGGCTATGTCCATCGCGTCGCGCAATGCCGCTTCGTCGACGGCATCTTCGCCATGACCGCGGCCTTTGCGCGTCGCGGCTTCGCCATCGTCATCGCCACCAACCAGTCCGGCATCGGCCGGGGCCTCTATGGCGAAGCCGAGTTCGCGTCCTTCATGGGTTGGATGCGCGGCGAATTTGCCCGCCACGGCGTTCCCATCGCCGCGGTTTACCATTGCCCCGATCACCCGACGGCGGGGATCGGCGGCTATCGGTGCGACAATCCCTGGCGAAAGCCGGGGCCCGGGATGATGCGCCAGGCGGCGGCCGATCTCGGACTCGATCCGCAGCGCTCGTGGCTGGTGGGCGACAAGGCGATCGACATCGCTGCCGGACGCGGCGCCGGCATCGGCACCCTCATCCTCTTTGATGCGACGGCGGGGGCGGTCGAGTGCCGCGACCACGTCTGGCGCGTTCCGCTTCTCGCCGACGTGGCTGTGCTGCTCGAACGCGAGGAGCGAAAGGTTTGATCATCGGCTGCCGATCGTGCACATTCGGTTGCGGCTCGTCTCATGGGAGTTGAAGATATGGCTTCGCTCGAACGTTGGTCTCCCTACATGCTGTCGGTCCTGCGGATCATGGTGGCGTTGCTTTTTCTCGAGCATGGCCTGGCGAAGCTGATCGGCTTTCCACCGCCGCCCGCTCCCGCGCCAGCTTTCCTCTCCTTGCTGTGGATCCAGGGGGTGATCGAGGCCGTGGGGGGCGTGCTGCTGGTGCTCGGCGCGTTGACCCGCCCGGTCGCGTTCATCCTCGCCGGCGACATGGCCGTCGCCTATTTCATCGCGCATGCGCCGCGATCGTTCTTCCCGCTCCTCAACCAGGGCGACGCCGCGGTCCTCTACTGCTTCATCTTCCTCTACATCTTCTTCGCCGGCGGCGGCCCCTCGTCCGTCGATCGCGCGCTCGGGCGATCTTCGTCATGAGGGCTCGCTCGGCGTGCTTGCCGCGGCGCGGTTCCGCGCCGCCTGCCGCTGATCGCCGAAGGCTTTGGCGAGCTCGGCGCCGAACAGCATGATCTGCGCCGAGTAGTAGATCCACACCAGCAGCAGGACCACGGCGCCGACGGCGTGATAAACGGAGCTGACGCCGCTGGTGCCGATATAGAGGCTGATGGCGTGCTTGCCGGCGGTGAAGAGCAGCGCCGCCACGGCGGCGCCGATCCACACATCTTCCCAGCGCACCGGCACGTCGGGAAGCATCTTGTACATCATGGCGAAAAGCGCCGTGGTCACGGCGAAGGAGAGCGCCAGATTGGCGACGTCGAGCGCGGCCGGGAGTCCCGGAAGGACCCCGCTGAGATAGCCCGTGAAGGCTGTCAAGGCGGTGCTCGCCGCCAATGACAGCAACAGCAGGAAGCCGATCGCGACAATGAGCGAGAGGCTGCGCAGCCGGGTCTTGACCAGGCCCAAGACGCTTGCGCCCCGCGATTTCGCCTTCCAGATGACGTTGAACGCCGACTGAATCTCGCCGAAGACGCCCGTGGCAGCGAGGATGAGCGCGGCAAAGCCGATGAGGGTGGCGATGATGCCCGATTTCGTCCCGCTGGCGCTGCGCAGCAGCGCCTGCACCGCGCCGGCGCTGTCTTTGCCGACGAGGGCTGCGATCTGGTCGAAGAGCGCGCCCTCGGCGGCGCGCTTGCCGTAGACCAGTCCCGCCACGGCGATCACCAGGATCAGCACGGGCGCCAGTGAGAAGACGGTGTAATAGGCGATGGCGGCGCCCATGCTGGGTGCGCGATCGCCGAGCCAGCTCATGGTGGCGGCGCGGAAGAGATCGATGACTTGCCGGGCCGCCGTCAGCGTCGCCGCGGGGAGCCGCTTCACCGCAGCCAGCATCGCACCGATGCGCCAAGCCATCAGCTCCGATCCTCGTCTCTCGATCGGAGTTTGCCGCATGGCCGCAGATCAGGGAAGCCGCTCTCTGCGACGGCGCCGGCTTTCCGTCACCCCGTCGCCTTGACGGCGGCGATGGCGGCGCCGCTGTAACCGAATTCCGCCGATAGCCGGTCGGCGGCCGCACGCACGGAACGGGCGCGCCTCTGCAGCGCCGCGCTAGAGAGGCGCCAGACGGGGCCGGAGAGGCCGACGGCGCCCATCAACTGGCCGGTGAAGTCGCGCACCGGCAGCGCCAGGCAGCGGATCTCGGGGTCGAACTCGCCGTCGTCGAAGGCGATGTCGGCGCGTCGGGTTCGCGCAATCTCGCGGCGGAGCAGATCGGGGTCGGTGATCGACTTCGCGGTGTAGGCCCTGAGCTCCGCGCGGCCGATGAAGTGCTCGAGCTGCTTCGGCGAAAGGCCCGCCAGGATCATCTTGCCCAGCGCCGTGCAATGCGCCGGCCGCATCACGCCGACGCGATCGGTCAGTTGAAATGCGCCCGGTCCGGGGATGCGCGCGAGCACGACGACGGCGTCGCCCATGCGCACCGCGAAATGGGTGGTCTCGCCGGTCTCGCGCGCGAGATCCTCGAGCACCGGGGTCGCCAAGCTCGCCATTTCAAGCTCGTCGAGCGCGCTCGCCGCGAGGGAGAAGAGCGGGCCGCCGATGCGGTAGCGCTTGCTGTCCTTCATCTGCCGAACGTAGCCGAGCGACACCATCGTCCGAACCAGATGGAAGGTCGTGCTGGTATGAAGCGCCACGCGCTTGCTGAGCTCCGCCAGGCCGAGACCATCGCGGTTGCGAGCAATCTCCTCCATGATCGCAAAGGCGCGGCCGATCGACTGGATCCCCGCGTGCTGCCGCTTCGCGGGCTCTCCCTTCGGTTTCGCGCGCAAGCTCCCCGGCGCGATGTCGCGGCGGCGCTTCATCCGCCGCCCGGCGCCCGCTCGTCGTCGCTCACCGGCGACGTGACCACCAGGAAGATCAAATCGACGAGACCGGTATTGGCGATCGAGTGCTCAACGCCGGGCGGGAGGAAGACGACATCGTGCTTCCGCACCACGCGGTCCTCGCCGGCGATGTGCATGAGGCCTTCGCCTTCGAGCACGTGGTAAACCCGCTCCTGCACCTTGTGGCGATGCCGCTCGACATAGGCCTTGGGCTGATACATGGAGATGCGATAGTCGATGTGCCGGGCGTGCGCCGCGTCGGGCATGACGAGCGGCTTCGACAGCGCGCCGCCGAAATGACCGGGGAATTCCAGCCAGGGCACTTCGGCGATGTTGCGGATGAAGGCCTTGCGGCGATCGGCGGGCATGGCGGCGCGGTCCTTTCGTGGCTCGCTGAGGCGGTTGGTCATGGCACCGGAACCGGGTCGCCCGGCAACCAGCGCTCGCCGAAGACCGGTTCCTTGTAGGGCGTCGGCGGGAGCTGCCACGCGCCGGTGGCGGGCGGCCGGATTTCGGCATCGACATGCACGTCGAGAAGGAAGGGCTTGTTCGCCCTCACCGCATGCTCGAGCGCGCCCTTGAAGTCCTCCGACCGGGTCACGGTGAGCGCGTCGACGCCGCTCGCCCGGGCCCAGGCGGCGAAATCGGGATTGTAGGGCGTCTTGTTGGCGCCCTGGTGGAACATGGTGCCGTGCTCGCGGCCGCCGAACATGCCGAGTTGGATGTCGCGGATCGAAACCCAACCGAAATTGTTCCAGACGACCCATACCACCGGGATGGCGTATTCGACGGCGGTGCAGAGGACATGCGGCACCATGGTGAAACAGCCGTCGCCGGTGACCGCGACGCAGGGACGGTCGGGCGCTGCGAGCTTGGCGCCGAGCACGCCTGCGGCGCCGAAGCCCATGCCGGAGAAGCCCCATGAGTTCAGCATGGTTTGCGGCCGGCGCGGCTTCCAGAATTGCATGTACCAGTTGTGGCTGACGCCGACGTCGCAGGCCAAAATCGCATCGTCCGGCAGCACCGCCTGGCAATCGGCGACGACGCGCTCGGGCCGGATCGGCGAGTTGTGCAGGTCGAAATTCGGCCGCGTGAATGCCTCCCACTTGGCGCGCCACGTGCCGATGTTGGCATGCCATGCCGCGGTCCTGCCGTCGCGCGGCACGGTGCGCCGCTCGACCTCTGCCAGGACTTGCCGCAGGAAAGTACGCGCATCGGCGAGAATGCCGAGATCCGGCGGGTAGTTGCGGCCGAGCTCGGCGGGATCGAGATCGACATGGATGAGCGTGGCGTGCGGGAAGTTCCAGGAATATCCCGGGAGCCATGACGAGGCGGAGCGGTCGTCGAAGCGCGCGCCGACGGCGATCACGAGATCGGCGCGGCGGCCCGCCTCGTTGGCGGGGTAGGCGCCGTTTCGCCCGATGAACCCCAGCGACAGCGGGTCGCTCATGTCGAGGCAGCCCATCCCGTTGGGAGAGGAGATGACGGGAATTTGCAGGCGGCGCGCGAGCGCGCTCAGCTCTGCGCTCGCTTCCGACAGCGTCACGCCGTGGCCGATGAACATGACCGGACGCTCGGCGCGCAGGATGAGGTCGACGCACGCAACGATCTCCTCGGGCGAGGCGCCGCTCCGTCGCGCGTTGTGCATGGGCGCTGCGGGCGGCACGTCGACGTCGTCTTCCTCTTGAAAAAGATTGAACGGGACGTCGAGATTGACCGGGCCCGGCCGGCCGGAGAGCATCGTCGTCATCGCTTGGCGGAGCGCGAGAGGCAGCATGTCGACGCGCGTCGGCTGGAAGCTCCGCTTCACGACCGGACGAATGATGTTCGGGAAATCCGCCTGAAAATGCGCGTTGATCTCTTGGAAGGGGCTGCGGTTGAACTGCGCCGTCGGCACGTTGGCGGTGATCGCGAGGAGTGCCGATGAGTCGGAGAGCGCGACCGCGAGCGGCATGACGATGTTACAAGAGCCGGGGCCACACGAGGTGAGCGTCGCCACCGGCTCGTGGCGGACGCGGAAATAGGCGTCCGCCATGTGGGCCGCCACCTGCTCGTGGCGCGGCGAGACGAGCTTGATGCGACCCTCCGCGGCCCAAAGCGCGTCGAGCATGCCGACGTTGCCGTGACCGCAAATCCCGAACACGTAGGGGATCTTGTTCTTGATCAGATACTCGGTGATGAGATCGGCGCCCTTCATCCGTGGCATGTCGTTTTCCGTTCCTTAGTGGCTCGCGGGCTCGATTGCGATAATGTGAAAACGACTTTAACGATATCGCATCAAGTGGGCAACGCCGCCTGACGGCCGGTTCTGTTCGGTGGCCTTGGTGTTCGGGTCGAATTTATGAAAGCTAGCTTTGCCGAGCCCGCCTACGGGATACGAGCCTGATCATTGCCATCAGTGCCTTTTATCCGGCGCTTGGTTGCTCAACAGCGCTGTAACTCGTCTTGGCTTCCGCGAGCGAGCGTCCCTCTATCTTCCCTGTTCTTCTCATCGCCGCCAACACTTCCGTCGTCGTGCTCGGCGCGGAAGCGGTGCCGGGTGGCGCAGCGCGCCGGAGGCGGGATCCCAGGCGTTCGCAGCCGCCCGGGCTGTCGGGGGGTGCTCGATCTCCGCACCATGCGCCTGCGGATTGGCACAGGCCGATCCAGGTGAATTTACCCCTTGCGATAGGGGTGCCGCGCCCCGATCATCGCCGCGGACGAAAGCCCAGGACGCAATGGATCTCAACCGTTTCTTCCGCGACGAGTTCGCCGAGCACGCCGCAGTCATGCGCGAGACGCTGGTGGCGTGCGAAGCGCCCTTTGCGCGGCTCGTCGCGGCTGCGGTGACGTCGGTCCGCGGCGGCGGCAAGCTGCTCTTCTTCGGCAATGGCGGCAGCGCCAGCGACGCCCAGCACCTCGCGACCGAGCTCACCGTCCGCTATGTACGGGACCGCGCGCCGATCGCGGCGGTGGCGCTCACCACCGATACCTCGGCGCTGACCGCGATCGGCAACGATCTCGGGTTTGAGCAGCTCTTCGCCCGCCAACTTCGAGCTATCGGTCGCAAGGGCGACCTTGCCCTCGGCATCAGCACCTCCGGCAAGAGCCGCAACGTCATCCTGGCGCTCGAAGCGGCGCGCGAGCTGGGCATCATTCCCGCCGCGCTCTCGGGCAACGGCGGCGGCCAGCTCAAAGGTCTTGCCGATCCCCTTCTCATCGTCCCATCGCCGACGACGGCACGGATCCAGGAGATGCATATCCTGCTTGGCCAGATGATGTGCAGCGCGCTTGAGCGCGAGCTAGGGCTGGTCTGAGGCATCGTCCCCGGCGCTCGCTAACCGCGCCGTCTCACCGGCTCCAGCATCGCGGCCAGCACCAGCACGGTGAGCGCGCCGAGCGCGGCCGGCAGGAACGCCATGGCGGTCATGGCGGTCGCGTCCCAGAGGATGCCGCCCAGCAGCGGCACCACGAATGTCAGGCCATAGGCGATGGTCATCACCCCCGCGGAAAGCCGGTGCACGTCGTCGGGCGGTGCCAGCATTGGCGGCAGGGCGAGAGTGAAAATCAGGAGCAGAGCGGCGACGAAGCCGATAACCGCGGAGGCCGCGATCATGATCGCCGGTACCGGGACGAACAAGCCGGCAAGGCCAAACAGGGCGATGGAGGCGGCGGCAACGAAGGGTGCCTTGCGGCCGGCGAGACGATCGCCGAGGAGCAAAAGCAAGAAGGACGCGGGCAGCTGTCCGGCATTGAGTGCGGTGAGGCAGGCATTCAGCAGATCGAGCCGCCCGATGGCATGGAGATAATCCGGGAGGAAGGCGTTGCAGCCGAAATAGACCACCGAGCCGCCCCCCTGAACGAGGCCCAATTGCCAAAGATGCCGGTCGCGCCAATCGGGCCACCAGCGGCGATTCGCTTGCCAGTTCGTCCCTCGTGCATCGTTTCCGCCGATCATCGTGAGTACGCCCGTCAACAGCACGGGAACGCCCCACAGCGCCAGGGCCCATTCCCACCGCCCGCCCGCCAGCGGCAGCACGACGGGGCGCGTGAGCCCGGCGCCCAGCACCTCGCCCATCAGCAGGCCGTTGGCATAGACCGCCGTGGCAAAAGCGGGGCGCGTTCCGAACCATCGCCCCACCAGACCGGGCAGGGCCGGGTGGATGACAGAGACGCCAGCCCCCATGACGAAG
>DATJAV010000300.1:0-4309 GCA_035515835.1 Allostellaceae bacterium
CACTGGCCGGGTATCGGCCTTGGCAAGCCCGGCCCAGCCGAGCGCGGCCAGAGCGAGGCTCGCGATGCCCATGAGCGAACGCGCCAGCATTCTCCCCCTCCTTTACCATTGCGAGCGGTTATTCGCCCCCTAATCGCAATAGGTTACGTGGCGGCCAATCGTTAACGAGAAAGTGACGAAATTGGGGCTAACATGCCCATTTAGTGGGCAATAGATGGGGTGGGCCAGGGAGTAGGCACGAGGCGCAGCGATAGGGAGCTGGCACGATGATTGCTCCAGTCGCAGGCAACCCTGGACTTCATGCCGGGGCGTGCAACGAGAACATTCTTAGGGCGGGATGCTCGAGACGAAGGTGTAACGACAGCGAGGCCCGTCCTGCGATGATGACCCTGATCTTGGTCGTGTGCCTGTCTTCCACCCCCGATATCTGCCGCGAAGAGCGGCCGCCGATCGATGCGATATCGCCGATGGCCTGCATCATTCAAGGCCAGCAAGTCGCCGCCGAATGGCTCGAAGAGCACCCCAAGTGGCAGCTCTCCGGCTGGAAGTGCCAGATGGGCCGGCACGAGCAGGCCTGATCGGCCCACGCCCGCTTCGCGCCTGAGCGAGTCGGATTGCGGCGGGTTGCGGCGAGTGGCAGGATGCAACAGCATCTTGCCAGGAAGCCGCTCAATATGACCGCGACCGCCCGCGCCGACGCCATCGCTCCGGCGCACCCGCCCCGCTTCTCCGATCTCGGCGAGCTTCCGAAAATAGAGCCGGTCGAGCTCTGGCTGCGGCCGACGGCGTTGCTGTCTGGCGGCGCGGCGCGTGCCGCCATCGCCGCAGCGAAAGCGCTGCCGCTCGCCGGCGGGCCGCTTGCCTTCGCCATGGTCGAGCTGTTGGCGCCGCTCTCCTCGGGCGACTTGGCCGCGGCGCTCGGCAGCATCGATGAGATCAGGCGCTGGTCCGAGCGCGGCGGAGCCGGGCTCGCCGCGCGAGTCGCGAGCCAGCTCGAGCGTCTCGCCGCGCCGCGCCCGGCTTGGGCCGGGCTCGCGCTCGACCGTCCGCTCATCATGGGCATCGTCAACGCCACCCCCGACAGCTTCTCCGATGGCGGCGAGTTCCTGGCACCCGAGCGGGCGATCGCACAGGGACGCGCGCTTCGCGCCAACGGCGCCGATATCCTCGATATCGGTGGCGAATCGATGCGGCCCGGCGCGACCCCGGTGGCGCCCGAAGAGGAGATCCGTCGCGTCGAGCCGGTGGTGCGCGCTTTGGCGGAGGAGGGCGCGGTGGTCTCGATCGACACGCGCCACGCCCTCACCATGGAAGCGGCGCTCGCCGCTGGTGCCCGCATCATCAACGACGTGGCGGCGCTCGAGGGCGATCCCCGTGCGCTCGCCGTCGCCGCGGCGTCGCGCGCCGCGGTGGCGCTCATGCATATGCAGGGCAACCCGCAGACGATGCAGCGCAATCCGACATATCGGCTGGCCTCGCATGACATCGTCACTTATCTCGCTGGGCGCGTCGAGCGCTGCGTCGCCGCCGGCATTCCGCGCGCGCGCATCGTCGTCGATCCCGGCATCGGCTTCGGCAAGCACGCCCATCACAATCTCGAGATCATGGCACGGCTGGGCCTGCTGCATGCCTTGGGATGCGGCGTGCTGCTCGGCATCTCGCGGAAGTCGCTGATCGACGCGGTACACGGCGCGGCGCCCAAGGAACGCGTGCCCGGCTCGCTTGCCGGAGCGCTGCAAGCGCTGGCGCAAGGCATACAGATCGTCCGCGTCCACGACGTCGCCGAAACCCGCCAGGCCATCGCCACCTGGAGCGCCATGGCGGAGGGCGCATGATGGGGCGCGGCGTTCTTGCCCTCTGCGCGGCGCTTGCCGCGGCCGCGCCGGCCGCTGCCGCCGATCTATCCGTTGCGCAAGTTCGGAGCGCGCTCGATCAGGCGACCCCGGATCACCCCGCCGATTTCTCCGGCAAGAATCTGAGCGGGCTCGATTTGAGCGGCCTCGACTTCAAGCGCGCCAACCTCGCCCATGCCGATCTCTTCGGCGCGAAGCTGGTCGGCGCCAATCTCCAGGGCGCCAATCTCGCCGGCGCGCGCCTCGATCTCGCCTGGATCATGCGCGCCGATTTCAGCGGCGCCGACCTCCGCGACGCGAGTCTTTTCGGCCCGGTGGTCAGCAAGACCATGGACCCGGTGTCGGCGGCCGAGGCGCCGCATTTCGCCGGCGCCGACTTCTCCGGCGCCCGCATCATCGCCCGGCTCCCCGGCGTCGATTTTCACGGCGCCCATTTCGTCGGTGCGCGGCTCGGCGTCGACATCAAGAACCAGCCGATGGGCCAGATGCGGAACGACTTCACCAGCGCCGATTTGAGCGGCGCCGACTTCGCCAAGGCCGACATCAATCGCGCCGAGCTCGCCTTCGCCAACTTCAAGGGCGCCAACCTCGCCGGCGCCAATCTCTTCCGCGCCGACCTCTCGCGCGCCGATTTCTCGGGCGCCGACCTCACCGGCGCCGATCTCGACGAGGCCGACCTCAACGGCACGATCCTCAAAGGCGCACACGGGCTCGACAGGGCCAAGGGCCTCGACAAGGCGGTCAATCTCGACCAAGCCGTGCGCTAGGGCGTGTTTGCTGAAACGGAGCCGCCGTCCCTTACGGCCGCCGTTCACGCGAAAAGCGAGAAACCCAGGGGTCAGCGTCCCGTCGCTTGCCCTGGTTTCCCGCTTTCGCGGGGAAGGCGAGGTAACCGGTTTCGCGTGAGCGGAATCCGCGTCGGCGTAGGGGCCGCCGTTAAGCGTGCGATAGGGGTTGGCAGAGGCGCTGCTTTGCCGCCACAATGGGCGGTGCCCGCCGGAGAAACGGGCGCTGCCGCCAGGAGGAGGGCTGCAGCGATGAGGAGGAAACAGGTTGCTCGATTGGCTCTTCCTGCGCTCTCTTGCAGCGCTTCTCGTTTCAGCCGTTCTGCTCGCTCCGCTCGCGGCGCTGGCCGATGACGAGACGCCGGCGACGCTCACGATCGGCTTTCTGACACAAGCGACGAATCGCGTAGCGCCCGAGCCCTATCTCGATCCGCCGCCGGCCGATGAAGGCCTCGCCGGTGCGCGTCTCGGCGTCAACGACGACAACACCACCGGTCGCTTCGTCAACCAGCATTTTGCGCTCGGGGCGGTGACCGTGCCGGAAGGCGGCGACATCCGCGACGGCTTTCGCCAGCTCGTCGCCAAAGGCATACGCCTCGTCGTCGCCGACTTGCCCGAACCCGCGCTCCTCGCCGTCGCCGATCTGCCCGAGGCGAAGGACGTGACCATCTTCAATGCTGGAGCGCCCGACGACGATCTCCGCAATGCGAAATGCCGCGCCAACGTGCTGCACACGCTGCCGAGCCGCGACATGCTGGCCGACGCGCTGGTGCAATATCTGCTGACGAAGCAGTGGTCGCACATCTTCCTCGTCATCGGTCCGAGCGAGGCCGATCACGCTTACGCGGCGTCGATCCGCCGCGCCATCGCCAAGTTCCACGCCACATTGGTCGAAGCCAAACCCTGGACCTTTCAGCCGGGCTCGCGCCGCTCCGATACCGGGCACTATGCCGAGAGCGCCGAGGTCGCGCATTTCACGCAAGGCATCAGCTACCACTTCTTCTGGACCTACGACGTTCTCGTCATCGCCGACGAGGAGGACGCCTTCGGCGACTACTTCGACTACGCCACCGACGAGCCGAGGCCCATCGCCGGCACGCACGGGCTGCGCGCCGCCGGCTGGGCGCGGCCGCATCAGGAATGGGGCGCAACGCAGCTGCAGGATCGCTTCCTGCATCTGGCGAAGCGCTGGATGACCGATCGGGATTACGCCGCGTGGCTCGCGGTGCGCGCCGCCGGCGAGGCGGCGACCCGGACGCAATCGGTCGATCCCGCGGCGATCGCGGCCTATATGCGCTCCGACAAATTCGAGCTCGGCGGCTACAAGGGCCTGCCGCTCAGCTTCCGTCCCTGGGACGGACAGATGCGGCAAGCCATCTTGCTCTACGATTCGCGCGCCCTCGTCTCGGTGTCGCCGCAGCGCGGCTTTCTGCATCAGACCTCGGAGCTCGATACGCTCGGCGACGATCGCCCGGAGAGCCAATGCCATCTGCACTGAACCGATCGCTTGCCGTCCTCGCCGCGCTGGTCGCGGCGCTCGCGGCCGAGGGCGCTTTGGCCGAAACCGTGCTCGTCTCCAACGAGAAGGGCAATTCGATCACCGTGCTCGATGCCGCCTCGCTCAAGGTGCTGAGGACCGTGCCGGTGGGCCAGCGGCCGCGCGGCATCGTT
>DATJAV010000301.1:0-13520 GCA_035515835.1 Allostellaceae bacterium
CATCAGCGTCTCATGGCGGGCGTTGGATCGGATCGAGCGCGGTCATGGGCGGCGCCGGGCGCTCGGGATCGGCTCCTCGCTTGTCCCCGCAGCCGACACCTGACAGAGTCCTAGCGCGGCCCGCGAGACCGCAAGACAGTCGTCGGGAGGGACACATGCTACCATCGGGACGCGTTGCCTTCGGTCAAATGGACGAGGTCGTTTTCGGCAGGCCGGCGGCCGAAGCAATCGCCGGGCAGGTGCGCCGCCTCGAGGCGACGCGCGTCTTTCTGATGGTGAGCCACTCGCTCAATCGCAACACGGACGAGATCGACAAGGTGCGCCGCGCGCTTGGCAACCGCTGCGCGGGTAGCTTCGATCAGATGCCGCCGCATACGCCGCGGGCTGCCGTGATCGCCGCAACCGAGGCGGCGAGAGCCGCGGAGGCCGATCTCATCGTCACCATTGGCGGCGGGTCGATCACGGACGGTGCCAAGGCCGTCCAGATGTGTCTTGCCAACGATATCCGCTCCGTCGAGGCGATCGACCGGCTGCGCCCGGTGAAAGGAGCCGACGGTGTCGTCGGTCCACCGCCGATCAATCCGCCGGCCGTCCGGCAGATCAGCGTGCCGACCACGCTCTCGGGCGGCGAGTTCAGCGCCATTGCCGGCGTCACCGACGAGCGCACGAAAGTGAAGGAGCTGCTGCGCCACCCGTGCATCATTCCGAGCGCGGTCGTGCTCGATCCGGCGATCACGGTGCATACCCCCGAGTGGCTATGGCTCTCGACCGGCATCCGCGCCGTGGACCATTGTGTCGAAGGCGTCTGTTCGAACGAAGCGCATGCCTTCGGCGATGCTCAGGCGTTGAAGGGCCTGGCGCTCCTGTCGAGCGGGTTGCCGCGCGTCAAGGCAGAGCCGAGCGACCTCGCGGCGCGGCTCGACTGCCAGATGGGGACGTGGTTGTCGATGGGCCCACTCGCGAGCGGCGTGCCGATGGGCGCGAGCCATGGCATCGGCTATGTGCTCGGCGCCGAATTCGGCGTGCCGCACGGACACACCTCCTGCATCCTGCTGCCGGCGGTCATGCGCTGGAACAAGCCAGCCAACGGAGAGCGTCAAGCGCTGATCTCGCGGGCAATGTCGCAGGCGGGAAGCGATGCGGGCGATGCGCTCGACCGTTTGATCCGCGGGCTCGACATGCCGAGGAGCCTCGGCGCCGTGAAGATCGGGCGCGAGAACTTCGAGCGCATCGCGACGCTGGCGATGGCGACGCCCTGGGTCCCGCGCAACCCGCGGCCCATCACGGGTCCCGCTGAAGTGCGGGAGATCCTTGAGCTCGCCTGCTGAGAAGCTGAAGGCGATTGCCGAGGTGCTGCGGGCTTGAGCCCTGTATGCGGTGTTCTGAGGGGAGGCGGCTGACCGATGGAGACGCTTGGACTAGGCCTGACCTTCGAGGATCTTCCCGTCGGACGGTCGTTCAAAACGATCGGTCGGACGATCACCGAGACAGACATCATCAACTTCGTCACCACGACGGGCATGACAGAAGTCCTGTTCACGGACTACGAGTTTCAGCGTAGCGATTCGGACATCCAGGGGCGAGTGGCGCCGGGTGCCCTCGTTTTTTCTTTTGCCGAGGGGCTGCTCGTCCACGCGACCATGCAGCATACCGGGTTCGCATTCCTCGGCATGGAGCTGAGCGTCGAAGGGCCTGTGGTCGCAGGCGATACGATTCACGTCGAGGTCGAAGTCATCGAATCGAGGCGGAGCAAAAGCCGCCCGAACCGCGGCCTTGTCCGCACCCGCAACCGTGTCTTCAAGCAGGACGGGGCGCCGGTGATGACCTACACGCCGCTTCGCATGGTGAAGGCGCGGAGCGACGCAACGATGGGTGCCTCGGATCGCCTTCGATAGAGAAAGACGAGATCTCGGCAGGATTTTTCGCTGCCTTTCGGCGGAACCCCAGGGTAATCCCATCGTTGGCTGGGCAACCACAACGTCTGTGGCCAGGGCCGCCCGATCCGACATTGGCACGCATGGTTATCGGGGTGGGGCGGCCCGCCGAAAACACGAACCGGGGCGCATCAATTGGAGGGTTCGGTGGACGAGAGCCGGGGCGGCGGAGAGCGGCCGGAGCGGCGCGCGAACGGTCCTCTCGCCATGTCCCGTCATCGCTGGCGAACGAATTGGCGAGCGGAGCTGCGTTGCCGGAACGGCTCCGGATCATGTCGGGTCCTCGATGTCTCGGGCTGGGGCGCGCAAGTTCACCTCGACCGGGCCCTTGGTGAAAGCCGTTGGGTATGGCTGTTGGTCGAGGGCGTGAGTGCGATCGCCGCGGAGGTGATGTGGCGTCGCGACTGTGTTCTGGGCGTGAGATTTCTCGAGGAACGTCGATGGGTTTTGCCCGTTAAGGAGCGCCGGCCGACCCCTGCCACCTCCTGGTGATACCGACCGCTTTAGGCGCGGTCTGGTATTGGAAATCGCATTTCGTAGAGTAGATAAGCGGTCTTAGCGTCGGCCGGCTCTCTCTCTCTCTCTCTCTCTCTCTCTCTCTTTCTCTGTTTAAGCTATGGTCGGTCCGGCAAGCATGTTCGGCCAGCCCAACAGTCTGCCGCGATCTGACCGCGGATCGTCGAGGCTGGTACGGCGTCGCCGACAACGTCGTGTGTATAGAATATATAGAATATAGTGTTGGCGTAGGTCTCGAGATGAGCCGTGCGCGGGTTTCGCGCGTTTCGGCGGAGGAGAATGTGATGACCGGAACGGTCGTGATCGATTGCGACGGGCACATCCTCGAGCCGCCGGACCTCTGGGAGACGTACCTCGAGCCGGCCTATCGCGACCGCGCGCTCCGCATCCGCGTGGGCGACGACGGCTTCGAGCAGTTGCTGATCGATGCGCGGCCTTCCACGCTCGCGCGCCCCGGCCAGCTCGCGACGCTCGGCGGCATGGGCCAGCGTGTGAAGGAGGCGCGCGAGCTCCGCGAACGCGCGATGCGCGGCGAGGTTGCGCCCGAGAAAGTCCGCGCAATTCGTCCGACGCCCGAAGAGACCTATCTCAAGGGCGCCGCGTTCGGCACGATGGATATGAAAGAGCGCGTGCAGCTCCTCGACCGCGAGGGAATGGCGAAGGCGGTGCTCTATCCGACGCTCGGCCTTCTCTGGGAAGCCGAGCTTTTCGATGCCGAGCTCTCGAGCGCTTATTGCCGCGCCTACAACCGCTGGATCGCCGACTTCTGCCGTGACTCGGGCGGGCGCCTGGTCCCGATCGCGCATCTATCGCTGGGCGATCCCGCGGCAGCCGCCCGCGAGCTCGAGCGCGCGGTCAGGGACGGTTGTCGCGGCGCTTTCGTCTGCCCGTTCACCATCACGCGCGTGCCGCACGGCGATCCGCGCCACGATGCCGTCTTTGCGGCGGCGCAGGATCTGGACGTGCCGCTCGCCGTGCATCCGACCTTCGAGCCGCGCGCTTTCGGCGTCCACCATCGCTACGACAAGTTCGGCTGGGCCGTCTGGTACTTCAATCTCTTTGCGGGGCAGGGCGTGCAGCAGGCGTTCGCGACGTTCTTCCAGTTCGGCGTCTTCGAGCGTTTCCCGCGCTTGCGCGTGGTCGTGCTCGAGTCCCAGGCGGGTTGGATCGGCTATTTCCTCGATCGCGCCGACGCAACCTTCACCGGGACGCCGCTCGGCGCGACCGTCCGCTTGAAGGAAAAGCCGTCCTACTACTTCAAACGACAGTGCTTCATCTCGGCGGATCCCGAGGAGCGCACCATCGCCGCGCTGATGCCCCTCGTCGGCGAGGACAAGTTCTTCTGGGCGAGCGACTATCCGCATCCCGATCATCCCGGGGCTTATCTGGAAGAACTCCGCGCAATGGTGGCGCCGATGACGCAGGCGGGACGCCGCGGAATCCTCGGAGAGAATGTCGCGAAGGCCTACCGGCTCGCCTGAAAGGTCGCCGCGCGCTGCTGGCCCAAGCCCGGCGAGCGGCTACAATTCGCCGAGTTCGCGCCGACGATCTTGGGAGAAAGGCATGGCTGAGGCCGCGACCGCGCGCACGAACGGGGTGCTCGTCACCGGTTTCGAGCCCTATGGCGGACGCGGCTTGAACCCGACGCGCGACGTCGCGCGCGCGCTCGACGGGAGCATGATCGCGGGCCATCGCGTCGCCGGACGCACGCTTCCCGTCTCCTATGACGGGCTGGCGCGACGCCTCGCGACGATGATCGATGATGTCGGACCGTCCCTCGTCATCAGCCTCGGCCTTTGGCCGGGCGAGACGGCGATCCGCCTCGAGCGCTTCGGCCTCAACCTCGCCGATTTCGAGATCCCCGACAACGAGGGCGCGCTTCTTGCCGATGCGCCCATCGTCGCCGAGGGCGGCGCCGCGCTGCGCGCGACTTTGCCGCTCCGGTCCATCGAAGCGGCGCTGCTGGCAAGCGGCATTCCCGCGCGCCTCTCGAATACCGCCGGCACCTTTCTCTGCAACGCCACCCTTTACCAGCTCCTTTACTTGCTTGGTGAGCGCGCGCCCGGCGCCCGCGGCGGCTTCATCCATCTTCCCTATCTGCCGGAGCAGGTGGCGCTCCTTCTCGGCGAGACGCGCGAGGATCGCCGCCTAGAGCTGCATCAGCGCGCCGACATCGCCTCGATGACACTGCCGCTGCAAGTGAAGGCCGTGTCGATCGCCATCGCCACGGCGCTCGGGGAGCGGGCGCAAGGACCCTGAGCATGGCGCCCGAAGGCGAACCGATCTTGCGGCTCGATGCCGTCTCCAAGCGCTTCGGCGCGACGGTGACCGCCGATCGCCTGTCGCTCGCCGTCGAGCGCGGCGCTTTCTTCACCTTCCTGGGGCCGAGCGGCTCAGGGAAATCCACCGTGCTGCGCATGATCGCCGGGCTCGAGCGGCCGGATGCCGGACGCATTTTGCTCGACGGCAGCGACATCGAGGGCATCCCGCCCTGGCGGCGCCATCTCGGCATGGTGTTCCAGCACTACGCCGTCTTCCCGCATATGAGCGTCGCCGAGAACGTCGCCTATGGCTTGAAGCAGCGCGGCATGACGGGCACCGCCGCGGAGCGCCGCGTGGCGGCGATGCTGGAGCTGGTGGGGCTGCCGGGCTTCGGGGAGCGCCGCCCCACCGTGCTGAGCGGCGGCGAGCAGCAGCGCGTGGCATTGGCCCGCGCGCTGGCACCGGAGCCGCGCCTCCTGCTGCTCGACGAACCGCTCTCGGCGCTCGACGACAAGATCCGCCGCGAGACGCAGAGCGAGCTGAAGCACATCCAGCGCAAGACCGGCACGACCTTCCTCTACGTCACCCACGATCAGGAGGAAGCGCTCACCATGAGCGACCGCATCGCCGTGCTGAACCGCGGCGCGTGCGCGCAGCAGGACACGCCCGAGGCGCTCTTCCGCCGTCCGCGCACGCGCTTTGTCGCTTCCTTCTTCCGCGGCTGTAACGTGCTCGACGCCACGCTCGGCGCCGGGCCATCCGCTCTTCTCGGCGCCACATCGATCGCGCTGCCGGCGGCGCCGGCAGGCAAGCCGCCGGGCGCGCGCATCGGCCTCGCCATCCGCTGCGAGCGCCTGCGTCTCGGCGCCGCGGCGGCTGCCTGCGGCACGCGTCTTCCGGCGCGCCTCGAGGAGATCATCTATCGCGGGACGACCATCGATCACCGGCTGCGGCTCAGCGACGGCCAGCTCCTGCAGGCGACCTCGACACGCCGCGAGCTCGCGGGCGACGAGAGCGAGGTGACAGTCGGGTGCGACCCGGCCGATTTGGTCCTGCTCGAGGATTAGCTGAACTCACCATAGGGCGAGGTAGCGATGTCCCAGAATCAGTCTCAACCAAGATCACGGTCAGAGTTTCACGCATTCTTCGTCATTGACGGTTTCACTGTCACTCCAGAGATGATCACCGGTCAAATAGGTCTTTCGCCGTCTGAGGCATGGAGATGGCGAACATCAAGAGAGATGAGCTCAAGGCCTTCAAGAAGCTCGCCAAGGAAATGCTTGCATTGAGCGATCGACAGATCGAAAGCCTGAAGAAGGCGAGAGTTCTTACCGAGGTGACGTGCCATGGCTAAGAGGAAATACAAGAGCGAGGCCTTCGCGTTCATGCACGAGACGGCCGAGGCGCTGCACGACATCGGCGCGATCGGCAAGCAAACGATGCGTGAGTTCGACAAGGCGTGCCTCGCGCCGTTGCCGAACTATACCGGGCGGCAGATCAGGCGGATCAGAGAGCGGGAGAATGTGTCGCAGCCGGTCTTCGCGCACTACCTCGCCGTGTCGAAGAATTTGGTGAGCGACTGGGAACGCGGCGTCAAGAAGCCTGCCGGACCGACGAAGCGATTGCTGTCAATCGTCGAGAAGCGAGGGCTTGCCGCACTGATCGTGTAGCGCGTTCGCGCGCGAGTCGGCTATGACCGCCGCCCCGCCGCCAGCGACAGCGCCAGCAGCAGCACCGTCAGCAGCACGAGGAGGCTCATCAGCGCATAGAGCGCGGGCGAGAGGCCGACCTGCAGATAGGTTGACCAGATATAGGTCTGCACCGTGTTGAGCGGGCCCTGCACGAGCGAGGTTCGGATCGTCTCGTTGAAGGAGAGGATCATCGAGAAGCTGGCGGCGCCGAGGATGCCGGGGCGGATCAAGGGGAGCTCGATCTCGCGGAAGGCCCGGAAGCGCCCCGCGCCGGAGAGATAGGCGGCCTCGAGATAGACGGGGTCGAAGCTCGCCATCGCCGTCAGAATGATGAGCGTCGCGAAAGGCAGTGCCCAGAGGATGTGGACGAGCGCGATGCTCCACAGCGCCGGCGCGAGGTCGAGCTCGCGCAAGAAGAGGGCGATGGCGAGCCCGAGGCTGACGCCGGGGATGAAGAGCGGCAGCAGCACCAACAGCAAAATGACGCGAGGCGCCTTGAGCTCGCGCACCGCCATGGCGGCGAGAAGCCCCAAGAAAGGCGCCGCGACCGCGGTGATGAGCGCCGCCGCAAGGCTGCTGGCAATGGCGCCCGCCAGCAGCGGATTGTCGCCGAGGCTCGCATACCAGCGCCAAGTGAAGCCGTCGCCGCCCTCGGGGCCGCCGACGCCGACCGAGGCGAGGAATGGCGGCAGCAGCGGCAGATAAAGGACCGCGAGGATGAGGGCGAGGACGAACCAGAGCAGCGCCTGCGCCAGCGGGTTGCGGGTCATCTCAGAAGCGCCAGCGCAGCATCTTGCCGAGAAAGGATTGCAGATCGAAGGCGAGATACCAGCAGAGCAGGAGCAACAACATCACGGCGACGACGACGCTCGACATCGCCGCCGACAGGGGATAGTTGAGGACGTCGAGCGTGCTGGTGATGGCGTTGCCCATGAGCTGATAGCCGGGGCCGCCGAGGATGATCGGCACGGCGCTGTCGCCGAAAGCGCCGGTGAAGCCGAAGACCAGCGCCGCAAAGACGCCGGAGAGCGAGAGCGGCAGGGTCACGCGGAGGAAGCTCCGCGCCGGGCTCGCGCCCAGCGTCCAGCTGGCTTCGAGCAAGCGCCGGTCGAGCCCCATGAGTGCGAGATAGATGGGAAAGATCATGAAAGGCATGGTCGAGGTGACGAGCCCCAGCAGCACCGCGAAATCGCTGTAAAGCAGCCAGTCGACCGGCGCGTGGGTGAGGCCCGTCGTCGCCAGCGCCTTGTTGACCGGACCGGTGCGGCTCAAGAGCCATGACCAGGAAAACGTCCGGATGATGTAGTTGACGAGGAAGGGGAGGGTGAAGAGGGCGAGCACGACGCGCGCGGCGCTGCGGGTCACGCGGAAGACGAGAAAATAGGCGACGGGATAGGCCAGCAGCAGGCCGATCGCGGTCGCTTCCGCGGCGACGATGAGGCCGCGCTCCAGCACCAAGAGACGCACGCTGCCGAAGAATTCCGCATAGGCGTCGAGCCGGAAGGCGGGTTGGACGCGAAACCCGACGCGCTGCCAGAAGCCGATGGCGATGGAAAAAAGCAGCGGCGCCACGAGAAAGACCGCGACGAAGGCGATGGGGAGCGCGAGCAGGCCGTGCCGTGTCCAGACCGCGACGCGCTCATGCGCCCGGCTCACGCCGCTTTGAAGCGCGCCCACTCCGCCTCATAGGCATCGACTGCCGTGGGCCAGCGCTGCTGCCAGGTGCCGCCCTGCTGGAATTTCTTCTTGACGCCGGCATCGATCGCGGCGATGCGCTCCGCCTTCGCCGCCGGGAACTCGCCGGGATGTTGCCTGGCGTAGGCCGGCGCCTCGGGGTTCGTCATGTAGCCGCGCAGATCGGTGATGGTCGCGCCATACCAGCCGCCCAGCATGAAATCGAGGAGCGCGTAGGCGGCTTTGGTCCGCGCCGGCGAGCGCCCCGGGTTCTTGACGAGATAGGCCGCCATCGCCCAGAGGAGGTAGCCTTCTTTGGGCGCGGCATAGACGGCATCGACGCCTTTGCTCTTGGCGACGAAGACCATCGGCTCCCAGCAATCGATCACCTTGACCTCTTTGCTCACGATCAGGTTGACCGCTTGCTCGAAGCTCGACCAGATGGTGCGGAACTGCCCTTCCTTTTTCTTGGCGATGAGGAAATCGACGACGGTCTTCATTTCGGCGGGCGTGAGGTTCGCGGGATCGCCGATGCTGGCCTGCTTGCTCGCCTTCAAATAGAGCGCGGTCTTCTGTCCTGCCGTCGTGTAATTGTCCTCGAGCGCGACATAGCCCTTCCATTTGGCATCGAAGAGCGCGCCATAGGAATCGAGCGGGCCCGTCGCCTCCGGCAAATAGGCGAATGAGTCGCCCTGCAGCACGGTGGGCACGCCGTAGATCTTGCCGTCATAGCCGATGAAATCGAAACCGGGCGTGCCCGGCTTCAGATATTGCGCGATATAGCTGTCCTTCGCCCAATTCGGCAGCCGCGCGGTGTCGATCGGCTCGATCAGGCCGTTCTCGACCAGCGGCTTCTGCATGCCGCCGACGATGTTGATGAGATCATAGGTCTTGGTCCCGCCGCCGGCGATCAGCACGTTCAGGATGGCCGAGGGCGCATTGCCGATCGAGACGAGGTTGACGGTATCGCCGCCTGTCGCCTTCGTATAGCGCGACCAGTCGCCGCCGGGATCGCCGACGCCGATATCGGCGAAACTGACCTGCTCCGCCGCCCAGGCCCCCGATAGCGCGCCGCTCAGAGCGAGGCCCGTGCCTCCATAAAGCGCAGCCTGCACGATTTTGCGCCGCCCGATGCTGCTTCCCGCCATGGCCCTCTCCTCCAGCGTCTGCTGCCCCTCTGCGGAAAGAGTGTCGCGATATCCCGCGGGTTGCAAGCACACCGCCACGCAAGGCTCCTATACCCGTGAAGCCCCGCCGATCCCGGCGATGTCCCGCCGCGCCTATCGTGCATTCGTCGGCGACTATCAGCGGCACGGGCGAAGCGTCTGACATGCGCGAAATGCCCGCCCAAAACGCGCCTATTCGGGCGCTCTCACTTGACACGCCTGGCGAGCCACTCCGATACTTGACTTCTAATAATCTGAGCGCCGGATCAGCGCGTCCGGCTCAGGGGGGCATATGGAGGTCTTAGGCTGGCTGGTCGCCATCGTCGCGGTCGTCGTCATTGTCGCCGTGGTGGTCGCCTTCCTCAACCGCTTCTATCGGAAATCGACGCGCGACATCGCCCTGGTGCGCACCGGTTTCGGCGGCCAGCGCATCATCATCTCCGGCGGCTGCCTGGCGCTGCCCTTCCTGCACAAGATCGACGAGATCAACATGCGCACGATCCGCATCGATGTGCGCCGCGCCGCCGAGAAATCCCTCATCACCGAAGACCGCATGCGCGTCGATGTCGAGCTCGAATTCTATGTCCGGGTCATGCCGTCGGTCGACGGCATCGCCACCGCGGCGCAGGCGCTGGGCGCCCGCTCGTTTACGCCCGATGGCGTGCGCAATCTCATGGAAGGCCGCTTCGTCGACGCCGTGCAGGCGGTGGCGGCGCGCGAAACCATGGACGCGCTCCACGAGAAGCGCGCCGAGTTCGTGCACGAGATCGCCGAGCTGCTGCGCGAGAATCTCGGACAGAACGGCATTCTCCTCGATTCCGTCTCGCTGACGCGGCTCGACCAGTCGGCTTTCTCCGCCTTCGACGAGAACAACGTCTTCAACGCCGTCGGCATGCGGCGTCTGGCCGAGATCGTCGCCGTCAACAAGAAGAAGCGCGCTGAGATCGAGGCCGATGCCGAGATCTCGGTGCGGCAGACCCAGCTCGAGGCGACGAAGCGCCGCCTGCTGCTGATGCAAGAAGAAGAGCAGGCGCAGATCGGCCAGCGCCTCGAGATCGAGAAGATCAAAGCCTCGAGCGACGCCGAGGCGGCGCGCGCCCGCGAGACGGCGCAGATCGCGTCCGCCAACGCGCGGATCGCGCGCGAGCGCGAGACGAACGCCATGGAGATCGCCAAGCAGCGCGAGCTGAGGAAGCTCGAAATCGAGGCGCAGCTCGGCTCGGAGGTGAACAAGGCCGACAGCGCCATCCGCCTGGCCGCCAAGCACGTCGAGGAGGCGAAGGCGCAGGCCCAGGCCGAGCTGGCGCGGACCGAGATCATCTTGGCGCAGGAAAGGGTGCAGACCGAGCGCGAGCGCGCCGTCGCCGACCGCTCGCAGGAAATGGCGATAAAGCGCATGGAGGAGCAGAGCGCGGTCGACGCCGCCAAGGCCGAGAGCGACGCCCAGGTGCTGCTGCGCCGCATCCGCGCGGAATCCGAGGCGACGCGCACCACGGCGGAAGCCGACCGCGCCCGCATGATGGCGCAGTCCGAGGGCGAGCGCGCTCTCATCGACGCGGAGAACTCGCGCAGCGCCGCGCTCATTCGCCTGAAGCTCGAGCAATACCGCCTCGACAAGATGCCGGAGATCATCGGCCAAATGATGAAGCCGGCGGAGAAGATCGAATCGATCCGCATCCATCAGCTGTCGGGCTTCTCCGGTCCTCCGGGCTCGCCCAACGGCGACGGCGGTGCCAAGACGCCGGTCAATCAGGTGATGGACAGCATTCTCGGCATGGCGCTGCAGCTGCCGGCGCTCAAAAGCATCGGCGAGAGCATCGGTCTCGATTTCTCGACCGCGGTCGGCAACACGACCATCACGCAGACGACGCCGACGGAGCCCGGCAGCGGCCCGTCGCGGACGAACAAGTAGGCAGGACCTTGCAACCCCGAAAGGAGCCGAACCCGTGACACTCACTCGTAGGCGCGTACTGGCCGCCGCCGGCGGTACCGCGCTCGCCGCCAGCGCCCCCTTCATCAGCCGCGGCTTTGCCGAAGGCGCGCCGATCAAGCTCGGCTCCGTGCTGGACAATTCCGGCAATCTCGACATCTACGGCAAGCCCATGGTGATGGCGACCGCGATGGCGGTCGAGGAGCTCAACGCCGCCGGCGGTTTGCTCGGGCGCAAGATCGATCTCGTGCAATACGACACGCAGTCCGACATCGCGCTCTACACCAAATATGCCCAGCAGCTGGTGCGCGACGACAAGGTCGACGTCGTTCATGGCGGCATCACCTCGGCCTCGCGCGAGGCCATCCGCCAGACCTTCCGCCTCGCCGAGACGCTCTATTTCTATAACGTGCTCTACGAGGGCGGCGTCTGCGACGGCAATTGCTTCATCACCGGCACCACCCCGGCCCAAGCGGTCGAGCCGATCGTCGATCGCTCCATCAAGAATTGGGGCCCCAAGGTCTACACCATCGCCGCCGACTACAATTACGGCCAGATCACCGCCAAGTGGATCGCCTACTACACCGAGCAGCGCAAAGGGACGGTGGTCGCGACCGAGTTCTTCCCGCTCAACATCGCCGATTTCGCCTCCACCATCGCCAAGATCCAGGAAGCGAAGCCGGATTACGTCGCCTCGGCGCTGGTCGGCGGCGCGCATATGGCGTTCTATCGCCAATGGGCGGCCTCCGGCATGAACAAGAAGATACATTTGATGTCGACCACGTTCGGCGTCGGCAACGAGCATCTCGCGCTCTCGCCGGCCGAGGGCGACGGCATCATCATCGCCGGCAACTACAGCCAGGAGATCGACACGCCCGCCAACAAGGATTTCCTGGCACGTTGGCAGAAGAAGTTCGGCGATACCAAGATCGTGCACGAGATCGCCGTCTCGCAATACCAGGGCATCAAGCTCTGGGCCGCGGCGGTGAAGAAGGCGGGCACGATCGAACGCGAGGCGCTCATCAAAGAGTTGGAATCCGGTCCCAGCATCGAAGGCCCGGCCGGCCTCGTCACCATGGAGCCCAAGACGCATCACGCGGCGCTCGACATCCGCATCATGGAAGTCAAAAATCAGAAGCTTGAGATCCTGGAGACGGCGAAGCAGCGCCCGCCAAGCGATACCGCCCGCTACTGCAACCTGCAGAAGAACCCCGACGACAACAAGCAGTACGAGGTCAAGATCTGAGCGGAGCCGGGCCGGCCACCCTGCGAGGCTGGCCCCGCCCTCGCCCGGGGAAGCGGTGATGGACTACGCGGCGCTCGTCTTTATCAATATCCTGTACATCATCGCCTCTCTCGCGCTGGTCAGCGCCGGGCTGGCGATCGTCTTCGGCATGATGCGCGTCGTCAATCTCGCGCATGGCGAGTTCGTCATGCTGGGCGGCTACACCACGTATTTCTGCGTCAGCAGGCACGTCGACATCTATCTGGCGATGCTGGTCATCGCCCCGCTCGTCGTCGGCATCATCGGCCTCATCGCCGAGCGTGCCATCGTGCAATTCCTTTATGGCCGCCTGATCGACACGATGCTGGCGACCTGGGGTCTTTCCCTGCTCCTCGTCGGCGCCGTCACCATGATTTTTGGCCCATCGACCGTGGGTGTGCCCGTGCCGATCCCGGCCTACGAGCTCGGCGCAAGCAAGCTCGCCATGTCCGGCTACAACCTTTTCGTCATCGCCGTCGCGGTGCTGGTCATGTTCGCGCTGTGGATGGTGCTGCGATATACCCGCGTCGGCTTGATCGCGCGGGGCGCCATGCAAAGCGCCGAGGTGCTGTCCTCGCTGGGATACAATCCCAGCATCGTCTACATGCTGACCTTCACCGTCGGCGCGGCGCTTTCGGGCCTCGCCGGCGGCGTGCTCGCGCCGGTCATCGCCCTCGAGCCGGCGACGACCGGCGGCATCTTCATCGCCAAGGCCTTCATCACGGTGATCACCGGCGGCGCTTCGGTCATCGCTGGCACCGTGTCGGCGGCGGCGATCTTCGGCACCGTGAACCAGGCGCTGTCCTTCGGATTCAATCCCGTGGTGGGCGAGCTCGGCGTCTTCGCGTTGGCCATCGTCCTGTTGCGCCTGATGCCGCAAGGCATCACCGGGCGCTTCTTCCGAGGTTCGACGTGACTGGATTGCACTTCGGCGCGGGACGCATTTCCTGGATTTGGGTGGGGGTATGCGCGCTGGTGCTGTTGGTGCTGCCGCACGTCATCGCCGTTCACGATCCGACCGAGCTCGCCATCGCCGCGCTCTTCGCCCTCTCCTTGGCGCTGATGTGGGGCTATGCCGGCATT
>DATJAV010000302.1:0-24128 GCA_035515835.1 Allostellaceae bacterium
GGCGGCGATCCCTTCCTCCGCCGCGATCCGCGCATAATGCTGGCTCAAGAGCTCCAGCGGCACGCGGCGCAGCGCATGGCGCTGGCAGCGCGACAGCACCGTCACCGGCACCTTGTGGATCTCGGTGGTGGCAAAGATGAAGATAACGTCGGCGGGCGGCTCTTCGAGCGTCTTCAACAGCGCGTTGAAGGCGTTCTTGGAAAGCATGTGCACTTCGTCGATGATGTAGACCTTGTAGCGCGCCGATACCGGTTTGTAGCGGACGCCGTCGGTGAGCTCGCGAATGTCGTCGACGCCGGTGCGCGAGGCCGCGTCCATCTCCATCACATCGACATGCCGATCCTCGGCGATGGCGCGGCAGGGCTCGCATTGCCCGCAGGGCGCGATGGTCGGGCCGCCCTTGCCGTCGGGACCGACGCAGTTGAGCGCGCGCGCCAGGATGCGCGCCGTCGTCGTCTTGCCGACGCCGCGCACGCCGGTGAGGATGAAGGCGTGCGCGATGCGCTCGGCGACGATGGCGTTGGTGAGCGTCTTCACCATCGCCTCCTGCCCGATCAGCTCGGCGAAGGTGCTCGGCCGGTATTTGCGCGCGAGCACCCGGTAATGGCTGCCGGGCTCACTCATGGCGACTCCGAGGACGCGAGGAGAAAGACAAGGATTCTAAGGGCCTGTGACGGGAGCAGGTGGGAGGCTGACCAACGACCCAGGCCGAAACTCGTTACGGCTGCTTCCTTCCGGACCTGACCGGGTTGGCGAGAGACCTGTCCGCCGCCAACCTCCCGGACGGCACTATATCAGGTCCGCCGCCGTGAGTCGCAAGACCGATCCGGCATCGCTTGCCCGAGGGACCCGGGCTGTGCCAGTCTCGCCGCCAAGATGAAAGAAGCCAATTTTTATGCCGCCGCAGGTCTCGATCGGGCCGGCGGGCGCCGCAAGGATCCGGCATGGATCGCCGCTCGACTCGAGGATCCGAGGAGCCGCTTCGTTCCGGTGTGGCGCACTCAGAATCTGGTGGTGAGCCTGCCAGGAAGCGACCCTCGCGCGGCCTTCCTGGCGCGGCACGAGATCGCTGTCGAGGGTGAATGGGCGTTGCTGGGTTTGATCGAGGATTGCGCCTATTTCGCGCTCGATCTCTCGCCGGTCGCGGCGCCGCTCGAGGTGCTGCGCCCGGCGCTTCCCGTCGAGTTCACCGACCTCCGCCGCGTCGGGCCGCTCCTCGCGCGCCACGAAGGCTCGGTGCTCGCCTTTGCGCGGGGCCTCGCCTATTGGCACGGACGGCATCGCTTCTGCGGCGTCTGCGGCAGCGCCACGGCAAGCGAAGAGGGCGGCCACGTCCGGCGCTGCAGCAACGCCGCCTGCAATACCCAGCACTTCCCGCGCACCGACCCGGCGGTGATCATGCTCGTCCATGACGGCGATCGCTGCCTCTTGGGCCGCCAGCGCGTATGGCCGCCGGGCATGCATTCGACGCTGGCCGGCTTCGTCGAGCCGGGCGAGAGCCTCGAGGAGGCGGTGGCTCGCGAGGTCTTTGAGGAGACGGCGATCCTGGTCGATCGCGTGACCTATCACTCCTCGCAGCCCTGGCCCTTCCCCGCCTCGATCATGCTGGGCTTCCATGCGCGAGCGGTGAGCACCGAGCTCCGCATCGACCACAGCGAGCTGCAGGACGCGCGCTGGGTCGACCGCCAGTACCTCCTCACCCACGCCGACGACGACCAGTTCCGCATGCCGCGGCGCGATTCGATCGCGCGCCGGCTGATCGAGGATTGGCTCGGGCGGTAGAAGGCCTGCCACAAGCGAAAGGCCGGATCGAGCTTTCGCCCGATCCGGCCCGAGCGCGAGGGGGTGGTTTGTCGCCCCTAGCGACTTTAGCTCATTTCCAGAAATCCGCGGCAGCGATGGCGAAGTTCTGCGAGGCGCCGATACGGTTGGTGACGAGAAGGCTGGTGATGCCGATCAGGTTGCCGCGATCATCGAAAAGGCCGCCGCCGGACGAGCCGCTGTTGATCGCCGCGGAGGTCTGAATGAGGTCGCGGTTGTTGCCATGGCGAACGCTGGAAACGAGACCCTCGCTTAAAGTCAGCTCGAGGCCCAAGGGCGTTCCCACGGCAAAAGCGTGCTCGCCGACATTCAAGCTATCGACCGAACGGACGCCGGCAACCGGCGTCAGCGTCAGCTTGTCGGACTTCAGCACGCAGCGATCGGTCGTGTAATCGGCGGCGACGAGGGTGGCCGTGTCGACGAGATCCTCCTGGCCGATCTTGATGACGGTGCGGCCCTTCACCACGTGGCAATTCGTCAGCAGCAAGTGGTCGGAGATGGCGACGGCGGAGCCCTGCGACGCATAGAGCTGATGGAGATCCGCGCGATTGAATGCCGCGACGACGACGAAGACCGAATGCTTCACCTTCTGGAAAACTTCCTGCGCCGAGAGTTCCTTGTTGTCGATACGGTCGGAGAGCTTGGGAAGCACCTCCGCGGGACCCGGTACGGTGGTTGCGGCGACGGGCGTCGCCTTGACCGCGCCGTCCTGATCGTCGCGTAGAAATCTCGCGTAATTCGGCATGACGTCATCGGTGACACTGGCCTTCTCAGCCTTCTCGACATCCGGCTGCTTCCCGTCGATCACCTGCTTGACGCAGTCGTTGTACTCGCCGAGGCCGACATGGCGGAAGTGGTTGCAGCGCGAGGTGATGGCGCGGGCCTTTTCCGGAGTCAAGTTGGCGCGGTCCGGGGTCGGATGATCCTTGAGCGCCGCCATCTGCTGCGCGACGCAAGACCGATAGTATTCGTCGCCCAGCTTCTGCGCCTTGGCACAGGCGGTGTTGATGACAACGTTCTCGTCGTAGGAGAGCACCGACCGATCCGGCGCCTCGGTCGCGCCCCAAGCGGCCGCGCTGCACAGCGCGAGCGAGCCGACGATCCCTAGCATTTTACGCATTGCTCCACCTCCGACGCGAATGGCGACAAAGAAGATCGCAGTCTTCGGTTGCCGGACCGTTAAGCTTCCGAGGGTCATGGTTAACGGCGGCGGGAAAATTTGCCTGTGGCGGCTAGTCCGCGTCGCCCTGGGTGGCGGCGCGCCGGAAGGGATGTCCGGGATAGACGCCGAGGATCGTTACCTCGCGTGAGAAGAACCGCAGCTCCTCGAGCGCGAGGGCGAGCGGCCGGTCCTCGGGATGCGCCTCGACATCGGCATAGAAGCGGGTCGCGGTGAAGCGTCCGCCCAGCATGTAGCTTTCGAGCTTCGTCATGTTGACGCCGTTGGTGGCGAAGCCGCCCAGCGCCTTGTAGAGCGCCGCCGGCACGTTGCGGACGCGAAACACGAAGGTCGTCACGACGAGGCCTTGGCCGCGCTTGGCCGGCTTCGGCTCGCGCGCCATCACCAAGAATCGCGTCGTATTGTGCTCGGCGTCCTCGATGTTTCGCCGCAGCGGGACAAGGCCGTAGATCTGCCCGGCAAGCTCCGAGGCGATCGCCGCCACGCTGGGATCCCCGTGCTCGGCGACCTCGGCTGCGGCGCCTGCGGTATCCGCCGCGACCACCGCTTTCAACCCGTGCTTCCGGATGAAGCGCCGGCATTGCGAGAGCGCATGGACGTGCGAGCGCACCGTCTTGAGCCGCTTCAAGCTTCCGCCCTTCGGCGCCAGCAGATGGTGGTTCACCCGCTGGAAGTGCTCGGCGATGATGTGGAGGCCCGAATCCGGCAGCAGGTGGTGGATGTCGGCGACGCGGCCGGCGACGGAGTTCTCGATCGGCAGCATGGCAAGCGCCGCCCGCCCGCGCCGGACGGCGGCGATGGCGTCCTCGAAGGTCGCGCAAGCCAGGGTCTCAAGCCTGGGGAAGACCTGCCGGCAGGCGAGATCGGAATAGGCGCCGGGCGCGCCCTGAAAGGCAATGAGCGTCATGGCCGAGCCTCGGCGGCACCCGACGATGCGAGGAGAGCGCGCGCCTCGGCCAGCTCGGCCGGCGTGTCGACGCCGAAGACGACGGAATTCACCAGGGCCGCGTCGATGCGCATCCCGGCGTTGAGCGCGCGCAGCTGCTCCAAGCCCTCGCGCCGTTCGATGGGCGCCGGCGGCAGCGCCACGAAGCGCTCCAGCGCGGCGCGGCGATAGGCATAGATGCCGATATGGTGGTAGTGCTCGCCCGGACCGTGCGGCACCGGCAGGCGGCTGAAGTAGAGCGCGCGGGCGATGCGCTGCCCCGGGGCAAAGCCCATCGCCGCCTTCACCATGTTGGGATTGGCAAGCTCCTCGGCGTTGCGGATCGGGCAAACCAAGGTGCCGATATCGACGGCGGGATCGGCGAGCGGCCACAGCACGGCACGAATGGCTGCGGGCTCGACCATCGGGAAGTCGCCTTGAAGATTGACCACCACGTCGTGTTGGCGCGTGGGATCGACCGCCGATAGGGCCTCGTGGATGCGGTCGGAGCCCGACGGATGGTCGGGCCGGGTCAGCACTGCCCGCCCGCCTGCCCGCCCCACCGCCTCCATGATCTCGGCCTCGGCACAAGCGACGAGCACCGGCCCGATCTCTGCCGCCTGGGCGCGGCGCAGCACATGGACGATCATCGGCGCGCCGGCGATGTCCGCCAGCGGCTTCCCCGGCAGCCGCGCGGCCGCGAGGCGCGCCGGGACGACGATGATCGGCCGGAAATGCGGAAGGGGGACGATCAAGCGCACTCCTTTCATATCCTTGCATGCCGGCAATTGCGGCGTTATGCCGCGGGCCCGGTGCGGGCGAGCCCCAGCGCTCGTCGCCCGCATCAACCACATTTTGTTTGAGTTGTCAGCGAAAATTGGCTTTCCTCCGCGCCGGAGCCGCTGCCCCGGGGGATGGGAATGTCGTCGTTCGAGGTCAACAAGATCCTTGGCGCAGTGCTGGGTGCGATGATCCTCGCCATGGTTTCCGGCATCATCGCGAGCGGCTTGGTCAATCCGCGACCGCTCGAGAAGCCGGTCTACATGGTCGCCACCGAAACCGCCAAGTCCGGGGCTCCGGCGGCCGGACAGGCTGCGGCTGGGCCCGAGCCCATCGAGCCGCTGTTGGCGACGGCTAGCGTCGATGCGGGCAAGACGAAGGTGAAACCCTGCACCGTCTGCCATACCTTCGACAAGGGCGGCAAGAACGGCATCGGTCCCAATCTCTACAATGTCGTCAACCAACCCATCGCCGAGGGCCACAACGGCTATAGCTTCTCGTCCTCGCTCCAGGCGCATCAGGGCCAGAAGTGGACGGTCGACGATCTCAACAAATGGCTCGACAACCCCAGGTCCTTTGCCAGCGGCACGAAGATGACCTTTCCCGGCATGCACAGCGCCAAGGACCGCGCCGACGTCATCGCCTATCTCAACTCGCTCAGCGACCAGCCGAAACCGCTGGGGAAATAGCGCCGGTGGCGGGGACGGCATGACGGAGCCGGTCACCGCCGCTCACCTTGCGCTCGCCGAGAGCCTTGCCGATGCGGCCCGTGCGGTCATCCGCCGCTATTTCCGCCGCCCGCTCGCCGTCGAGGACAAGAGCGATTCGAGCCCAGTCACCATCGCCGACCGAGAAGCCGAGGCGGCGATGCGTCGTCTTATCGAGGAGCGCTTCCCCGAACACGGTATTCTCGGCGAGGAGCATGGCAGCGTCCGCGGCGAGGCCGAGCATCTTTGGGTCCTCGACCCGATCGACGGCACCAAATCCTTCATCAGCGGCATCCCGCTTTTCGGTACGCTGATCGCCCTTCTGCACCGCGGCCGTCCGGTGCTGGGGATCATCGACCAGGCGGTCCTGGCCGAGCGCTGGGTCGGCGCCGAAGGCCGGCCGACGACCCTCAACGGCGCCCGCGCCGAGACGCGCCGCTGCCCCAAGCTGGCGAGCGCGACCCTCTTCTCGACCGCGCCCGAGAGCATGTTCGCCGGTGCCGACGCCGAGGGCTTCGCGCGGCTGCGCGGCGCGGTGAAGCTCATCCGCACCGGCGCCGATTGCTATGCCTATGCGCAGCTCGCCAGCGGCTTCATCGATCTCGTCGTCGAGGCGCAGATGAAGCCTTACGACTTCTGCGCCCTGGTGCCGGTGATCGCCGGCGCCGGCGGCGTCATCAGCGACTGGCGGGGCGACGCGCTCGGCGTGCACTCGGATGGCCGCGTCTTCGCCTGCGGCGACAAGGCGTGTGCCGCCGAGGCGCTGGCGCTGCTTGCCGGCGGTTGAGTAGAGGCCGCTCTGGATCGTGCTGTTTCGCGACACCGTTTCCACTAGACTGCCGGGAACAAACAACCCCAGGGAAGCACCCATGCGCCTTGCCTTAGCTGCGCTCACGGCAGCGCTCGTCGTCGCCTTGCCGAGCGCCCCGACGCTCGCCCAGGAAACGATCGCCAAGAGCAACGGCGTGTCGACCTTCGGGGACCTCAAATACGGCGCCGACTTCGCGCATTTCGATTACGTCAATCCCGACGCCCCCAAGGGCGGCACCGCGCGCTATGCGACCGTCGGTACCTTTGACACCCTCAATCCCTTCCAGCTCAAGGGCAACAAGGCCATCGGCATGGGCCTGACCTTCGACACGCTGCTGGCATCGTCGGGGGACGAGCCCGACAGCGCTTACGGTCTTCTCGCCGAGAGCGTCGAGATCCCCAAGGATCGCACCTGGGTGCAATTCGATCTGCGCAAGGACGCGCGTTTTCACGACGGCACGCCGGTCACGCCCGAGGACGTCATCTGGACCTTCGAGACGCTGAAGGAGCACGGCGACCCGGCGTACCGCATCTACTACCGCGACGTGATGAAGGCGGAGAAGGTCGGCGAGAACGGCGTCCGCTTTACTTTCCGGAACGGCGACAACCGCGAGCTGCCGCTGATCTGCGGCCAACTCCCGGTGCTCTCGAAGAAATATTGGGAAGGACGCGACTTCGAGAAGACCACGCTCGAGGCGCCGCTCGGCAGCGGCCCATACCAGGTCGATACGGTCGATACCGGTCGCGACATCAGTTATCGTCGCGTTCCCGACTATTGGGGCAAGGATCTGCCGGTCAATCGCGGGCGCCACAATTTCGACAGCATCCGCTACGACTACTATCGAGACCGCCAGATCGCGCTTGAGGCGTTCAAGGCCGGGCAATACGACATTCGCGAGGAATTCACCGCCAAGAATTGGAAGACGGGCTATGACAGCCCGGCGCTTCGCGACGGTCTCTTCAAGATGGAGGAGATCCCGAACAAGATGCCGCAAGGCATGCAAGGCTTCGTCTTCAATCTGCGCGATCCCAAGTTTCAGGACCTGCGCGTGCGCGAGGCCTTTGACTATCTCTTCGATTTCGAATGGACCAACAAGAACCTCTTCTATGGCGAATACAAGCGCACCGCGAGCTACTTTCCCAATACCGATCTCGCCGCCACCGGCTTGCCGACGCCGGAAGAGACGAAGATCCTCGAGAAATACAAGGGAGAGATCCCCGACGACGTTTTCACCGCCGCCTACGAGCCGCCCAAGACCGATGGCACCGGCAATATCCGCGACAATCTGCGTCAGGCGCTGCGCCTCCTCAAGGAAGCGGGGTGGTCGGTGAAAGGCGAACGGCTGGTCAATGGCCAGACCGGCCAGCCCTTCGAGTTCGATTTCCTCGTGGATGAAGCCGATTTCGAGCGCATCCTGTTGCCCTTCAAACAAAACCTGGCGCGCGCCGGCATCACGATGAATTTGCGCTCGATCGATCCCGCGCAGTACCAGAATCGCCTCAACAAGTTCGATTTCGAGATGACCATGGTGCGCTTCCCCTCGACGCTCTCGCCCGGCAACGAGGAGCGCGAGCTCTGGGGGTCGGCGGCCGCGGATCAGGAAGGCAGCAACAACATCATCGGCATCAAGAGCAAGGCGGTCGACGGCATCATCGATCTGATCATTGGTGCCCAGAGTCGGGCCGAGCAGGTCACCGCCACGCACGCGCTCGACCGCGTGCTCCTAGAGAGCCACTATCTCATTCCCGGCTGGTACCAATCGTCCTTCCATGTCGCTTACTGGGACAAATTCGGCATGCCCAAGGTCTCGCCTCCTTACGAACTCGCCACCGACACCTGGTGGATCGACCCTGCGCGCGCGCAGACGGTCGAGGCCAAGAAGGCCCAGGAACCAACGAAGTGAGCGGCTGACCGCAGATGCTGGCCTATTCGGTTCGCCGCATCCTGCTGATGATCCCGACGCTGTTCGCGATCATCCTCGTCAACTTCATCATCGTCCAGGCGGCGCCTGGAGGGCCGGTCGATCAGCTCATCGCGCGCCTCAAGGGCGCCAACACCGAGGCCCTTGGCCGGATCAGCGGCGGCGCCGCCGAGGTGTCGACCGCCACGGGTCCCGACCAGTCCCGCGGCGCGCGCGGCCTCGATCCCGAATTCATCAAGCAGCTCAACAAGCTCTACGGCTTCGATAAGCCGCCGACCGAGCGCTTTCTGACGATGATGCGCAACTACCTGATGTTCGATTTCGGCACCAGTTTCTTTCAGGACCGCCCGGTCGTGCAGCTCATCGCCGACAAATTTCCCGTCTCGATCTCGCTCGGACTCTGGGCGACGCTCATCAGCTATCTCGTCTCGATCCCGCTCGGCATCCGCAAGGCGGTGCGCGACGGCAGCCGCTTCGACATCTGGACGAGCGCCGTCATCGTCATCGGCAACGCCGTCCCGAGCTTTCTCTTCGCCATTCTCCTCATCGTGCTCTTCGCCGGCGGCAGCTATCTCTCATGGTTCCCGCTGCGCGGCATCGTTTCGGACGACTGGGCAACCTTCTCTTTGGCGCACAAGATGATCGATTATTTCTGGCACATCGCCTTGCCGGTTCTCTCGCTCATCATCGGCAGCTTCGCCACGCTGACGATCCTGACCAAGAACTCGTTCATCGAGGAGATCAACAAGCAGTACGTCACCACCGCGCGCGCCAAAGGCCTCACCGAGCGTCGCGTGCTCTACGGCCACGTTTTCCGCAATGCCATGCTTCTGGTGATCGCCGGCTTCCCGGCCGCTTTCGTCAGCATTCTTTTCACCAGTGCGCTTCTGGTCGAGGTCATCTTCTCGCTGGACGGCCTCGGCTATCTCGGCTTCCAGGCGGCCATCGGTCGCGACTATCCCGTGATGTTCGGCACGCTCTACATCTACACGCTGATCGGCCTCGTAATGACGCTGTTGCGCGATCTCACCTACATGCTGGTCGATCCGCGCATCGATTTCGCGAGACGTTGAGCGTGAGCACCCCCGCGACCGCGCTCACCCGCGCGCCCGAAGGGCGCTGGTCGTGGTCGCGCCTGACGCCGCTCACGCGGCGGCGCCTGGCGAACTTCTGCGCCAACCGCCGCGGCTTCTGGTCGCTCTGGATATTCCTCGCGCTCTTCTTCATCAGCCTCTTCGCGGAATTCATTGCCAATGACCGGCCACTGCTGGTCTCTTATGAGCGCCGTTTCTATGCCCCCGTATTCTTCGACTATCCCGAGACGACCTTCGGCGGCGAGTTTCCGACCGAGGCCGATTACCGCGACCCTTATGTGCAGAAGCACATCAAAGAGCATGGCTGGATGGTCTGGCCCCTCATTCCGTTCAGCTACAAGACGATCAACTACGCTCTCGCGTCTCCGGCGCCCTCGCCGCCCGATCGCGTCAATTGGCTCGGTACCGACGACCAAGGCCGCGACGTGCTGGCACGCCTCATCTACGGCTTCCGCATCTCGGTGCTGTTCGGTCTCGTGCTCACCATCCTGAGCTCGATCGTCGGCGTCGCCGCGGGCGCCATCCAAGGCTACTATGGTGGCGTCACGGACCTGCTCTTCCAACGTTTCATCGAGGTCTGGTCAGGACTTCCCGTCCTCTACCTGCTGATCATCCTGTCGGCCATCGTGCAGCCCAATTTCTGGTGGCTGCTCGGTATCATGCTGCTCTTCTCCTGGATGTCGCTGGTCGACCTCGTCCGCGCCGAGTTCCTGCGCGCGCGCAATTTCGACTACGTCCGCGCGGCACGCGCCTTGGGCGTGAGCAACCCCGTGATCATCTGGCGCCACGTGCTGCCCAACGCCATGGTGGCGACGATCACCTTCATGCCGTTCATTCTCAACGGCTCGATCACGACCTTGACCTCGCTCGATTTTCTTGGGTTCGGCCTCCCCCCGGGATCGCCGTCGCTCGGTGAGTTGCTGGCGCAAGGCAAGAACAACCTGCAGGCGCCGTGGCTCGGTTTCACCTCGTTCTTCGTCATCGCCATCATGCTGAGCCTTCTCGTCTTCATCGGCGAAGCGGTACGCGATGCGTTTGATCCGCGGAAGGTGCTGCGATGAAGGAAAGCTGTCAGCCCTCGGCCGTCAGCTATCAGCGATTGGAGGCTGACGGCTGAAAGCCATGCCCTCCCTCCTCTCCGTCCGCGACCTCCATGTCACCTTCGCCGTGCCCGGTGGCACGGTCGAAGCTGTGAAGGGCGTCTCCTTCGAGCTCGAGAAAGGCGAGACCCTCGCTCTCGTCGGCGAGTCGGGCTCCGGAAAATCCGTGACGGCGCTCTCGATCCTCCAGCTCCTCCCCTACCCCATGGCGTCGCATTCCGCGACCAGCAGCATCCGCTTCGAAGGGACAGAACTCGTCGGCGCGCCAGAGCGCGCCATGCAGGACATTCGCGGCAACCGCATCGCCATGGTGTTCCAGGAGCCGATGACCTCGCTCAATCCGCTCCACACCATCGAGAAGCAGATTACCGAGACGCTCCATCTCCATAAGCGCTTGACACCCGCGGCGGCCCGCGCGCGCGTCATCGAGCTTTTGCGCCTCGTCGGCCTCGCCGAGGCGGAGAGCCGGCTCGATGCCTATCCCCACCAGCTCTCGGGCGGCCAGCGCCAGCGCGTCATGATCGCCATGGCGCTCGCCAACGAGCCCGACATCCTCATCGCCGACGAGCCCACCACAGCGCTCGACGTCACCATCCAGGCTCAGATCCTTCAGCTCTTGAAGGATCTGCGCGCACGCTTCGGCATGGCGTTGCTGCTCATCACCCATGACCTCGGCATCGTGCGCAAGATGGCCGACAAGCTCTGCGTCATGACCAAGGGCGAGGTGGTCGAGGCGGGTCCGGCCGAGACGGTGTTCACTGCGCCGCAACACGTCTATACGCGCCATTTGCTCGCCGCCGAGCCCAAGGGGAAGCCCCTCCCCAGCGACCCCGCGGCACCGATCCTCGTCGCCACCGAAGCGCTCAAGGTCTGGTTCCCCATCAAGAGCGGCCTCTTCCGCCGCACCACCGGCTTCGTCAAGGCAGTGGACGGCATCGATCTCGATCTCCGCCAAGGCGAGACGCTGGGGGTCGTCGGCGAGAGCGGCTCGGGCAAGACGACCTTGGGCCTCGCTCTTTTGCGGTTGATCGCCAGCGAGGGCGCCATCCGCTACGACGGCAAGATGCTCTCTGGCATCAGCGAGCGGCAGATGCGGCCGCTCCGCCGCGAGATGCAGATCATGTTCCAGGATCCGTTCTCGAGCCTCTCGCCGCGGCTCTCGGTGGCGCAGATCGTCGAAGAGGGACTCAAGGTGCACCGCATCGGCAGCAATGCCGCCGAGCGCCGCACGCTCATCGACGCCGCACTGCGCGAGGTCGACCTCGATCCCGAGGCCGCCGACCGCTACCCGCATGAATTCTCCGGCGGGCAGCGCCAGCGCGTCGCCGTGGCGCGGGCGTTGGTGCTGAAGCCGCGCTTCGTCGTGCTCGACGAGCCGACCTCGGCGCTCGACATGTCGGTGCAGGCGCAGGTCGTCGACCTTTTGCGCGACCTGCAGCAGCGCCACGGGCTCTCCTATCTCTTCATCAGCCATGATCTCCGCGTCGTTCGCGCGCTGGCGCATCACGTCATGGTGATGAAGGACGGCAAGATCGTCGAAGCGGGGCCCGCCGAGGAGCTTTTTTCGCGGCCGAAGCATCCCTACACGCGCGCCCTCATGGCGGCGGCGTTCAACCTCGACGTCGTCGAGAGCGCGGCGACAGCGAGCTAGCCAGCCGCTAGAATCGCCGGCGATGGCCCTCCTCTTCTGCTCCGGCGTCGATTCCGCCGCGGAATGGCGCACCGCGCTCGCGAAGGCGTTGCCGGAGCTGGCGTTTCGCGTCTGGCCCCAGCTCGGCGATGCCGCCGAGATCGAGGCGGCATTGGTGTGGCGACCGCCGGCGGGCCTGCTTGCGACGCTCCCCAACTTGAAGCTCATCGCCTCGCTCGGCGCCGGGGTCGACCATCTCTTCGCCGATCCGCTTCTGCCGAAGAGCGTGCCCATCATGCGCATCGTCGATCCCTACATGACGACGGCGATGAGCGAGTACGTGCAGCTCCAAGTGCTGCGTCTCCATCGCCAGGATCTCGCCTATCTCGCCCGCCAGCGCACGCGGGTCTGGGAACCGCTGCCGCAGCCCAATGCCGCGGCGCGCCCGGTGGGCGTGCTCGGTCTCGGCGCTCTCGGCGGCGATGCCGCGCTGAAGCTGAGCGTGCTGGGCTTCGACGTGATGGGCTGGAGCCGCCGCCAGAAGCGGCTGCATGGCATCGGCTGCTTTCACGGCGGCGATGGGCTCGACGCGCTCCTCGCGCGTGCCCAGATCCTGGTCTGCCTTTTGCCGCTGACGCCGGCCACCGAAGGAATACTCGACGCCCGTCTCTTCGCGCGGCTGCCGCGCGGCGCGGCGATCGTCAATTGCGGGCGCGGGCGCCATCTCGTCGAGGCCGACCTTATCGCCGCCCTCGACAGCGGTCAGCTCGCGGCCGCGGCGCTCGACGTCTTCCGCGACGAGCCGCTGCCGCCCGATCACCCATTCTGGAGCGATCCCCGCATCATCGTCACGCCGCATGTCGCGGCAGCAACCCACGTGCCGACGGCGGCGCCGGGTGTGGTGGAGAATCTGCGCCGGTTGGCGGCGGGGAAACCGCTCCTCAACTGCGTCGACGCGTCAGAGCGATATTGAGCGCTCGATCTGGGCCATGATGCCGCGCTGTTGCTGCTCGAGATGGCGACTAGCGGCGGCTACCGTCTCGGCGAAGTCGCTGAGGAAGACCGATCCCTTCACGGTGCGTTGCACCAGGACCGAGCGGCGGTCCTGCTCGTCGCGCCGGCGACGCGCGAGGCCCAGCATACCCAAGCGATCGAGCGCGCGGGTCACGGCCGGCTTCGAGATGCGAAGCAGCGAGGCGAGCCCCCGCACCGTATGCGGCGGCGGCGTCAGGTAGACGGTGAGCACGATGGCAAGCTGGCGCGACGAGAGGTCGGGCCCGGCGGCACGCACCGTCTCGACCAGCACATTGCGCCACAGATCCAGCGCTTGGTTCGGCTTGAGCTCGGCCATCTCGGCCCCTTCGCTGCCTCAACCGCGAATTGTGCACGAAATGCGGTTGACGAAACGTAAAGGGGCGACAATCGTCGGGGCTACCGATCCCCGCGGCCGAAGCGCCGCTCGATCGCGGCGTAGAGCGCACGCAGCGCCAGCGCCTCGCCACCCTCGGGGCGGCCGGGACGGCTCGTCTGGCTCCAGGCGTAGGTGTCGATATGCGCCCAGGCCGTGTCCTTGGCGACGAATTCCTGCAGGTAGAGGGCCGCGACGATCGCACCTGCGAAGGCCGATTCCGAGACGTTGTTGAGATCGGCAACGCCGCTTTTCAGCATCTTGCGATAGGGCGGCCACAGCGGGAGCCGCCAGAGCGGATCCTGCTCGGCCTCAGCCGCGGCAAGCAGATCGGCCGCGAGCCGGTCATCGGGGCTGAAAAGCGCCGGGAGCTCCGGCCCCAACGCCGTCCGCGCGGCACCGGTCAGCGTCGCCATGTCGAGCAGCAGCGCCGGGCGCTCGCGATCGGCCTCGGCGAGCGCGTCGCAGAGGATGAGGCGGCCTTCGGCATCGGTGTTGCCGATCTCGACGGTTACGCCCTTGCGCGTGCGGATGATGTCGAGCGGGCGGAACGCATTGCCGGAGACGGCGTTCTCCACTGCCGGCACCAAGAGGCGCAGACGCACGGGGAGAGCTGCCTCCATCACCGCGCTCGCCAGGCCGATCAGCGTCGCAGCGCCGCCCATGTCCTTCTTCATGAGGCGCATCCCGGAAGCGGTCTTGAGGTCGAGGCCTCCGCTGTCGAAACAGACGCCCTTGCCGACCAGCGTCAGCTTGGGCGCGGCGGGATCGCCCCAGCGCAGATCGGCGAGCGCCGGCGGGCGCGCGCTGGCGCGGCCCACGGCGTGGATCGTCGGATAGTTCTCGGCGAGGAGCGCGTCACCGGCGATGATGTGACATTCGGCTTGATGGCGCGCCGCGAGATCGGCCACCGCGCCGGTGAGCTCACCCGGGCCCATATCCTCGGCGGGCGTATTGATGAGATCGCGCGCCAGGCCGATGCCGCGCGCCAGCCGCTCGACCGCGCCGCGGTCGGCGCCCGCCGGCCAGACGAGATCGGCAAATCCCCGCTTTCTCTCCTTGTAGCGGGTAAAGGCGTAGCAGCCGAGCGCCCAACCCAGTGCCATCCGCGTCGCCACCCCCGGCGTGGGCAGGGGATCGAGACGGTAGCGACCGACCGGCAGCGCGTCCGGCAGCCCGGCCAACGCCCAGCGCTCCTCGTCGCGGCCGTAGCCGATCAATACCCGTGCGAGGCCACCCTTGACGTCGGGCAGAAGCGCGATCTTCCCGGGCTCGGCCGTGAATGCGGTGGCCTGCAGCCAGCGCCGGCCGGCTTCGTCCAGCGTCGCCAGCGCCGACTCGAGCCTATCGGCCGTCAGTGCCGTTATCGGCACGGAGTCACCGGCATCGCCGACCAAGTGAGATAACAAAGACGACCTCCTATCTGCGCTCATGACGAAAATTGGACAGACGATTGCTCCGAACCTGCAGGTTGCGCCACCGGGCGCCTCCAGCCACAGTGGGGCGACACTTCGGGGAGAGGATAGCCGATGGCCGACTTCATCATCTATATCGGCAACAAGAACTATTCCTCCTGGTCGCTGCGCGGCTGGCTGATGCTGAAACACACCGGCGCGGGCTTCACCGAGGAGGTGATCGCCCTCGACGAGGCCGGCACCCGGGCCAATATCCTGCGCCATTCCCCCTCGGCCAGGGTTCCGGCACTGAAGCAAGGCGAGTTCGTCGTCTGGGAATCGCTGGCGATCGGCGAGTATCTGGCGGAACTCTTTCCCGCGGCGCAGCTCTGGCCGAAACCCGCCACCGCCCGCGCCGTGGCCCGCGCCGCGAGCAGCGAGATGCATGCGGGATTTGCCACGCTGCGCAGCCACCTGCCAATGAATATTCGCTCCTCTTTCCCCAATCGCGGCGTAACACCGGAGGCACAGGCGGACATCAACCGGATCACCGCGCTTTGGCGTGATTGCCGGCGGCGGTTCGGCGAGGACGGCGAGTTCCTGTTCGGCGCCTTCACCATCGCCGACGCCATGTTTGCGCCGGTGGTGAGCCGCTTCCGCACCTACAAGATCGAACTCGACGACGAGGCTCAGCGTTATGCCGACGCGGTCTGGGCGCTGCCGATGATGCAGGAATGGGCGGCGGCCGCGCGAAACGAGCCGGCGATCATCGAGAAGTACGAGTTTTAGCGGGCTTTCTTCTATGCTATGAGCGCGCGCTGCGGCGTCGCTGGAGGAGACGATGGCTTTGGAGAAGAGCGGGTTGCCACCAGGCGTGGCGATCAGGGGCGTGGTGCGCCCGGGCTATGACGCGGTTCTGAGCACCGAAGCGCTCCAATTCCTGGCCGCGCTGCAGCGCAAATTCGGGGCCGAGCGCAACCGCTTGCTGGCGCGGCGCACCGAGGTTCAAGCGCGGCTCGACGGCGGTTGGAAGCCCGATTTCCTCACCGAGACGCGGAGCGTGCGCGAGAGCGACTGGACGGTGGCGCCGATCCCGCGCGATCTCTGGGACCGCCGCGTCGAGATCACCGGTCCCGTCGACCGCAAGATGGTGATCAACGCGCTCAATTGCGGCGCCAATGTCTACATGGCCGATTTTGAGGATGCGAGCACCCCCACCTGGGACAATCTCGTCGAAGGTCAGATCAACCTCATCGATGCGGTGCGCCGCGCCATCACCTTCCACGACCCCGCAAGCGGCAAGCATTACGCGCTCAATCCGAAGACAGCAACGCTGCTGGTGCGGCCGCGCGGCTGGCACCTCCCGGAGGCGCATCTCCTGGTGGACGGCGCGGCGATGTCGGGCTCGCTTTTCGATTTCGGCCTTTATTTCTTCCACAATGCGCTGGAGCTCGTGAAGCGCGGCACCGGTCCTTACTTCTATCTGCCGAAGCTCGAGAGCCATCTCGAGGCGCGTCTTTGGAACGATGTCTTCCTCTTCGCCCAGGCCGAGTTCGGCCTTCCCCAGGGGACGGTGAAAGCGACGGTGCTGATCGAGACGATCATGGCCGCCTTCGAGATGGACGAGATCATCCACGAGCTGCGCCAGCATATGGGCGGGCTCAATTGCGGCCGGTGGGACTACATCTACAGCGTCATCAAGAAATTCAACGCCGATCCGGCGCTGGTGCTGCCGGATCGCGCCCAAGTGACCATGACGACGCACTTCCTCCAGAGCTATGTGCGGCTGCTGATCAAGACCTGTCACCGGCGCAACGTCCACGCCATGGGCGGCATGGCGGCGCAGATCCCGATCAAGAACGATCCCGCCGCCAACGAGTCGGCGATGGCCAAGGTGCGCGCCGACAAGGAGCGCGAGGTCGGCGAAGGCCATGACGGCACGTGGGTGGCACATCCCGGCCTCGTCGGCCTCGCCAAGGACGTCTTCGACAAGGGCATGCCGCAGCCCAACCAGATCGCGCGCAAGCGCCAGGATGTGCACATCACGGCCGCCGATCTGCTGCGCGTGCCGGAGGGCGCCGTCACCGAAGCAGGCCTCCGCGCCAACATCAATGTGGGATTGGGCTATGTCGAGTCCTGGCTGCGCGGCATCGGCTGCGTGCCGCTTTACAACCTGATGGAGGATGCGGCGACCGCCGAGATCAGCCGCAGCCAGGTCTGGCAGTGGATCCGCCACGGCGCCAAGCTCGCCGACGGTCGGACCGTGACGCGGGAGCTCTGCCACGCCGCGCTCGACGACGAGTTGGCGAAACTGAAGGAAGGCGCGCCCAAGGGGAACCGTTTCGACGACGCCGCGAAGCTCTTCCGCGACATGATCGACGCCGAGCGCTTCGTCGAGTTCCTGACCCTCCCCGCCTACGAGCAGATCCTGCGCGAGGGCGCTTAGGTCTGATCCATAGAGGAGCGAGGCTATGAGAGATCGAGCTTATGGCAGCCGATGATCATGCCCGTCCATGAGGCGCAGTTGCCGACCTACATGAAGAAGCCGTGACGATCTCGCCTCAAGGAATGATCAGCTTCTCGCTATCTCACCGCCTCACTGCCTCACGGTCATCTCAACGACGGATCGACGAGGCCGGTTTGGGAACATGGAGGCTCCGACCCTCAGTTCATCTTGACGAAGCGCAGCGCGAAGTAGTCGTCGGCCTGCTGGACCACCTCGACGTTGTCGCGGGTCGCCCAGACCAGCACTTGCTGGTGGAGCGGGATCGTGGCCACGTCGTCCTTGATGATCTTCAGCGCCTCGTGCATCTCGGAGGCGCGCTTTTCCTGGTCGGTCTCGGTCTGGATCTCGTCGACGAGCTTTTCCACGCGAGGATTGCTGTAGCCGCCGGAATTGTAGTCGCCGCGGCCCGTGCCGGTGCGCGCGACCATGAGATTGATGAGCATGTTGTGGGCGTCGTAAGTCGCGGGCGTCCAGCCCAGCAGGAAGAAGCTCGTGTTGTAGCCGGGACCCAAAATCTTGGCGAAGAACTTAGCGCGGGTCTGGATCAGCGGGTGCACCTTGATGCCGATCTTCGCCAGCATGATCGTCACCGCGGTACAGATCTGCTCGTCGTTGATGTAGCGGTCATTAGGGCAGTCGAGACCGATCTCGAAACCGTCGGGATATCCCGCTTCCGCCAGGAGCTTCTTCGCCGCCTCGACGTCATAGGGAAGGAGCCGCTGATTGAGGCTGGGGTCGAAGCCGTTGATGCCGGGTCCCACCATGAGGCCCGTCGGCACGGCATAGCCGCGCATGACCTTGCTGGCGATCGCATCCTCGTCGATCGCCTGGTAGAAAGCCTTCCGCACGCGGATGTCCTTCATCGGGTTCTTGCCCTTGACGTTGCTCTCGAGCAGTTCGTCGCGCGACACGTCGAAGCCTAAATAGATCGTGCGCAGCTCCGGCCCCTTGATGATGCGCAAATGCGGCGCCTTGGCGATGGTGTCGACGTCCTGCGGCGGCACCGTATAGACCATATCGAGATCGCCCGAGAGCAGCGCCGCCACTCGCGTATGCGCATCGGCAATGCGATGGAAGACGGCCTCATCGATGCCGACCCCGGCCTTGTCCCACCAGTGCGGGTTCTTCACCAGCGTCGTCTCCACGTCCGGCTGGCGGTCCTTCAGCATGAAGGGACCGGTGCCGTCGGCATGGTTGGTGGCGTAGTTCTCCTCGCTCTTGGTGAGGTCGGCGGCGTGGACGGCGTTGTTCTTCTCGCACCACGCCTTGCTCATGATGTCCCAGTCGGTGATCTCCTCGGGCAGGATCGGATCGGGACCCTTGGTCGTGAAATCGACGGTGAAGTCATCGACCTTCACCACCTTCTTCACCAACGCCACCGCGCCCGAGAGATTGGAACCAGGGCCGGTGACGCGCGCAAACGAGAAGACCACGTCGTCAGCGGTGAAGGGACCGCCGTCATGGAAGGTCACGCCTCGGCGCAGCGTGAAGCGCCAGACATCGGGCGCCGTCTGCTTCCATGCCGTGGCGAGCGCCGGCTCGACCTTGAGATTGGCATCGCGCCGGATCAGCGGCTCGTAGATGTTGCTGTCGAAGGAGAGAAGGAAGGTCTCCTGCCGGGCATAGGGATCCATCGAGTTGGAATCCCCGTCATTGGCCCAACGGAAGGTCTTCGCCGACGCCGCATCGATCGGCGTCGCCGCAACCGCAGCGGCGAAAACCGCCGCCCAAAGCACCGCGCGCATCGTTTTCTCCCAGGCGTACCGGCGCTACCGGCGCCGCTTTATCCCACCAACCCTAAACGCTGACGTGCGAGAGTTCTTCGCCGTGCCGCCGCTGTCAACGTGAATCGGGATCAGGCGGCCGCGTCGCCGAGGGACGGGGCGGGCATCGGCGGTTGATCTTCATCGAGCGGGTGGCAAGGCACGAAGGGCGCCGACGCCGACGCGAAGAAGACCTCGCCGAGATCGTCGATCGCGCGCTCTGCTTCGTTGCGGCCGAGCGCCTCGAGCTCCGGAATTCGGCGTACGCCGTCCAGGGTAAAACCCTGTGCGGTCGTATCGGGGCTGATGCGATATACGCTATGCGACCCGATCAGGGTGTGCGCCATGGCGATCGCCGAGGAGGATTGTGCCTTCATGAAGACATCGGCGATGCGCCCGCCCCAGTAGGAGGCGCCGAAGGAAAGCCGCTTCTCCCAGGCGACGTCGAGCTGGCGCGAAGTGCAGCCGAGGCTCAGCACGCGGATTTCCTCGGCCGGCCATCGCAGCACGCCGATCGCTTCGACCACCGCCAGCGCCAAGGGGTTGCGCGCCCAGAGGCTGCCATCGACATAGGCGCCCTCCTCGGAGAGATGGATCGGGAAGTATGTGGGCGCCGCGACGGTGGCCAGCGCCACGTCGATCGCCGGCACCTTGTAGTCGTGGGTGAGGCTCGGATGATGCGCCGTCTTGTAGATGTAGACGCGTTCCGCCGCGAGGTCGAGCGACGGCACGAGCAGACGCTTGCGACAATGGCCGAGGCGGCGATCCCCGTAATTCTTGCGCAGCGAGTGGCGCAGGGGATTGAGGCTGTATTTGGCGCGGATGATGCGGCGCAGATTGCTCGTGACCTTGCGCTTGGGGAAGATGGCCGGCCCATCCTCCTTGTAGAGCTGCAACATCTCGCCCGCGGTCTGCCCCAGCGCCAGGCCCATGGCGATGATGCCGCCGGTCGAGGTGCCGGCGATCAGATCGAAATAGTGATGGATCGGCTCGCCGAGCCAATCCTCGATCTCGGCCAAGAACGCCGCAGGAAAGACGCCTTTGATGCCGCCGCCATCGATGGTGAGAATTCGGCGCAAATGCGGTCCTTGCCTGGCACGGGGGGTGCGGCTCTCCCGCACCTTCTTCTTGAGGTTAGCGGCAAACCTTTACCCGGGGGTGAATGGCGGCGCCTGTTCGACAGGCCCGCCGCCAAGCCCTAGCCTCAGACCCATGACGCAGCGCAAAACCTGGCTCGAAGTCGCGCTCAACGGCAGCTGGACTCGCCGCTACCAGCCGCTCATTCCGGTCTCGCCCGCCGAGATCATCGCCGAAGGCATCGCCGCGGCACGCGCCGGCGCGGCGATCGTCCATCTCCACGCCTATGACGCGGCGAGCGGACGCCAGCGCGACGATCCCGAGATCTACGCGGCGATCATCGCCGGCATTCGCGCCGAGGTCGACGCCATCGTCTATCCCACCATTCCGCATATCGAGCCCGGTCCTGACGCGGCGGAGCGCACGCGCCTGCGCTATGCCGCCATCGACGCGCTGGCTGAGCGCCGCCTCCTCGAATGGACGGTAGTCGACCCGGGCTCGGTCAATCTGGCGCATTACGACGCGATCGCCACCGGCCGCGAGGGCGTCGTCTATGTCAATTCCGAGCGCGACATACGTGCCGGCCTCGACTTGGCCCAGCGCTATCGCATCCATCCCACCTACGCCATCTACGAGCCGGGCTTCTTGCGCCTCGGCGCCGCGCTCCATCGCCGCTATCCCGAGGCGCCGCAGCCGATCTATCGCTTGATGTTCTCCGAGCAATTGGCCTTCGGCCTCCCGCCCGAGCGGTTTGCGCTCGCGGCGTACCGCGAGCTGCTGCGGCGCGAAGCGCCGGAAGCGCCGTGGATGGTGGCGGGGCTCGGCGTCGATGTCATGCCGCTCATCGCCGACGTCGTCGCCGCCGGCGGTCATGTCCGCGTCGGCCTCGAGGACGCGCCGCTCGGCAACGCGATCGGCAATGGCGAATGGGTGCGCCGCGCCGCTGGTGCCATCCGTGCCGCGGGCGGGACCCTTGCTACCGCGGCAGAAGTGCGAGCGGCGCTCGGTTAGCAGGCGCCGGCTTACGCCGCCGGCCGCGACGTACCCTTGATCTGCGTGCGATGCATGATGCGCCGCTCGGCGGGATCAAAGGGATCGCGCCGATGCATGGTGCAGCGATTGTCCCAGAGTACGAGATCGCCGACCCGCCACGCGTTGTACCAGGTGAGGTCGTCGCGCTTGGTATAGGACCAGAGCTCGTCGAGCAGCGCTTCGGAGTCCGCAAGCTCGAGCCCGACGATATACGCATTCCGTCGCCGGCCCAGATAGAGGCAGCGGCGCCGCGAGTCGGGATGGGTGCAGACCAGCGGATGGACCGCCCCCGGCGAGGTCCGGGGATCGTCGGTGGCAGCGACGCCTTCGCGCAGATAGCCGCCGCTGTTGTAGGTGCCGTCATGCTTGATGCGCAGCGGCGCGATGCGGCGCTTCAACGCCTCGGGCAGCGCCTCATAGAGGCCGTACATGCTGCAGAATCCGGTGTTGCCGCCGCGCGGCGGGACCTCGATGGCGTAGAGCATGCTCGCCATCGGCGGGTCTTCGAGATAGGACATGTCGGTGTGCCAGACCGCTTCCCCGGCACCGAGGCTGCCGATGGCAACGCCGTTCTCGATGACGTTCGAGACGACGTAGATCTCAGGCTTGCCCTCGACGAAACGGCGCCCATTCTCCTGGATGGGCGCCCAGTCGAGCGCGCCGAAGCGGCGCGAGAAGGCGATAAGATCGTCGTCGCTCAAGCGCTGGCTGCGGAATAGCAGCACCTGATGCGCAACGAAGGCCTGGCCAATGGCGGTAAAAGTCGCGTCGTCGATGCGGCGGAGGTCGACGCCGGTGATCTCGGCGCCAAGGCCGCCACCGGTCGGCACGACGCGGAGCGTTGCCGCGGGAGTTGCGAGATCGACGGTCATGACAACCTCCATAACTCTTCGCCCCCACGATAGGGACACCGGCGGCACCGGCACAAGCCTGTGGAAGAGTGCCGCTCACAACGATCGAAGTGCGGCCGTCGGCTGCAATCGGCCAGCTTCCTTGCCGGCAACGGTCTTGAGCGGCGGCGCGAGGAACGGCGCCAGCGGCGAGCGTTGCTCGGGGGAGAAGCAACCAAGCCGGTCGAGCGCCGCAGCCATGGCGAGGCTCGCGGCTCGCGCCCCGCCATCGTCGATTTTGACGGCAATGCCGAGTCCGTGCGTAGGGAGCGCCGCACAAAAGACGCCTTCGGCGCCTGGCTTGAGCCGCACGGAGGTACCGGCGACGGTCATCACCGTGGCCGTCATGCCTCCCGTCCCGTCGACCAGAAGCGGAGCGGCGGCCATCGCGTCGAGCAGCCGCTTCGCCGCGGTACGGCGAACCTCGCCGAGGCGCGAGGGATCGGCAAGGCGCGCCATCGCGGCGGCGAGCGCGCGGAGCGGCAGAGCGATCACCGGAATGCCGCAGCCGTCGCGCCCGCGCGGCGCCCGCGACAGGTCAAGACCGGCCATACCGCCGATCGCTGCGGCGACGCGCTGCTGCACCGGATGGTCGGGCTCGATGTAGCCGCGGGTCGGCTCCCGCAGCCACCGCGCCGTCGTCAAGAATCCGGCATGCTTCCCCGAGCAGTTGTTGTGGAGTTGCGACGGCGCGCGACCGGCGCGGAGCAAGGCCCCGTTGGCTGCTGCGTCCCGCGGCGCATGGGCGCCGCATTCGAGGTCGGCCTCGCCGAGACCGACCTTGGCGAGCCAGGCCGCCACCTTTTCCACATGCATCGGCTCGCCGCTATGAGAGGCGCAGGCGAGCGCCAATTCCTCGTGGCCAAGGCCGAACCCGTCGGCCGCGCCCGTCTCGATCAGCGGCAGTGCCTGTATCGGCTTCAGCGCCGATCGCGCATAAACGAGCCGATCGACGTCACCCAAGCGGCGTTCGATCTTCCCGACGGCATCGACGACGGCGACGGCGCCGCGGTGGAAACTCTCCACCATGTCGCCGCGGACGACTTCGACGAGAACCGGCGAGGTCTCGCCCGAGGGAGCCCTCACCGTGGAGCGAGCGTCCGGAAGCGCGCATCGCCGTCGCGCGCGATCTGCTCGACCAGCGCCACTTCCCAGGAAAGATAGGCGTTCATCGCCGCCTCGACGCCGCTCCCCTTGTCGTAAGGCCGGTACCAGGCGTCGATCGGCGCATCCGCCATATGCTCCTCGCCCGAGACCAGCGGCAGACCGGTGCGCGCCCAGCCATTCGTGCCGCCCGAGAGCAGCTTGACCGGCCGCTCCGTGAGCGCCGCCAAGTCAGGGACGGCGAGCGCCGCGAGATCGCCGTCGCGCGAGGTCAGCACCAGCATGCCGCGCTCCGGCAATCTCGGCAGCGCGATGTCGAGGCGCGCGCGAATGGCGAACCAGGCACCGGGAATATGCCGTTCGCGATAAGCGAGGCTGCCCTCGAGATCGACCACGACAGCCTCGCCTTGCGCGACAAGGGGAGCCAACGCTTTCGGCCCGATCATGGGAACGTCGTCGCCGCGGCCGAAATAGCGCAGCACCTCCGGTCCCGTCTCGAGCAGTCCCTCGACGCGATCGAGAACATAGACCTCCTCGAGCCCCATCTGCCGCAGCCACGATCCCGTCATCGGCGCCCGCACGCCCTCGCGGTCGACCAGCACGACGCGCGCCGACCGCGTGGCCATATAGGCGTCGGTCGCCTGTACCAGCTGCCCGCCCGGCGCCGAGCGCGCGCCAGCGAGATGGCCCGCGACATATTCCTCGGGGGTGCGCACGTCGAAGACGTAGAGCGTCTTTTCCTTGTGCTCGCGGCGGAAGCGCTGCAGCGTCTCGCGATCGATGGCACGGACGCCGGCCCGTCGCGCGACGTCGGAAGCTGCGGTGCGCGCCTTGGCGATGCCCTCGGGCGACGGGTCGCCGGCATGGCGGGTCTCGCCATGCGCCAGCGTCAATCCCGCGAGATGCCAGCCCATAGTGCCGTTCTTGAGCGCGACGACACGGTTTGGGACGCCGGCATTGATGAGAGACTGGGCGCCGATGATGC
>DATJAV010000303.1:0-2756 GCA_035515835.1 Allostellaceae bacterium
TGCCGCCGTGCCTGCGCGGCAGATGCTCCACCTCGAGCCGCGCCAAGGACTGCGTCACCTGCAGGATGAGGCCGTCGACATAGGGGAAAGGACCCTCGTAGCGCGCGATCTCGCGCGCGACGAAGGCGCTCATGCAGCGGAAGCTCGAGAGATAGAGGCCCTTGGGCTTGTCGAGCAGCCAATCGGCGACGCGGTTGGTGAAGCGGCTGCCGAGGTTGCGCCAGCGCGCATGCTCCTTCTGGGCATAGTGGGTATAGACGACCTCGGCACCGCTGGTCTGCGCGAAAGCAAGGAGCCGCAGCACCTCCCCGGGCGGATTCTGCAGATCATCGTCCATGGTGATGATGTGGCGGCCGCGGGCGTGACGAAGCCCGGCCATCACCGCGTTGTGCTCGCCGTAATTGCGCGAGAGATTGACGAGGGTCATCGGCAGCTTGGCCTTGGCGAGAAGCGCGCGGCAGATGGCGAGGCTGTCATCGGGGCTACAGTCATTCACCAGCACGATCTCATGCCCGCCCTTGACCTCGAGGCTTTCGAGCGCCGCCACCAACTCGCCGATGCTCGAGGCGCCGTTATAGACGGGAATGACGATGCTGAGCGCGAGCGTCATGACTTCACCGCACGGGCCAGGATCGAGCCGCCGAAGGGCAGCGGCCAGCGCCAGGCACGAAGCCCGCGCTCAACCGCCAGAACGGCGGCGAACCCGCGCTCGATGGGCGCCGGCAGCAGCGCAACGTCGCTGCCGCCCTGCCGCCACACGAGCCGCCGGAGCAGCATGACCGGGAAGAGGAGACTGTTCCAGTAGGCCAAGCGGATGTCGCCAAAGCCGGACGCGGCGAGTTGGCGACGGAGCGCCCCTTTGGCGTAGCGTCGCGCATTGGCGACCGCGACATCATGCGCCGAATGAAGCCAGGGATAGGCCGGCAGGTTGAGGACGAGCAAGCCGCCCGGCGCAAGGCAGCGGCGAAATTCGCCCAGCGCCCGCTCCTCGTCGACGCCGTCATGGCAGAGGACGTCGGCACTGAGGATGGCGTCGAAGGCATTGGCGGCGAAAGGCAACCGATCGACCGAGCCGCGGCAGAGCGCCGCTCCGCTCTTGGCGCGGGCAAGCCTGAGGGCGTCGGCGTCGAGCTCGAGGCCGACGATCGTTGCGTCGGGGTAGGCTCCTCGGAGTCGCGCCAAGAGGCCGCCCGTGCCGCAGCCGGCGTCGAGGATGCGGCGACGGCGCGCGCCGCCCTCCTCGGCGAGCACGCCCAGCAGGTTGGCGTGGAGGCCGCGGAACCACCACATCCGATCTTCCGCTTGGCTGAGCCGCTCATATTCGCTTCGCTCCACCCCGTGCCCTCTAGGGATGCGCCGCGATGACGGCGCTCGCTGCCGCGGCCCCAACCGGACGCCGGTCGATCACCTCGGAGAGCAGCGTCCCCAGGCGCTCGACTCGATAGATGACGGTGCCCGTCACCGTCTTCTCGCAGTCGTCCTTGGTGAAGGCGATGAAGAACTCCGCCTCCTCGCGATTGGCGGTGAAGATGAAATTCCTCGGAAAATAATAGGCCGCCGAGATCGGGGGGCCGCAGACCGCCACCGTGAAGTCGTGGTTCATGAAATCGGCGCCGTATTCGGCGCGCAAGTGATCCTCGAGCCCGCTCACCGCCTCGGCGTACGAATTGGCCCAGTAATCGAGCTTGAACAACCCCGCCGCACCTTCGACGCCGCCGATGAAGCCATTGTAGTAGACGTATTCGTCGGGATGCAGGCTCGCCATGATGGCGATATGGGCGACGCCATAGAGCGCGAGCGCGCCATAGGCGTAGCCCCGGAACGCGAGGCGCTGGAGGCGCTCCAGCGCGGCGTCGGCGACGACGGCGGTGAGGGCCGCAATGAGCGGCAGCACGAAGATGAAGTGACGCATGCCGTCGAACAACACGGCCTTGATCGCCACCGCATAGGCGACCGGGAAGACGATGGCGAAGGCGAGGACGAAGAGCTGGAGCGCGGACGCCCGCTCGAGCCGCCAGCCGCGCCGCCGGGCGACGAGAATCGCCGCCACCGGCGCCACCGCCAACAGCACCAGCACGAGCTCGGGCAATGCCAGCACGATGTAGGTCGGAAGATAGGCCCAGGGCAGATCGCTCGCCGGGAAGTAGCGGCCGGCGAAGAGCGTGCGGTAGGGAAAGATCTCGTGCGAGAAATAGGCCAGCGTCGCCAGCGGATTGGTGAGGGGCGCTTGCTGCGCCCAAGGCCAGAAGAGCAGCATCACCGGATAGGCGACGACGACGACCGGCAGCAGCACGCGCCAGAAGCTGGTCCAGGAGAGTGCTGCGACCGCGGCGAAGCGGCGCGTCTCGACGCCACGCCACAGCACGAAAAGCAGCAGCGTCAGGCCCAAATAGCCGAAGAGCAGCAGGCCGCCGACGCGCACGCCCAAGGCGAGGCCGGTCGCGAGCCCGAGCTTCGCCACCCCAGACCAGCGCGGCCGCGGCAGCTCCGGCACGATCCGCATCAAATAGTACATCGCCCAGACCATGCCCACCGCGAAGGGCACGTCCTTGGGGTTGTTGAACATTTGACCGTAGTAATTCGGGATCAGCAGCAGGAAGAGCGCGGCGAGGAAGCCGCTGCGCGGCCCCATGAGCGTGCGGCCGAGCTTCCAGGTGCCGGCGATGCCGATGATGCCCACTATGCCGTTGAGGAGGTGACGCGTCTCGTAGATGCCGAAGGGCGAGATCTTGTTGAGCGCCGCCGCGGCCAGGTCG
>DATJAV010000304.1:0-2382 GCA_035515835.1 Allostellaceae bacterium
CGCCCGACCCGACATCGGTAAGCGGTATCATTCAGCGCTTGAAGATGGCGTCGGCGCCGCTTCGTTGCTTGCGCTTGGCGGCAATCTCCTGGCGCGCGCGCGCGATCTCTTCCTCAAGCTCGGCGATATAGGCGTCGAGCTCGGCCAGCCCCAGCGGCGACAGATCTTTCTTCGCCGGCTTCTTGCGCTGCGGCAGCAGGTCCTCTTCGTCCATCGCGGCCTCCTCTCTATTCATCGAAAGCCGCGCTTTATAGCGGCTTTTGCAAGAAGAGGCTGAGGGCGATGGTCGGCGCGCGCATCTCGGCATAGCGGCCGAAGGGCGCGCAGCGAATGAAGCCGGCACGCAGGTAGAGAGCGATTGCTCCGGGTTGATGAACGCCCGTCTCGAGCCGCAGCGTCGTCGCGCCGGCATCGCGCGCCTCTACTTCGAGGTGCCGCAGCAGCGCTCGCGCCACACCGCGGCGCCGCAGCGCGGGGCGCGTGAACATGCGCTTCACCTCGGCCACGCCATCGCCGATCTCGATGCCGCCGCAGCCCGCGGCAACGCCATCGGCGCGCACGATGAAGAAGCGGATGCTCGGCTGGAACAGCCGCTCGAGCCGCAAGCCGTGGCGCTGATCTTCGCTGTAGAGAGCCGCGAGCGCATCGTTCAGCTCAGCGACGAGCTGTCGCGCTTCGGGTGTCGGTGAATCGATGCGCTCGATCGTGATGGTCATAAGATGCTCCAATCAGAACCCGCCCCTCTCCCGCACCGCGGGAGCGGGGAAAGCTTGCGCGGTTCAGATTGCGAGGATCAAGAGAATCCCGAGAGGGCCCAAGGTGACGCGGCGGATTGCGCCGCGCTCTTCCCGGCGGCGCAGGGCGCTGGCTAAGATCGCCGCTCCGCGTCCAGCAAAGCCGAGGATGACACCTCCATGACTAGGCTTCCCACCACTATGACCGCGATCGAGATCTCCGAGCCGGGTGGACCCGAGGTCTTGAAGCCGGCAACGCGGCCCTTGCCGCTTCCCGGCGCCGGCGAGGTGCTGATCCAAGTGAGCGCCGCCGGGATCAATCGCCCCGACGTGATGCAGCGGCAGGGGAACTACCCGCCGCCGGCCGGCGCCTCCGACATTCCCGGCCTTGAGGTCGCCGGCACGGTGGTGGCGGTGGGGCTCGGCGTTAACCATACCAAGATCGGCGATGCCGTCTGCGCTCTGGTGACCGGCGGCGGCTACGCCACTTATTGCATTGCGCCCGAGCCGCAATGCCTGCCGGTGCCGAAGGGACTGAGCATGGTCGAGGCGGCGGCGCTGCCGGAGACCTTCTTTACCGTCTGGACCAATCTCTTCGAGCGCGGCGCCTTGAAGCCGGGCGAAACGGTGCTGATTCACGGCGGCACCAGCGGCATCGGCACCACCGCGATCCAGCTCGCCAAGACGCTGGGCGCGCAGCAGGTCCTCGCCACCGCCGGCAGCCGCGACAAGGTCCATGCCTGCGAGCGGCTCGGCGCCACGCGCGGCATCAACTACAAGCACGAGGACTTCGCCAAGGTGGTAAAGGAGGCGACCGCCAATCGCGGCGTCGACGTCATTCTCGACATGGTGGGCGGCGATTACATCCAGCGCAACATCGGCGCGCTCGCGATCGAGGGCCGTCTCGTCTATATCGCGTTCCTGCGCGGCTCGACGGCGGAGATCAATCTGCTGCCGCTGATGCTGAAGCGCGCCACCCTCACGGGCTCGACCTTGCGCGCCCGCACCGTCGAGCAGAAAGGCGCCATCGCCGCCCCGCTTCGCCGCGTCGTCTGGCCGCTGCTCGAGCAAGGGAAGGTGAAGCCGGTGATTCACCGTACTTTCCCGCTGGCGGAGGCTGCCGAGGCACACCGGCTGATGGAGAGCTCCGAGCATATCGGCAAGCTCGTCCTGACCGTCTGAGGCCGGCAAAAACCCTTTCCACCCCCCGGCTTTGGCACTATATAGCCGCCATCCCCGGGGGATATGGACCGTCGCTGCCGCCGTCCCAACGCGGCCTCGGGCGAACCCCTAAGTCAATGATGCTCATGGAGGATTTGATGGCGCTGCCGCTCATGCCCAAGGCCACGGCGGTATGGCTCGTCGAGCATACCTCGCTCACCTTCGATCAGATCGGCGAGTTCTGCGGGCTCCATGCGCTGGAAGTGCAAGCGATTGCCGATGGCGAGGTGGCGATGCAGATGCAGGGCCTCGACCCCATTGCCAATGGCCAGCTGACGCTGGAGGAAATCGAGCGCTGCCAGAAGGACCCGAACGCCCGGCTCCAGCTCGCCAAGGAGGCGGTGCCGGTGCCGATCGTGAAGCATCGCGGCCCGCGCTATACGCCCATTGCCAAGCGCCAAGACAAGCCCAACGCGATCGCGTGGCT
>DATJAV010000305.1:0-2642 GCA_035515835.1 Allostellaceae bacterium
CTAGGCGCCGGCATGACCGCCTACACCGCGAGCAAAGCGGCGGTCGCGGCGTTGACCGAGGCCGTGGCACAGGAAGTGGTTGCCGACGGCATCCTCGTCAACGCCGTCGCGCCCTCGATCATCGACACGTCAGCCAATCGCCATGCGATGCCCAAATCGGACTTCTCGCTCTGGCCCAAGCCCGAGGAAATTGCCGCGACGATCGTCTTTCTGGCGTCGGCCGCAAACCGGGTGACGCGCGGCGCCGTCGTCCCGGTCTACGGCAGGTCATGAAGACAAAACCGCCCGCGGAGCGATCCGCGGGCGGCTCGTAGCGATTCTCGTCCGCTTAGCGGCGGTCGCCGAGCAAACGCAGCATGAAGAGGAACATGTTGAGGAAGTCGAGATAGAGCTGCAGCGCGCCCATGATGGCGAGCTTGTGGACCGCGACCTCGCCGTAGCTCTCGTCGTAGTTTTCCTTGATCGATTGCGTGTTCCATGCGGTGAGGCCGACGAAGATGCCGACGCCGATCACGGAGATCGCGAAGTCGAGGGCGCTCGATCCCAGGAACCAGTTGACGACCATCGCGATGAGCAGTCCGAAGACGCCCATGCGCAGGAAGGAGCCCATGGCCGAGAGGTCGCTTCGGGTGGTGTAGCCGTAGAGGCTCGTCGCCAGGAAAGTGGCGGCGGTTATGAAGAAGACCTCGGTGATGCTGTGACGGGTGAAGATCAAGAAGATGACCGACAGCGACAGCCCGTTGACCGCGGAATAACCCCAGAAAAGCAGCTGTGTGGTGCCGAGGCTGAAGCGGCTGACGCCCGCGCTCAGCGCGAAGACGAAGCCAAGCGGCGCCAGCATGATGACCCAAATCAAAGGTGTGCCGAAGAGCGAGCGGACGAGATAGGGGCTCGACGCCGTCAGATACGCGATGAGCCCGGTCAGGGCCAAGCCGCCGCCCATGTAGTTGTAGACGCGCAGCATATGCGCGCGAAGACCGACATCGATTTCGGCTTGCGGAATGGCGCCGCCGCGCGCCGCCGTCCAGCGATTACCAGGGTCGAAAGCCATGCGACGCCCCTCCGGGGACAGAAATGAAAATCGAGCTTCCATATTGGCACAGATCGCGGCCATTTCAATGTGCAAGCTCCGGGCCGCCATCCCTCATTCGTTGCGCAAGAGCGGCGCCGCTTTGGCCGCCAAGGCGCGCCAGGTTCCGGCATAGCCGGCAATGAGCGTCAGGAGCGTTGCCAGCAGCGCCGTCGACGCCACCGCGACGGGGAGGAACCCCCAGGCCTGATGCATGACTTGGGTCAGGACAAGATAGGCGGCGAGCGTGCCGAGCGCCGCGGCGATCGCCGCCGTTGCGAGGCCCAGGATGCCGTATTCGATGAGGTAGGCGCGGGTCACGTCGCCCCGCGTCGCGCCCAGCACCTTCAGCACCACCGCCTCGTAGACGCGGCGGTGATGGCTGGCGGCGACGGCGCCCGCCAGCACCAGCGTGCCGGCGGCCAGCGTGATGCCGGCGGTGATGCGGAGCGCCACGGCGATGGCGGCGACGATGTCGCTCACCGCCTGTAGCGCGTCCTTCACCGGAATGGCGGAAACATTGGGGAAGCGGTCGGTGACCGCCCGCTCCAGCGCCGCCTCTTCGTCCGGCGGGACGCGCGCGGTGGCGATATGCATCTGCGGCGCGCCGTCCAGAATCCCCGGCGAGAACACCAGGAAGAAGTTGATGCCGAGCGAGGTCCAATCGATCTCGCGGAAATTAGCGACCGTCGCCGTCACCTCGCGCCCGAGCACGTCGACGGTGATGGTGTCGCCGAGCTTCAAGTCCATGCCGCGGGCAATGCCGACATCCATCGAGACGAGCGTCGGCCCGCGGTAATCCGCCGGCCACCAGTTGCCCTCGACGAGGCGCGAGCCTCTCGGCAGCGTCGTCGCATAGGTGAGGCCGCGGTCGCCTCGCGCGATGAATCGCGCGTCGGGCGAGATATGCGCTTGTTCGACGGGGACGCCGTTGATTCTGGTGATGCGGCCGCGGAGGCTCGGCACGCGCTCGAGCCGGGTGACGCCGGGCATCGCGGAGACGAGCGCGTCGAACGCCGCCGCCTGGTCGGGCTCGATGTCGATGAAGAAGAAGGAGGGAGCGCGTTCTGGCAGGCGCTCATCGATGGTGTCGGCGACATTTCCTTCGACGAGCGCGATCGCGACCAGAACGGTAAGGCCGAGCCCCAGCGAAGCGACGATGCCGGCGGTGGGCGCACCGGGCCGGTGGAGATTGGCGAGCGCCAGCCGAAGGCCGGGGTGACGCGGTCGCCCGGCATGGCGCGCCCCCAGCACCAGCAACGCCGCCAAGAGGCGGAAGGCGACCAGCGCGCCCAGCGCGCCCACAATGAACCAGAAAGCGGTGACGCGGTCGCTCGCGGTGACGATGCCGAGCCCGGCGAGCGCGAGGCCCGCTGCGGCGGTGGCGAGAATGTAGCCGAAGCGCGGTCGCTGCGGCGCAGGATCGACGAGGCTGCGGAAGAGGCTCGCCGCCGGCACCTCGCGCGCCGCCGCCAGCGGCCAGAGCGCGAAGGCGAGCGTCGTCAGAAGACCGAAGAGCGCCGCCGCCGCCAACGGCAGCGGGTAGACGCCGAGCCGCTCGGCGATCGGGAAA
>DATJAV010000306.1:0-16428 GCA_035515835.1 Allostellaceae bacterium
CCAGCTCGGCCGCCGCCTCGTGCGATTTGTGGTTGAAGATGTGGTAGTAGGGGAGCTTCTGCATCTGCCGCGTCGCCGCGTCGACGAGCCGCTGCTCGCCGAAACCCAGCGCAGTGCACCAGAGGCCGGCCATGCCTTCGATGTATTCCTTGCCGCTGTCGTCGAAGACATGGATGCCGCGGCCCGCGGTGATCATCAGCGGGCCGTCGCTCTCGTGCTTCTTCAGATGCGTATAGGGATGCAGATGGTAGGCAATGTCGCGGCTAGCGGCTGAGTTGCCCAGCGGCATGACGTGCGTCCCTCCGGTTCGATGGCTGGCTACTATCCGTCCGCCCGGTCGACCGAGTCAAACGGACGGCTTGTCGCGCTCCTCGACCTGACCCGCGCAGACCGCGACAATCTGTCGCGGCGCCCACGACAACTCCTTGATCGCATGGGCGCCGAGGACGGGCGCTCACTCCTCGTCAACGGGGATATCAACAGCCTTTTCCCCAGCCCTGCCGAATGAACCGTCGATTTCTTTGGTCCATCGTTGCGCTACTCCTTATTTGTTGACCTGACGGAGGGGCGATGACCGGCAGCGACAACACGCGGCTTGGGGATGACGAGATCGATCTGGATCGTGTGATCATCGATCCCATCTACCGCCGTGGCGTCATCGAGCGCTTGCGCGCGGAAGCGGCACGGCGTCCCGCGCCTCTGCTCCTGACCGAGCCGGCGCCGACGCGCGACGATTGACACCCTGACGACTCGGCATATCCTCCGCGGCTGAAGCCGCGAGCGCGGGGAGCCACGCCATGTCCGTCGACGAGCGCGACCTTGCGCGCGGAGTCGGCTCATGATCGCTTTCGTCCTTCGTCGCCTGGCGCAGTCGGTGGCCGTTATGCTCACCGTGGCGCTCTTCGCCTTCCTGCTCTTCCGCTTCGTCGGCGACCCCGTCAACAACATGGTGGGGCAGGACACCTCGCTCCAGGACCGGGAGAAGCTCCGCCAGGCGCTGGGCCTCGAAGACCCCGTGCCGGTGCAATTCCTGCATTTCGTGGGCCGCGCGCTGCGCGGTGATTTCGGCATCTCCTATCAATATGCGCGGCCCGTCGGCGCCATCATCGCCGAGCGGCTGCCGGCGACGCTCGAGCTCAGCTTCACGGCGGCCTTTCTTGCGCTGGCGCTTGGTCTGCCGCTCGGCGTCTATACCGGGCTCCACCGCGACGGCCGCGCGGCGCGGCTGCTGCTGGCATTGTCGCTGGTGGGTGTCTCGCTGCCGGTCTTTCTCACCGGCATTCTCCTCATCCTCCTCTTCTCGGTGGCGCTCGGCTGGCTGCCCTCTTTCGGCCGGGGCGATGTCGTGCAACTCGGCGGCTGGGCTACCGGCTTTCTCACGCTCTCCGGCATCAAGTCGCTGATCCTGCCCGCGATCACGCTGGCGCTGCTGCAGGCGACCTTCATCATGCGCCTCGTTCGCGCGGAGATGCTCGAAGTGCTGCGCACCGACTACATCAAATTCGCCCGCGCGCGCGGCCTCCCCGATCGCATCGTCAATCTCGGCCATGCACTCAAGAACACGCTCGTGCCGGTGATCACCATTACCGGCCTTCAGCTCGGCGGGATCATCGCCTTCGCGGTCGTCACGGAATCGGTCTTCCAGTGGCCGGGCATGGGCTTCCTCCTCGTGCAAGCCATCAATTTCGCCGACATTCCCGTGATGGCAGCCTATCTGGTGCTGGTCTCGTTCTTCTTCGTGCTGATCAACCTCATCGTCGACATCCTCTATTACGTCGTCGATCCGCGGCTCAGGATCGATCGTTCCGCGGCGGGCGCGCATGGCTTCTGAAACGGCGGCGCTCAGCGCCGGCCTGCGCCACCGGCTCCGGGACAGCGATCTCTTCCGGAGCTTTCGCCGCTCGCCGGTGACGGTCGTCGCCGCGGCGATCACCGCGATCCTGGTGCTGGCGGCGCTGCTGGCGCCGCTCATCGCACCCCACAATCCCTACGACGCCGCCAGCCTCAACCTGCTCGACGCGCGCGATCCGCCCGCCTGGCAAGCGGGCGGCGACTGGTCCTATCCGCTCGGCACCGACGATCAGGGCCGCGACATGCTGTCCGCCATTCTCTACGGCATGCGGACGTCGCTCGGCATCAGCGTCGCGGCGGTGCTGCTGGCTATGGCGCTCGGCATCGCGCTGGGCCTGCTGGCGGGTTATGCCGGCGGCTGGATCGATACCGTGATCATGCGCATCGCCGATGTGCAGCTCTCCTTCCCCGTCATCCTGATCGCGCTCCTGGTCGATGGCATCGCCCGCGCCCTACTGCCGCACGCCCAACAGGACCGGATTGCGCCCTATGTCATCGTACTCGCCATCGCCAGCGCGACCTGGGTGCAGTTCGCGCGGACGGTACGCGGCTCGACCATGGTCGAGCGCGCCAAGGAATATGTCCAGGCGGCGCGCGTCACCGGCGTCCACCCGGCGCTCATCGCTTGGCGCCATGTCCTGCCCAACGCCATGGGGCCCGTGCTGGTGATCGCGACACTCAATCTCGCCTTCGCCATCCAGACCGAGGCGGCGCTCTCCTTTCTCGGCCTGGGCCTGCCGGTGACCGAGCCCTCGCTCGGCACGCTCATCCGCGTCGGCGACGATTTCATCTTCTCCGGCGAGTGGCGCTGGATGCTGCTCTATCCCGCGATCGCGCTCGCCGGCCTGGCGCTGGCCGTCAACATGCTCGGCGACTGGTTGCGGGACGCGCTCAATCCGAAGCTGCGCTGATGCCGGCGGCCCTGCTCGAGGTCGAGCATCTCCGGATCGAGATCCCGACGCGCCGCGGCCTTCTCACCGCGATCGACGACGTTTCCTTCGCGATCGCGCCGGGCGAGGTCCTGGGCGTGGTGGGCGAAAGCGGCGCCGGCAAGTCGATCACCGGCTCCGCCATCATCGGGCTGCTGGAGCCGCCGAGCCGCATCGCCGGGGGGCGCATTTTGTTCGACGGAAGGCGCATCGACGACCTCTCGGGCGAGGCGATGCGGCGCATCCGGGGCAAGGAGATCGGCGCCATCTTCCAGGATCCGCTGACCAGCCTCGATCCGCTCTTTACCGTCGGCCGCCAGCTCGAGGAGACGATCCGGACCCATCTCGCGCTCGACCGCGCCGCGGCGCGCCGCCGCGCGCTGGCGCTGCTGCAGGAAGTCGGCATTCCTGCGCCGGAGCAGCGCATCGACCACTACCCGCATGAATTCTCGGGCGGCATGCGCCAGCGCGTGGTGATCGCGCTGGCGCTCGCCGGCAATCCGCGCCTCGTCATCGCTGACGAGCCCACCACCGCGCTCGACGTCTCGATCCAGGCGCAGATCATTCAGCTCTTGAAGCGGCTGACGCGCGAGCACGGCATGGCGGTGATGCTGGTGACGCACGACATGGGCGTCATCGCCGAGACGGCGCACCGCGTCGCCGTCATGTATGCCGGCCGCCTGGTCGAGCTGGGCCCGGTGCGCGACGTGGTGATGCGCCCGCAGCATCCCTACACCGCCGGCCTGATGGCGGCCATTCCCTCTCTCGGCGAGAGGGTCGAGCGCCTGCGCCAGATCGAGGGCACGATGCCGCGGCTCTCCGAGATACCCTCGGGCTGCGCCTTCCATCCGCGCTGTCCCCAGGTGTTCGCCCGCTGCCGGGTCGAGCGACCAGAGCTGATGCCGGCCGGCAACGCCACGGTGGCGTGCTGGCTGCACGCGCCGTCGCGCAAGACCGCTCATGGTTGAGGTGCCGCTCGTGTCGGTGGCGGGCCTAGTGCGCCATTTCGACGTGTCGCCGCCGCTCCTCAACAGAATGCTCGAGCGGCGCGGCCGGCGCCTGCTGAAAGCGGTGGACGGCGTCGATTTCAGCATTGGCCGCGGCGAGACCTTCGGCCTCGTCGGCGAGAGCGGCTGCGGCAAATCGACGGTGGCGCGCGTGATCGTGGGTCTTCATGCGCCGACAGCAGGCCGCGTGCTCTTCGACGGCGTCGACATGGCGACGCTGACGACCCGCGCGGAGCGCCAGCCCTTCCGCCGCCGCATGCAGATGATCTTCCAGGACCCTTACGCCAGTCTCAATCCGCGTTGGCGCGTCCGCGACATCATTGCCGAGCCCTTGCGCACGCACGGCATCGCCATGGGACGGAGTGACCTCGATACGCGCGTCGACGCCCTCCTGACGCAAGTGAAGCTGGCGCCCGCCGACGGCGACAAGTATCCGCACGAATTCTCGGGCGGCCAGCGCCAGCGCATCTCGATCGCCCGCGCCATCGCGGCCACGCCCGATTTCCTCGTCCTGGACGAGCCGACCTCCGCGCTCGACGTCTCGGTGCAAGCGCAGATCCTGAACCTCTTGAAGGACCTGCAGCGCGCGCTCGGCCTCACTTTTCTCTTCATCTCGCACAATCTCGCCGTCGTCCATCACGTCTCGACCACGGTCGGCGTCATGTATCTTGGCCGGCTCATCGAGAAGGCAGCGACGGCGCGGCTCTTCGCCGCGCCGCGCCATCCCTATACGCGCCTTCTGCTGGCGACGATCCCGGACCTCGCCATGTCCGGCCGCGCGCGCGAGCCGGTCGCCGGCGAAGTGCCGAGCCCGATCGATCCGCCCTCGGGCTGCGCCTTCCATCCGCGCTGTCCTTTCGCCAATGCCCGCTGCCGCGCCGAGCGGCCGGAGCTCCGCGCCGACGACGAGACGCTCGTCGCTTGCCACGGGGTGGAGGAGGGACGGTTGCCGGGCGCGCCCTGAGCGCCGGGGCTGTGGACAACTTTCTGTTGCATTCGGCGTCGGATCGATGGACGATGGTCGCACGCCCAAACCCCTACACCGAAAGGCCGACCATGCCCGCGACCAAGATCCGTGCATTCTCGAACTGCGACACCGCGACCGTGGTGTGGCGGACCGACGCGTCCATCGCCAACTGCGTCGGTTTTGCGCTCGAGCGTCAGGTCGATGGCGCGAGAGCGACGAGCTTCGTCAATACATGGGTCGGCTTCAAAGGCGAGACGCACAAGGACGGCGACGAGCAGCCCAGCACGTTCTGGCCGATCCAGCGCTTCATCTGGTCCGATTTCGAGGCGAAACCGGGCGAGACGCTTCGCTACCGCGTGACGCCGATGCTGGGTCCGGTGGATCCGGCCAACCGCAAACCGGGCGATCTCGAGAAATCGGCGCAAGGCCAGAGCGACTGGAGCGACGCCGTCACCGTCGCGACGGGAAAGACGCCGGGCTTCGAGGCCTGGTTCAACCGCGGCATCGTTCCCGCGCAGTGGCTGGCGCGGCAAAACCCCAACAAGAAGAGCCTGCAATCCAATCTGCAGACGACGGATGCCGCCAACCGCACTTTCCTGGGCGGCCAGCTGATGATGGGGCTTTTCACGCTGCTGCAACAGGTGCAACAAAGTGGTAACCAGATCTATGCCGCGCTCTACGAGCTCAACGATCCCGAGCTCATCGGTTGGCTGAAGGCGATCGGCGGCAAGTGCAACTTGCTGCTGGGTTCGGGCGCCTACAAATCGGGCGAGGCAGACGAGAACGCGGCGGCGCGCAAGGAGCTGCGGTTGAACTCGAGCGTCAACATCCATGACCGTTTGGTGAAGAGTCCGCATTTCGCCCACAACAAATTCGTCATCTTCTGCGACCCGCAGGGCCAGCCCGAAAGCCTCTGGACCGGCAGCACGAACTGGACCGTGACCGGGCTCTGCACGCAAGTGAACAACGGCGTCTTGATCCGGAGTCCGGCGCTTGCCGCCGCCTACCGTCAGCGCTGGGAGGATTTGAAGGACGCGGGCGCCACCTATCCCGCGGGCCTCGCCACCGCCGCCTCGACGCATGCGACGGTGAAGGTCGGTGGCGTCGCCGTCACCGCATGGAACGCGCCCGTCGACAACTTCGTCGATCTCGACGATGCCCGCGTACTCATCGATGCGGCCAAGGAGAGCGTGCTCTTCCTGATGTTCAATCCCGGCCCGCAGGAGACGCTGCTCAACGCCATCCTCGAGCTCGATCCACAAAGGCTCTTTATCCACGGCATCGTCAACCAGGATCCGGGCGGCGGCAAGAAGCCGCTGATCAAGATGACGCATCAGGGCCAGCAGCTGCCGCCGGCCGCGATCGATACCATTCTCCCCGCGTCCCTCACCGAGAAGAGCGGCTGGTTCGACAAGGAGTTCCAGTACAACCGCGTGATGATTCACAGCAAGGTCGTGGTCATCGATCCTTTCGGCGAGGACCCCGTGGTCATGACCGGCTCGCACAATCTCGGTCCCAAGGCGAGCAGCAAGAACGACGACAATCTCGTCATCATCAAGGGTGCCAAAGGCCTTGCCGAGGAATATGCGGTGAACATCATGGGCGTCTATGGCCACTACAAATGGCTCTATGACCAGGCGCAGCGGAAGGGGCAGCCGCATTTCGACGGCAACGAGGCCGACGACCGCTGGCAGCAGCGCTTCGCGAGCGGCCCCGCGTTGCGCGAGGTCGCATTCTGGTTGTCGTGATCGGTTGGCATCTGCCGCCGGTCGAGCGCGTCGGTTGAAACCGCGTCGCGCGCTCCGCTAGCATCGCCGGCGGAGGAGCGCGCCCATGCCGATCGTCAACCGCATCGCCGACTACCACAAGGACCTGGCCGCCTGGCGGCATGAGCTGCACGCCCATCCCGAGACCGCCTTCGAGGAGAAAGAGACGGCGGAATTCGTCGCGCGGCGGCTCACGGAGTTCGGCCTCGATGTCCATCGCGGCCTCGCCGGCACCGGCGTCGTCGCCACGCTCAAGGGCAATGCTCCGGGTCAGCGCGCGATCGCTCTCCGCGCCGACATGGACGCGCTCCATGTCCACGAGAAGAGCGGCGTCGCCTATGCCTCGAAGACGCCGGGCAAGATGCATGCCTGCGGCCATGACGGGCATACGACGATGCTGCTGGGCGCCGCGCGCTATCTGGCGGAGACGCGCAATTTCGCCGGCACCGTGCATTTCATCTTCCAGCCAGCCGAGGAGAACGAAGGCGGCGGACGCGTCATGGTGGAAGAGGGCCTCTTCGAGAAGTTCCCGGTGGAAGCGGTCTTCGGCATGCACAACTGGCCCGGCATGCCGGCCGGCAAATTCGCCACGCGCCCCGGGCCGATGATGGCGTCCTTCGACATCTTCGAGATCACCGTGACGGGGAAGGGCACGCATGCGGCGCTGCCGCATCTCGGCATCGATCCCGTGGTGGCCGCGGCGCAGATCGCCACCGGCCTCCAGACCATCACCAGCCGCAACACGCATCCGCTCGAGAGCGCCGTCGTCAGCGTGACGCAGATCCATGGCGGCGACACCTGGAACGTCATCCCCGACGAGGTGGTGCTGCGCGGGACGACGCGCTCGTTCCGCAAGGAGGTGCAGGACGCGATGGAAGCCGCTATCCGCCGTATCGCTCAAGGCGTCGCGAGCGGCATGGGGGCGAGCGTCGCGGTGCGCTACGAGCGGCGCTATCCGCCCACGGTCAACAGCGCGCCCGAGACCGAGATCGCCACGCAGGCCGCCGCCGAGGTCGTGGGCGCGGCCAATGTCGACCGCACGCTGATGCCGACCATGGGCTCGGAGGATTTCGCCTTCATGCTGCAGGCGAAGCCCGGCGCCTACGTCTTCATCGGCAACGGCGGCGGCGACAAGGCGGCCGGTCTCCACAATCCGCATTACGACTTCAACGACGAGATCCTGCCGATCGGCGCCAGCTATTGGGCGCGGCTCGTCGAGCGCGTGCTGGCGAAGGCCGCCTGACGCCAAACGCCATGGCCGGCGCCGCGCGCCTCGGCCGTAACGCCGCCGCCGTCGCCGCGCTCTTTCTCGTTCTCCTCTGTCTCATGCCGCCCGACGGCGTGCTGTCGGACAATGAGGAGAACTATTTCCAATTGGCGCTCCAGAGGGTGAGCGCGGCCCCGGCCGATACCGCCGTCTTCGACAGCTCACACCATCGTTTCCTCGCCGATCATCTGCTGGGCGCGCTCGTGGCGCTGGCGGGCTTCGCCGGGGCGCAGGTCATCGCCCGCTCTCTCGCCGCGCTCGCATATGCGGCAGCTCTTGCTGCGCTCTTTCGCCGACTCGGCCTTAGGGCGCTCGATGCCATCCTCGCCGTCGTCATCTTTGCGCTGCTCGGCCAGACGCTCTTCGGCGGCGAGTGGCTCTTCGGCGGCGCCGAGGCCAAAGTGCCCGCCTACGTGCTCGTCATCGCGGGCCTCGTCCTGACCCTCGACGGGAAGCGCCTCGGCGCGGCGCTGCTCTTTGCCGCCGCAACCTACTTCCATTTCCTGGTCGGCATCTTCTGGTTCGGCGCGGCGATGCTGCTGGCGGTCATCGAGGAGCCGCGTGCGCTCCGCTCGGCGCTGGCCGTCTCCGGCGTCTTCTCTCTGCTGGTGGCGCCGCTCCTCGGCTGGATCGCCTGGTCGCGTTTTGCTGTGCCCGCGCCCGATCCGAGCCTGCCCACGCCCGACATTCTCTATTCCTTCATCCGCGCCCCACACCACATGGCGCCGTTCATCGATTGGCCGAGCTTCCGCGATCACTGGCTCGAGGGATATCTGCTCGCGGTCGGCATGCTTGTCGCTGCGCTGGTCATGATGCACCTTGGCGAGGAAACGAGGCTCCGACGCCTCGCGCTCTGGCTTGCTCTCTTGATCGGCTATCTCGTGGCCGCGCTGGCCGCGTCCTTCGTCGATCGCCGGACCGGCGTGCTCGGAAAATTCTATCTCTTTCGACCGGCGGCCCTGCTACTGCTGCTTTGGCTCGCCGCGGCGCTCGCGGCGCTCGTCCGTCTCCTGCGCGGGCAATGGCCGGGGCTGCGCGTCATTGCGTTGGCCCTGGTCATGCCCGCCTTCCTGCTCGATGCCGCGACCCGCGTCGTCGACGAGATCGAGGGGCAAGCGTCCCAAGCTCCGGAGAAACGGGCGCTTGCCCATTATCTTCGCGCCAACGCGCCGGCCGATGCCCTGGTGCTGATCGATCCCGCGCTCGATTTTGACTTCCTCGATTTCGAGCGGCGCACCGGCCATCCCATGCTGGTCACCTGGAAGTTCGATCCGACCACCGACCCCGAGATCCAGGAATGGTATCGCCGCATGGAATTTCGCAAGGCCATCTTCGCCGAGGGCTGCGCCGGCCGGAGCGCCTATCGCGTCGATTTTCTGCTGACGACGGCTGCGCACGCCTCGGCCCTCGCCGACTGCGGTCCGGTCGTGTTTCGGACCGGCGATCGCGTCCTATTGCGATGGGCGTCGCGTTGAGCCGCGCGGATCCAGCGCTTCTTGCAGTCCGTCGCCGAGGAAATTGCAGGCGATGACGGTGACGAAGATCAAGAGGCCGGGATAGATCGCGAGCTGCGGCGCGCGGCTGATGGTCTCCTGGGCGCCGGTCAGCATATTGCCCCAACTCGCCAAGGGCGGCGAGATGCCGAGGCCGAGGAAACTCAGCACCGATTCCAGAAGAATGATGTTTCCGACCGAGAGCGTGGTCGCGACGATGATCGACGAGGCGAGGTTCGGCAGGATATGGACCAGCATGATCCGCCGCGGACTGGCGCCCAAGGCGACCGCGGCGCGGACGAAATCCTGGGCGCGCAGCGACAGCGCCGCGCCCCGCACCAGTCGCGCCACCGTGGTCCAGCCGAAGAGCGCCACGAGCACGATGATGCGGTAGAGGCTCACCGACTCGGACTGGACGATGGCTTGGGGAAGACCGAGCTTCTTCAAATCGATCGCGGCGAGGATGATCAGCAGCGGCAGGATGGGGAGCGCGATGACGCCGTCGGTAAAGCGCATCAACGCCGCATCGAGCCGGCCGCCGCGATAGCCTGCCACGAGACCAATAGCGGTGCCGAGCAAGGCTGCCGTCAGCGCCGCGGTGATGCCGACCAGCAGCGAGACCCGTCCGCCGTCGAGGAGCCGCAGCAGCAGGTCGCGGCCGATCTCGTCGGTGCCCAGCGGGTGGCGGAGCGAGGGCGCCGCGAGGAGATGGTAGAGATCGACCTTATAGGCACTGGCGCCGGTGAGTGCCGCCACCAGCGGCGCCAGCGCCGCCGCGAGCGCCAGCACCAGCAGCAGCGCGCCGCTCAGCGCGACGCGGCGATCGGCGAGCGCGCGCCGCCACAGATTCATCGGTAGGTGATCCTGGGATCGGTGGCCGCGTAGGCGATGTCGGCGGCAAGGTTCGAGAGCAGCACCAGCACCGTAGCGAAGAGCAGCGCCGCCAGCGCCACGTTGAAGTCGTTGCCGAGGATCGCATCGTAAATGAGCCCGCCCATCCCGGGGTAAGCGAACATCCGTTCCGTGACGAGAGCGCCCGAGAACAGCGACCCGAAGGAGAGGGCGATGATGGTGATGACGGGAATGATCGCGTTGCGGAGCGCGTGCGCCCAGAGAACGCGGGCCGCACCGGCGCCCTTGGCCCGCGCCGTCCGGACGTAATCCTGGCGCAGCGCCTCGATCATCGCGCCGCGCATGAAACGAAGATATCCCCCGATGCTGGCGAGCGTCAGCGTCGCGACCGGGAGCACCAGATGGTCGAGCCGATCGGCGAAACCGCCATCGCCGACCGTGGCGATGCCGCCGGCGGGAAGCCAGCCGAGCGTCACGGCGAAGACGAGAATGAGAATGAGCGCGAGCCAGAAGGAGGGCACCGATATGCCGGCGAAGCTGACGAAATTGACGATGGTGTCGAGCAGCGAGCCCGGCCGGCGCGCCGCGAGCGCGCCCAGCGGCAGCGCGATGGCGAGCGCCAGCACGAAGCTCGTCCCCATCAGCACCGCGGTGTTGCCGAGCCGCGGCAGCATGACCTCGGTGGTCGGCTTGTGATAGAGGCGCGAATAGCCGAGATCGCCCGAGAGCGCCGCCTCGGCCCAGGCGAGATAACGCTTGCCGAGCGGCTGATCGAGGCCGCGCAACGCCTTCAAGCGGGCGACGTCCGCGGCCGTCAGATGCGGATCGCCGCTCAGCATGAGATCGATGGGATCGCCCGGCATCAAACCGATGAGGGCATAGATGAGAAAGGACATGACGGCGGAAACCGCCACCACTTGCGTCAGGCGCGCGGCCACGAAGCGCATCATCGCGCTGCCCCTCCGACGCCCCCCTTCACGATCGCGCCTCGACGTACCAGTCCTCGACCCACAGCGTCGAGGGATATTGATGGCCGGTCGGGGTCACGCCCTTCAGCCACTTCGGCAGAATAAACGGATTGGAGCGGAAGAAGAGCGGCAGCGCCGGCAGCTGCTCGGCATAAAGCGCCTGAAGCTCGTGCCATTCCTCGGCTCGGCGCGGGCGCTCGAGCTCGATCTCGATGGCGTTGACCAGACGGTCCGCCTCGGGGTCGCGGAAGCCCGGATAATTCTGGCCGGAAAATCCGTTCGCCTGGCTCGGGACCTGGTCGGAGCGGAGCGTGGTCAGGGGGTCGTTCTCGGGGGCGCTCACCCACGCATAGAAGGCAAGGTCGAATTTTCGGTTGCGCATGGTCTCGCCGAAGAGCGTGCGGGGCGTCTCCGCCTTGATATGCACCTCGATGCCGATCTCGCGCCATTGGCTCTGGAAGACCTGCGCGACCAGATCGAGGCCGTGATTGCCAGCGCCCATCGAGAGGTCGAGCGCCAGGCGATGGCCGGCGGCATTGCGGCGCATGGTGTCGCCCCCGGCATGCCAGCCCGCCGCCTCGAGGAGGACCCGCGCCTTGGCCGGGTCATAGGCGTAATGTGGCACCTCCTTGGAATAGACCCAGTCGAGAGGCGGCACGAAGCTGTCGGCGACGATTTGGCGGCCGTCATAGAGCTGCTGGCTGATCGCCTCGCGATCGATGCCGTACATCAGCGCCTGCCGTACGCGCTGGTCGGCGAGAATCGGGTGGTCGAGATTGCAGTCGATGTGCGAGTAGATCAGGGTCGGCTTGTAGGTAATGTCGTATTCGTCGCCATGATGCTTCTGGAAGGCGAGCGCCTGGTCGAGCGTGAAGCCGATTTCGCCGGCCACCATGTCGATGCCGCCCGCCAGCAGATTGGCCTCGAGCGCCGCCGAGTTCTCGATCGTCCAGATGACGATGCGGCGGAAGGCTGGCGCCTTTCCCCACCAGGTCGGATTGCGCTCCAGCACGATATGGGATCCCGCCTCGACCTCGGTGATGCGATATGGACCGAAATAGAGCCCGGGATTGGCGGGGTCGCTGTCGTAGAGGGTGCGGTTGTGGTACTGCGCCGGATCGCTGAAGGCGGCGCGCTCGAGATGCGCCGGCAGAACCTCGAAATCGGCGAGCGAGGCGCTGTAGTCATAAGTCAGCTTGTTCAGCGTCACGGTGAAGGTCTTGTCGTCCTTCACATCGATGCTGATGATGCGGCGGAAGAGATCGGCGTCGGCGATGCCGCTCAGTGGATTCTTTCCGACCTCGTTGGTGAAGAGCACGTCCTTGGTGGTGACGGGCACGCCGTCGCCCCAGCGCGCGCCGGGGTGCAAGCTCAGGGTGAGCCGGATGCCGCGCTTGCCGTCCGGCAGATCGAACGGCACGGCGCGCCCGTTCTCGATGGTCGGCACTTCGGTGCACAGCATGGCGACCACCTGCCACTTGGCATCGAAAACGGTGAGGGGCCGACGCGCCATACCCAGCACATAGGAGGCCGCTACGGAGGGATCGACCATTGGGTGAAATGTGCCGGGATACTGGCTGATGCCGATATCGAGCTCGTCTGCCGGGCGACGACCGCCGGCGCGCGCGGCGCGGCTCGCCAGCACGAGCGTCAACGCTCCGAGGATCGCCTGCCGCCGCGTCTGCATGCGGCGGACCATAGCACAGGATCTGCGCCTCGCTCAGCGCAGTAAGGAGGCCTGCTCTCGACGATCGGCGCCGGCCGCGGCATCTTCCGGCGAAACCGAGAGAGGGGAGAGCCCATGACCAAGCTCTGCGAGGGACGCGTCGCCATCGTCACCGGCGCCGGCCGCGGCATCGGCCGCGAGCACGCGCTCATGCTGGCGGCCGAAGGTGCCAAGGTGGTGGTGAACGACATCGGCGCGGCCGCGGACGGCACCGGCCGAGACGCGTCGCCCGCCTCGGGCGTGGTCGCGGCGATCCGCGCCGCGGGCGGCGTCGCCGTGGTGAATGGCGACGACATCGCCGATTGGAACGGCGCCAAGCGCCTCGTCGATCATGCCGTCGGCGAATTCGGCCGGCTCGACGTGCTGGTCAATAATGCCGGCATTCTCCGGGACCGCATGCTCGTCAATATGACCGAGGCGGAATGGGATGCGGTCATTGCTGTCCATCTGAAGGGCAGCTTTGCCGCAAGCCGTCACGCCGCCGCCTATTGGCGCGACCGCAGCAAGGCCCTGGGCGCTCCGGTCGATGCGCGCATCATCAACACCTCCTCGAGCTCCGGCCTTTTCGGCAATCCCGGGCAGGCGAATTACGGCGCCGCCAAGGCGGGGATCGCGGCGCTCACCATCATCGCCGCGCGCGAACTGCGGCGTTATGGCATCACCGTCAACGCGATCATGCCGCATGCGCAGACGCGCATGACCGAGGGCCTGCGCTCGCACAGCCCCGAGGCGCTGGCGCGACGCGATCCGCGCTTCGTGGCGCCTATCGTCGTCTGGCTCGCCAGCCTCCAATCGCGCGAAGTGACGGGCCGCGTCTTCGAGGCGGGCGGCGGCATCCTTGCCGTGATGGAGGGCTGGCATCGCGGTCCCAACGTCGATCAAGTTGCCGACCCCGCACTGCTCGGCCCCATCGTCGGCGACCTCGTCGCTCGCGCCCGGCGGAACGCCGGCATGGACGGCAGGGACGCAGATTGACATCAGCCGCCGGCGATCTCGCAGTCCTTTTTCGGAATGAGATCGTAGGGAAGCGCGAAGCCCGGAAGCGCCTTGAGGCGATTGGCCCAGGCCTCGACCTTGGGCCAGCGGGCAATGTCGAAGCCGCCTTCGGCCATGAACACCATGCGGCCGAAGCAGCCGATATCGGCGATGGTGCAGGTCTCGCCCACCAGCCATGGCCGGCCTTCGAGGCTATGATCGAGGAAACCCAGCGCCTCCTCGGCGAGGGCGCGGAAGCGCTCCAGAACCGGCGGCTCGACCGGTCGGAAACGGGCGGCGTGCCGCACGCGCGCGATATTGGTGATGGCGTCCGCCTCCCAGGAGAGCCACTCCCGCGCCCGCCAGCGCTCCTGCTCGCTCGTGCCTTCGAAGCGTTCTGTCGTCCGCGCGAGATAGTCGAGGATGACGTTCGATTGCACGATGGTGAGGCCGCGGTAACGAAGCGCCGGCACCTGGGCATAGCGATTGACGGCGAGATAGTCGGGCAGCTTCTGCGCCCCGGTCTTTAGATTGACGGTGCGGAAGAAGAGCGGCAGCCGCGCCAGCGCCAGGAACAGCATCGGCTTATAGGTCGAGCTCGAGGTGAAGCTGCCATAAAGAGTGAAGCCGTTCTCCATAGGAGCGCTCCTGAGTGGGCCGCCGGACCGGAACATCGCCGGCTTTCCCGATGTTTATCGGACGAAACTCCAACGGGAAAGGACGCCCCGATGAGACATATTCTCGGTGGTTTCTCCGTTATCGCCCTGCTCGCCGCGGTTCTACCGGCGGGAGCGCAAACCAACGCGCCGACGCCCAGCGCCCAATCGGCCCCGCAGGGCGTGTCGCACGCCCAGGCCAAGCCGGTCCGTCACAAGGCGCGGCAGAGCGCAGCGTCGAAGAGCACGCCCGACGACAACATCGCCAATCAGCTCAACCAACAGGAGCTGTCGCAGATCAATCAGGGTCAAGCACCGGCGAGCGGCACGAGCACCAGTCCCGCGGCCCCGAAGCAGTGAAGCGTCGCCGGCTGGCGGGCCGCGTCCATCCTTGACGTAGAAACTCTCCCTCTTTCCGCGCGCGACGCGGGGGCGGGGGGTCAAACCTTGCCTTTTTGCAGCGGGACCAGGCAGGAAAGCCATTCCTTGTCCTCCGTCGTCGTCCTCCTGTTCACCGTTTCGCAACCCTTCCGGAGGATATCCGAAGTGGTAAGATGCGTTCGGTCGCGCGGGCGAAAAAAGGACGAGCATGCAAAACCGGCAATGGTGGTCCGGTGCGGTCATCTACCAAGTCTATCCCCGCAGTTTCTTTGACAGCGATGGCGATGGCGTCGGCGATCTGCCGGGGGTGACGGCAAAGCTCGATTACATTGCCTCGCTGGGCGTCGACGCGATCTGGCTCTCGCCCTTCTTCCGCTCGCCGATGCGCGATTTCGGCTACGACGTCGCCGACCATGGTGCCGTTGATCCGGTGTTCGGTACGCTGAGCGATGTCGATCGCCTGCTGTCGCGGGCGCATGCCCTCGGCCTCAAGGTCATCATCGATCTCGTTTGCGGCCATACCTCCGATGAGCATCGCTGGTTTGCGGCGAGCCGCGCCTCGCGCGATGGCGCGCATGCCGATTGGTATTGCTGGGCGGACGCCAAGGCCGATGGCGCGGCGCCCAACAATTGGCTCTCGGTCTTCGGCGGCCCGGCGTGGCGCTGGGAACCGCAGCGCCGGCAATACTATTTGCATCACTTTCTCGCGAGCCAACCGAGCCTCAATCTGCGCCATTCCGAGGTCACGGAGGCGCTGCTCGAGGTAGCGCGGTTCTGGCTCGCGCGGGGCGTCGACGGCTTTCGCCTCGATGCCATCGATTTCCTTCTGCATGACCCGGCGCTCACCGACAATCCGCCACGGACGCCGCCCAACCGCACCGCGGTCAAGCCGTTCGCGCTGCAGCACCATCTCTACGACATGATGCGGCCGGAGCCGCCGGCCTTGCTGACGCGCCTGCGCGCGCTCGCCGATGCGCGACCCGGCACGCTGCTCCTCGGCGAGTTCTCGAGCCAAGAAGGCGCCTATGAGCGGATTGAGCGGCGGACCGGGCCGGAGGGGCTGCACCTCGGCTACACGCTTCGGCCCATGCGCGGCGGCGATGCCGCGGGCACGCTCGGCCGCGCGCTGGGCGAGATCGCCGAAGCCGGGAGCGGCGATGGACTCTGCTGGGCCTTCAGCAACCACGACGCGGCCCGCGTGGCAAGCCGCTGGGGCGGGGGTGCCGCCGGTCACGCGGCGAGCGCGCGGCTGTTGCTGTTCCTCCTCCTATCTCTGCAGGGCACGATCTGCCTCTACCAGGGCGAGGAACTCGGCCTGACCGAAGCGCGATTGACGCGAGAGCAGCTGCGCGATCCCCAAGGGATCGCCTCCTTCCCGCATTTCCCCGGGCGCGACGGCAGTCGCACCCCCTTGCCGTGGCGCGCTGGCGTGGCGCATGCGGGCTTCACGGCGGGCGAGCCCTGGCTGCCGCTGCCGGCCGAGCATCACCCGCTCAGCATCGACCTCCAGCACGCCGATCCCGAGGCGCCACTACAAGCCTGCCGGCGGCTCATCGCCTGGCGCAAGGCGCATCCAGCGCTCCGTCACGG
>DATJAV010000307.1:0-8744 GCA_035515835.1 Allostellaceae bacterium
ATCCGCCGCTCGATCTCCTTCTTCTCGGCGATGGTGCGCACCGCCGAGGAGCGCACCTCGACCAGCGTGTCCTCCATCTCCTGGATGATGAGGCGAATGATCTTCTCGGGGTCCTCGGCGCGATCGAGGATCGAGTTGATGTTGGAATTCACGATATCGGCCAGGCGGGAAAAGATTCCCATTGCGCGCACCCCTGTGTGTCAGGCGGGGCGATGGCCGCCCCGGCCGCTCTTGTGCACGCGCCGTGCCAACCCTTGGGAGATCGACCTAACCAGCTGAAATAACGACGATTTACAGCCAAGAGCTTGTCTGGATCGTCGCAGATGGTGTAATTTGGCGCCACTTATTTACTAAAATACGCCATCAAAATGGCTGAAATCGCTACACTACGAGAGACAGATCCGACGGTGGCGCTGGTCGGCGAAGACCCGGCGTTTCGCGCGGCGCTGGCGCAGGTGTCGCAGCTGGCGGCGCTCGACCGGCCCGTCCTCGTGGTGGGGGAGCGCGGCACCGGCAAGGAGCTGGTCGCGGCGCGGCTGACCTACCTCTCGCCGCGCTGGGACAAGCCTTTCATCAAGCTCAATTGCGCGACCCTGGCCGAGACACTGCTCGACAGCGAGCTCTTCGGCCATGAGGCGGGCGCCTTCACCGGCGCCACGCGCCGGCGGCTCTCGCGCTTCGAGCTCGCCGATGCCGGCACGCTCTTCCTCGACGAGATCGCCACCGCGTCGCTGACGGTGCAGGAGAAGATCCTCCGCGTCATCGAATATGGCAGCTTCGAGCGCGTCGGCGGCAACGAGGTGCATCACGTCGATGTCCGCGTCATCGCCGCTACCAATGTCGATCTGCCGCAAGAGGCCGAGGCGGGGCGCTTTCGCCACGATCTCCTCGACCGGCTCGCCTTCGATGTCGTTACCGTCCCGCCGCTGCGCGATCGCGCCGAGGACATTCCGCTGCTGGCCGAGCATTTCGGCCGCGCCATGGCGCGCGAGCTGGGCCGCGCGGGATTTCCGGGATTCGGCGCCGCGGCGCTGGCCGAGCTCCAGGCCTATCGCTGGCCCGGCAATGTGCGCGAGCTCAAGAACGTGGTGGAGCGCAGCCTCTATCGCTGGCCACGACCCGAGGACCCGGTCGAGGCCATCGTCTTCGACGCTTTCGCCTCGCCGCACCGGCCGGCGGCACCGGCGACAGCAGCGTCGTCGCCCGTCGCGCGCGATTTTCATCAGCAGGTCGAAGCCTTGGAGCGGCAGCTCATCGCCGAGGCGCTAGCGGCGCAGCACTTCCATCAGCGCCGCACCGCGGAAGCGCTCGGCCTCACTTATCACCAGCTCCGCCATTACCTCCGGAAGCATGGGCTGGGGGCGCGCCGTTGAGCGAGCGGCTATGCGCGGCCATCTCGGAAAGGATCGGGTGGGAGCCGCTCCACTGCGTCATGCCCTCGGGGCAGACGAGGTCGAAGGAATGGCCGGCGCCGTCGAGATCAAGCACGCCCAACGCCACCACTTTCTCGCCGATGCGCTCCTGCGCGCCGTCGGGAATGAAGAAGGCCGCCGAGGGCACCCAGATGTGGCGCACCCCGTCGATAACGCGGTCGAGGTATTGGTGGGTATGGCCGCTCAGTACCAGGCGCAGATCGACTTTGGCGAGACGCTGCAGCAACAGGAGGCGCGGCGCTTTTGGCACGTAGCGGATATGCGGCGTTGCCTCTTGGGGGTCCTCGGCGAAGAGCGGCTTGTGCAGCAGAAGCACAATCGGGCGGCCGCGGGACCCGTCGAGCTGGGCGTCGAGCCATCGCCATTGCGCCGCCTCGGCCGGGGTGTCGCTCCCCAGGAGCTGCGCATCGAGGGCGATGACCAGCCAACCTCCGGCATCGAACGACCAATAGTCGTTGCCGAACATGTCGCAATAGCGGGAGAGCTCCTTCTGGTCGAGCGGCTGGCTGGCGGCGACGCCGGGGCCGGGCGGGTTGTCGCCCACGTCATGATTGCCGGGGATGAAGCGGAGCGGCGTTGGCCAATCGGCGCAGGCGGCCAGCGCGAAATCATGCTGCTCCTCATTGTCGATGCCGTCGAAGGTGATGTCGCCGAGATGGATGGTGAGGTCGCTTCCCGAGCGCCGGGCGAAGGCCTTGGCGGCAAGCCAGTTCTTGGTGCAGGGCGTGGCCTCAGGCGCGAGATGGGTATCGGTGATCAGGAGGATGCGCATGATTCCCGGCCATTCTACCCGCTATCGACCTGCGAAGTGTGATCTACGGCACACGGACGGTAAACAAACAATCATTATCATGTAACGGCCGGAGGCCGGAAAGACCCGAAACGCGGGATCGATGCGCCGATTAAGGGCAACAATTCAGCAAATCTGCGAAGAATATTTCTGCCGCACTGCAGCAATCAAGATCTCGCTCGCCGCGCGAGTCGATTGTTTCGCCCGCGGTCGGTAGTTTAGCCCCGCGCTGCACTCGCCCGTCCCATCCCCTGCCGGAGAACTCGATGCCCGCCCACCAATACATCTATGTGATGAAGGGTTTGTCCAAGACCTACCCCGGCGGCCGTGAGGTGCTGAAGGATATCTGGTTGTCCTTCCTGCCGGGGGCGAAGATCGGCGTGCTGGGTTTGAACGGCGCCGGCAAATCGACGCTGCTGCGCATCATGGCCGGCCTCGACGAGGACTTCACCGGCGAGGCCTGGGCGGCCGAGGGCGCTAAGGTGGGGTATCTCGAGCAGGAGCCGCAGCTCGATCCCGAAAAGGACGTGGCCGCCAACGTCAAGGACGGCCTCTTCGAGGTCAAGGAATTGCTCGAGCGCTTCGAGGCGGTGAGCGCGCGCTTTGCCGAGGAGCTCTCCGAGGACGAGATGAACGCGCTCATCGCAGAGCAGGGCGAGCTGCAGGAGAAGATCGACCGGGTCAATGGCTGGGAGATCGACCGCACCATCGAGATCGCCATGGATGCGCTGCGCTGCCCGGCTGGCGACGCCGATGTCACCAACCTCTCGGGCGGCGAGCGCCGCCGCGTGGCGCTCTGTCGCCTCCTGCTGCAGAAGCCCGACCTGCTGCTCCTCGACGAGCCCACCAACCATCTCGATGCCGAGAGCGTCGCTTGGCTGCAGCGTTTCTTGGCGGAATATCCGGGAACGGTCGTCACCGTGACTCATGACCGTTATTTCCTCGACGAGGTCGCGGGCTGGATCCTCGAGCTCGACCGCGGTCGCGGCATTCCCTATGAGGGCAACTACTCGGGCTGGCTCGAGCAGAAGAAGCAGCGCCTGGAGCAGGAGGGCAAGCAAGAAGCAGCGCGCCAGCGCACGCTGGAGCGCGAGCTCGAATGGGTGCGCCAGAGCCCGCGCGCCCGCCAAGCGAAGAGCCGGGCCCGCGTCTCGGCCTATGAGAGCCTGGTGGCGCAGAGCAAGGAGAAGGCACCGGAGACGGTGCAGATCGTGCTGCCGCCGGGACCGCGGTTAGGCGATCTCGTCATCACCGCCGAGCATGTCGCCAAGGGCTATGGCGAGCTGCTGCTGATCGAGGACATGTCGTTTCGCCTGCCGCCGGGCGGCATCGTCGGCATCATCGGTCCTAACGGCGCCGGCAAGACCACGCTCTTCCGCATGATCACGGGACAGGAGAAGCCGGATGCGGGCGAGATCCGTATCGGCGAGACGGTGAAGCTCGGCTATGTCGACCAGTCGCGCGACACGCTGGCGCCGCAGAAGAGCGTCTTCGAGGAGATTTCCGGCGGCCTCGACGAGATCGATCTCGGCCGGCGCAAGATGCCGAGCCGCGCCTATTGCGGCCTTTTCAACTTCCGCGGCAGCGACCAGCAGAAGAAGGTGGGCCAGCTCTCGGGCGGCGAGCGCAATCGCGTCCATCTCGCCAAGATGCTGAAGGCCGGCGCCAATGTGCTGCTGCTCGACGAGCCCACCAACGATCTCGACGTCGACACGCTGCGCGCGCTCGAGGAGGCCCTCCTCGAATTCCCGGGCTGCGCCGTCATCATCAGCCACGACCGCTGGTTCTTGGACCGCATCGCCACTCACATCCTCGCCTTCGAAGGCGACAGCGAAGTGGTTTGGTTTGAGGGCAACTACGCGGATTACGAGGCCGACCGCAAGCGCCGCCTCGGTACCGCCGCCGACCAGCCGCACCGCATTCACTACAAGCCGTTGACGAGGCACTAAGGAGCTGTCAGCTTTCGGCCGTCAGCAAAGTTGTCAGTTATCAGTTGTCAGCTCCCTTCGCAACTGACAACTCTCTTTCCTACTTCTTCGGCAAAATCGGCGCCGCGAGGCTGGTGTCGCCGCTGGCGAGCTTGTCCTTGAGAACTTTGTTGAGCCCGGCGACGCCGCCCTGGCGCTGCATCACCGTCGAGAACTGCTCGCGCTGGGTTATCAGCATGCTCACGCCCTCGACATCGACATCGACGATGCGGAAGCCCTGGTCTTCCTTGCGCACGCGCCAATCGACCTTGGCGGGCTCGCCGCCATTGGGGCTGATGATCTGGCTCTGCACCGCGGTGTCGTTGCCGCTGCCGCGGCTCCCGGTGATCTTGATTTGCTGACCGCTGTAGTCGGCAAAGCGCTGCGCATAGGAGCGGACGATATAGTCGGTGAACAGCTTGGTGAATTGCTGGCGATCCTGATCGCTCGCCGAGTTCCAATAGCGGCCGAGGACGAAATGCGATATCAAGGGCATGTCGAAATTGCTCTCGAGCAGGTCGTGGAAGCGCTTGGTCTTCGCGTCCTGGCTCTCCTGCTTGTTGCCCATCGTGGTGAGCCCCTCGCGGACGAGGCCGTCGACGAAACTGGCGGCATCGCTCGGCGCGGTTGCCTGCGCCGGCGTCACGGCGAGAACGGCGAGAAGGACGGCGAAGATACAGAGCGCGCGGCGGTGAAGCATCGATCGACCCTACTCGGTTGCTGGCATCGGGTGGCAGCTACCATGGTTAACGCCAAAACGCCAGCACCCCGCTCGGGCAAGTTCGGTCATTGTGGAGATGTCAACGCCACAATCGCCATCGAAGGGCTTGCGTTTTACATAAAGATATGTTTATATCGACAATTATGCGAATGGGCCTCTACCCATGAACGAGCTTTTGGCGGGTCTGCGCGCGGCGGCGGAGCCGACGCGGCTGCGTCTGCTGGCGCTTTGCGCCGAGGGCGAGCTGACGGTAAGCGAGGTGACGGATATCCTGGGGCAGAGCCAGCCGCGGGTGTCGCGGCATTTGAAGCTGCTGTGCGATGCCGGTCTCCTGGACCGCTTTCGCGAGGGCAACTGGGTCTTCTATCGCCTGGCCGAGCGCGGCGATCTCGGTCGCCTGCTGGTCGGGCTGGTGCCGCGCCGCGATCCCATGCTCGCCCTCGATCGCGAGCGCTTGCAGGCGATCAAGCGTCAGCGCGCCGCACAGGCCGCGGCCTATTTCCGCACCAATGCCGCGCAATGGGACCGCATCCGCTCGCTCCATATCGACGACAACGAGGTCGAGGCGGCGCTTTTGCAGCTGCTGCCGCCCGACGGCATCCACGATCTCCTCGATATCGGCACCGGCACGGGCCGCATGCTCGAAGTCTTCGCCCCGCGCGTCGAGCGCGCCGTCGGCGTCGATCTCTCGCGCGAGATGCTGGCCGTAGCGCGCGCCAATCTCGAGCGCGCCGATCTGCGCCACTGCTCGGTCCGCCAGGCCGACATGTACCAGTTGCCGCTCGCGGGCGCCTCTTTCGATGCGGTCGTCATCCATCAGGTGCTGCATTACGCCGACCGTCCCGCGGCGGTCGTCGCCGAGGCGGCGCGCGTGCTGCGTCCCCGCGGCAAGCTGGTGATCATCGATTTCGCTCCGCACGCGCTCGAATATCTCCGCACCGACCATGCCCATCGCCGCTTGGGCTTTGCCGATGCCGAGATCGTCGCCTGGTGCCGTGCCGCCGGGCTCGAGCCGGAGCCGGTGCAGCATCTGCCCTGCGATCCGCTCACCGTGACGCTCTGGCCGGCGCGGCGCCGCAGTGACCTCGGAACTCAGCGACCGGAAGAGACCGTGGTGGCGGCGCCATGATCGGGAAACGCGAGCAGCTGCTTGCCGCCGAGCCTCGCGCCGGCGCTCGGCCCTTGGTCTCGTTCGAGTTCTCGCCGCCGAAGACGCCGGAGATGGAGCAGAAGCTCTGGCAGACGATCAAGCGGCTCGAGCCTTTGGCGCCGCGCTTCGTCTCCGTCACATACGGCGCCGGCGGCTCGACCCGCGAGCGCACCCACGCGACCGTGCTGCGCATCCGCCAGGAGACGGGGCTCGAGCCCGCGGCGCATCTCACTTGCGTCGGCGCCGCCTGCGGCGAGATCGACGACATCGCGCGGCGCTATTGGGCGGCCGGCATCCGCCATCTCGTCGCGCTCCGGGGCGACGCGCCGCCGGAAGACGGACGTTACTGCCCGCATCCCCAAGGCTATCCCTATGCCGCGGAGCTGGTCGGGGGCCTGCGCCGCGTTGCCGATTTCGAGCTGAGCGTCGCAGCATATCCCGAGCCTCATCCCGAGGCGCCCAGTGCCGCCTTCGATCTCGACAATCTGAAGCGCAAGGTCGATGCTGGCGCCACACGCGCCATCACCCAGTTCTTCTTCGATCCGGAGGTTTATCTCCGCTTCCTCGACCGGGCTGCCACGGCCGGCCTCAAAGTGCCGATCGTGCCCGGCATCATGCCCGTCAGCAATTTCGTTCGGCTGAAGAAGATGGCGGCGATGTGCGGCGCCTCCATCCCCGCTTGGATGCCGCCGATGTTCGAGGGTCTCGATGCCGATCCCGATACACGGAGCCTCGTCGCCGCCTCGATCGCCGCCGAGCAATGCCGCCTGCTACAGGCGGCGGGGGTCAACGAGTTCCATTTTTACACCCTCAACCGCGCCGACCTCACCGTCGCCATCTGCCACATGATCGGCGTACGCAGCTCTTCTCCCTCTCCCCTTGCGGGAGAGGGCCGGGGTGAGGGGGCGGTTGCGACAAGCGCATCCGGATAGACCGTGCGCACGCGCCCCTCACCCTCCCGTCGCCCTCATCCTGAGCGCCGCGATGCGGCGTCGAAGGACGCGACGGGCCCCTCCCTCTCCCGCCAGGGGAGAGGGGATCCTTTATTTGGTGTGCATTGATGCCTCACATTCTCGATTATCTCTCCGACCGGGTCCTGCTCTGCGACGGCGCCATGGGCACGCAGGCGCAAGCGCGCCATCTCGATGTCGAGCGCGACTATCACGGCCACGAGAACTGCATCGACATTCTCTCCGAGAGCCGCCCCGACCTCGTGCGCGAGATCCATCGGGGATATCTCGAGGCTGGCGCCGACATGGTGCAGACCAATAGCTTCGGCGGCTCGCCGGTGACCTTGGGCGAGTTCGGCATCACCGAGAAAGCCTTCGCCCTCAACCGGCAGGCCGCCGCGCTCGCGCGCGAGGCGGTCGAGTCGATGCCGAAGGACGGCCGCTCGCGCTTCGTCATCGGCTCGGTGGGACCCGGGACGCGGCTGCCCTCACTCGGGCATATCGCCTACCAGCCGCTCGAGGACGCGCTCACCGTGCAGTGCCGCGGCCTCGTCGCCGGCGGCGTCGATGCGATTCTGGTCGAGACCTGCCAGGACCCGCTGCAGATCAAAGCCGCTGTCAATGGCGCGAAGCGTGCCCGCGCCGAGGCCGGCAAGGACACGCCGATCTTCGTCCAAGTGACGGTCGAGACCACCGGCACGCTGCTGGTCGGCGCCGACATCGCCGCCGCCGCCACCGTCATCAAGGCGCTCGACGTGCCGGCCCTCGGGCTCAATTGCGCCACCGGTCCACTCGAGATGGCGGAACATGTGAAGTGGCTCGGTGAGAACTGGCCCGGCCTCATCTCGATTCAGCCCAATGCCGGGTTGCCCGAGCTCGTCAACGGCGCCACGCATTATCCGCTCGCCCCCGCGGAGCTCGCGCAGTGGCAGGAGCGCTTCGTCTGCGAGGACGGCGTCAACCTCATCGGTGGCTGCTGCGGTACCGATGTGCCGCATATCCGCGCGCTCGACCAGATGCTGCGGCGGTTGGCGCCCGACGGCTTCCGCCCGCGGCCCAAGAACCGCAGCAGCGTCTGGCTGCCCTCGATCGCTTCGCTCTACAACCAAGTCGGCTTGCGCCAGGAGAACGCCTATCTCTCGATCGGCGAGCGCTGCAATGCCAATGGCTCGAAGCAGTTCCGCCAATTGCAGGAGAAGGGCGACTGGGACGGCTGTGTCGAGATGGCGCGCGAGCAGGCGAAGGAGGGCTCGCACGCGCTCGATCTCTGCACCGCCTTCGTCGGCCGCGACGAAGTGGCTGAAATGAGCGAGATGGTGACGCGGCTGCGGGGCGCCGTGAACGCGCCCCTCGTCATCGATTCGACCGAGCTCCCCGTGCTCGAGGCGGCGCTCAAGCTCTATGGCGGCAAACCCATCCTGAACTCGATCAATTTCGAGGACGGCGAAGGGCCGGCGGCAAAGCGCATGGAGCTGGCGCGCCGCTTCGGCACCGCCGTCATCGCGCTCACCATCGACGAGCAGGGCATGGCGAAGGAGGTTGAGCGCAAGGTCGAGGTGGCGCGTCGCCTCCACGACTTTGCCTGCAACCGCCACGGCCTGCCGCCGTCCGATCTGTTGTTCGACCCGCTCACCTTTACCATCTGCACCGGCAACGAGGACGACCGGAAGCTCGGCCTCTGGACGCTAGAAGCGATCGAGCGGATCGCCCGGAAGCTGCCGGAGTGCCAGATC
>DATJAV010000308.1:0-8157 GCA_035515835.1 Allostellaceae bacterium
AGCGCGTGCGCGACCTCATGGGCGACGAAGCCGAGACGTTGCTGCGCGGCCGCTACGCCTTCATCAATCTCTGGCGCCCGATCAAAGGCCCGGTGGTCGACATGCCGCTCGCTTATGGCGACGCGCGGAGCATCGCCTACAGCGACTTCGTGGGATCCGACCTCATCTACCCCGATCGCCGCGGCGAGACCTATGCTGTCCGCTATTCGCCGGCGCATCGCTGGTTCTACGCGCCCTTGATGCGCCGCGACGAGGCGGCGCTCTTGAAATGCTTCGACAGCGTCAAGAGCGGGGTCGCGCGCTTCTCGCCGCACACCGCCTTCGTCGATCCCAACACACCGAAGGACGCGCCGCCCCGCGAGAGCATCGAGATTCGCACCATAGCGTTCTGGTAAGTCCTCTTTGCTAACCTCTCCCCCTTGGGAGAGGTTTGGCAAGAGGCATGGACAAGGACGTCCTGCTGAAACTGGAGCAGCGTCTGGGACGCCTGCACGCGCGTCAGCGTCTCGGCATCGAGACCGATCACGAGGCGCGCGTCTTCGGCTATGGCATCAATTTCTTTCACATCGAGAATTGGTATTCGGTCCACTCGGTCATCCGCACGGCGCTGTGGCTCGCCGGACTCTACCGGCGCGGGCGCCACAACGCGGAGCGCGTTCTCGTGCGACGCAACGAGATCGTGCTGAAGCGCCTGCCGCCCGCTTTCGACGGCTTCACCATCCTTCACCTCAGCGACCTTCATGTGGATACCAACCAAGGCGCGATGGCATGCCTCCTCGCGCTCGTCGCCGACCTCCGCTACGACATCGCCGTCCTCACTGGCGACTATCGCGGCAAGACCTACGGTCCCTTCGAGCCGACCCTGGCGGGTCTCGCGCGTCTTCGCGCCCGGCTCGTGGGACCCGCCTATGGCGTGCTCGGCAATCACGATACAGTCCAGATGGTGCCGGCGCTCGAGACCATGGGCATCCGCATGCTGCTCAACGAGTGCGAAACCCTGCAACGTGGCGAAGAGCGCCTCCACCTTGCCGGGATCGACGATGCGCATTACTTCCGCGTCGACAACATCGAGAAGGCCGCGGCGCCGATCCCCGACGCCGAATGCGCCATCCTCTTGTCGCATACCCCGGAAATCTACCGTCAAGCGGCGCATGCCGGTTTCGACCTGCTGCTCGGCGGCCATACCCATGGCGGCCAGATCTGCTTGCCGGGATCGATCCCGGTCACGCTCGATTCGGTCCTGCCGCGCCGCATGGGGAGGGGCGCGTGGCGCTACCACGAGATGATCGGCTACACTTCGGTCGGCGCCGGCACGAGCGTTGTTCCCGTGCGCCTCAACTGTCCGCCGGAAATCACGCTCCATTGCCTGCGGCGTGCCTGACCCTTCCTAATATGGCTCGTCGCGCAGATGAGCCTTGTAGAGGAGGCGCGAGAGAACGACTTCGCCGACAAAGAAGATCGCGACGGCAAGCGCGACGTCCGCGGCCGTCAAGCCGAGCATGCCGCGGCACGCCCAGAGCGGCAGCAGGGATTCCGGCACCTGATCGAGCCCGAGCGCCCGGCTGCTCGGCCGCCGGCCCCAGCGGCGCTTGGTGAAGCTCGAGAGCAAATCGCCCGCCATGGCGCCGCTCGCGACCAGCGCGCCGACCGCCGGCGACAGTCCCAAAAGCGTCGCGCCTGCGGTTGTGGCGAGGAGCGCGGCAAGAATGCCGCGGATGGTCTTCGACGGCCCGAACACCGGTCGCCCGTCGAAGAACAGGACGCCCGCGTCGACCGGCTGGGTGAAATGCGCGCCGAACAGCCGCTTGGCGACGACCGGCGCGCCGTTCGCCAGCGTCAACAACGCCAGGGCTTGCAGCATGGTCAAAGGGTGCATGCGATTAACGCGCTCACCCCCGCCTTGAGAAGGGCAGGGTCGAGCGTCATGATGCCACAGGTCCTCGTCGCCGTCTCTCCTGCCGCCCCCGAACGCGTCTAAAGCTCGAAGACCTGATGAAGGCGCGGCATCTCGACGCGCTGGCCGGGGAGAAGGCTCGCCAGCGCCGTCATCCCGCGCTCTTCGCCATGGACGAGAAAGGTGACGGCCGCGCCCTGCACGCGGGCGTGCCAGGCGAGCAGCTCCGGCTGGTCGGCATGCGCCGAGAAGCCGTTGATGGTATGGATGCGGGCGCGCACGGGGAGTTCCTCGCCGAAGAGCTTCACCTCGTGGGCGCCGTCGATGATCTGGCGGGCGAGGGTTCCCTGAGCGGCGAATCCCACGAAGATGACCGCCGCTTCCTTGCGCCAGAGATTGTGCTTCAAGTGGTGGCGTACGCGCCCGCCGGTGCACATGCCGGAGCCGGCCATGATGATGACGCCGCCGCTGAAGCGGTTGATGGCGATGGAATCCGCCGTCTCGCGCACGAGGTGGAGCCCCGGAAGCTGCAGCGGATCGCGCCCCTCGCGAAAGAGCGGCGCCACTGTCGCGTCGAAGCATTCCGGGTGGTGGCGGAAGATCTCGGTCGCGGAGATCGCCATCGGTGAATCGAGGAACACCGGGGCGAAAGGCGGAAGCTTGCTCGCGGCGATGCCTTGGTGGAGGAAATAGAGGATCTCCTGCGCGCGCTCGAGGGCGAAGGTCGGGATCACCACGTTGCCGCCGCGCGCGAAGGTCTCGGCGACCGCCGCGATGAGCTCGCCGACCGAGCTTTCAAGCGAGCGGTGGCGCCGGTCGCCATAGGTCGACTCCATGACGATGATCTCGGCACGGCCCGGCGGCGAAGGCGGCCGCAGCAGCGGTCGTCCGGCGTTGCCGATGTCGCCGGAGAAGAGGATCGAGCGGCGACCGCCGCCTTCCTCGAGCTCGAGCAGGATGCTTGCCGACCCCAGGATATGGCCGGCGTCGAAGAAGATGGCGCGGAGCCCCGGCGCGATCTCGAGCGGCGTCTCGTAGCCCGCGGCCCGGCCGAAGCGGTCAAGGCTGTTGAGCGCGTCGAGGAGCGTGTAAAGCGGCGGCGCCATCTCGTCCTCGGCGTGGCGGCGGAGATGGCGCGCGCGTTGCCGCGACTCCTCCTCCTGGAGATGCGCGGCATCGAGGATGACGAGCCGCGCCAGCTCGCGTGTCGCCGCCGTCGCGATCACCTCGCCCTTGAAGCCCCGCTTCACCAGCAGCGGCAGCCGGCCGCAGTGATCGAGATGGGCGTGCGTCAGCAGCACGTGGTCGATGCTGGCGGGGTCGAAGCCGAAGGCATCCGCGTTCTCTTCGGCCAGCTCGCGGCTCCCCTGCAGCATGCCGCAATCGATGAGGACACGACGCCCGCCGCTCTCGACGAGATGACAGGAGCCGGTGACGCCCCGATCGGCGCCGTGGAAGGAGAGCCTCACGATCGCTGCCCTAGCATGCGCCGGCGCCGCGCGGCAGCAGCGGCCGCCCGCCCGCTTCATGCCAGAGCAGAATGTCCTGCCAGATCGCTTCGGCGGACTCCGCATACCAGAAAAGCTCCCGGTCTTCCGCGTCGATGACGCCTTCATCGACGAGGAACTCGGGATCGAACGCGCGCCGCCAATAGGCCTCGCCGACGAGGATCACCGGCACCGGCTGCATCTTTCGCGTCTGCGCCAGCGACAGGACCTCGAAGAGCTCGTCCATCGTGCCGTAGCCGCCGGGAAACGCGACGAGCGCACGGGCGCGCAGCAAGAAATGCAGCTTGCGCACGGCGAAATAGTGGAAGCGGAAGCAGAGATCCGGCGTCACGTAGGGATTGGGATATTGCTCTCGGGGCAAGCTGATGTTGAGGCCGATGGACGGCGCGCCCGCGTCCAGCGCGCCGCGATTGGCCGCTTCCATGATCCCCGGTCCGCCGCCGGTCATGATCATGAGCCGCCCGCCCAAGGCCTTGGCTCCCGCCGCGCCGACGATGCGGCCGAAATCGCGGGCGACATCGTAGTACCGGCTCTTCTCGTGAAGGCGCCGGGCGACGGCGAGGCGGCGCTGTAACGCCGCGTCGCCGGGGCTCGCCGAGAGCGCGTCGCGGCAGCGCCCCACCTCGCGTTGCGCCGCTTGCGGCTCGGGAATGCGCGTGCCGCCGAAGACGACGATGGTATGCGCCACGTCATGCTGCCGCAGCAGGCTCTCGGTCTTGAGGTAATCGAGCTGAAGCCTGACGCCGCGGGTCGTCTCGCCTTGCAGGAACTCGACGTCCTGGTCGGCTTCCCGATAGCTGTGGCAGGCGAGGATGGTCTCCACCGCCCGCGGCGCCGCCGCGTCGTCCTCGGAGGGCTTCGGCCGATGGCCGGGAAGCGGCTGCTGCCGGTCTCGCGGCGGCGCGGGCGGTCGCCGTTCTCCCGTGTCATCGGCCATGTCGAGGATCCCCTGGGTGCCGGGCTGTTCCGGCCAATTCTACGCCAATCTCCGCCAGGGGCCAGCCCCGGAGGGGCTTTTACCACGCCTTTCAACGGCATAGCGGCGAACGCCGATTGATCCGGATCAATGCGCGCCGGGCGCCGCGACGGCAGGGTAGGCCGCACATGGAGCGCCCACCGATGAGCGAGCAGATCACGACCCCGATTGCGCCACGCCTGGCCGTCTCGGCGCCGGCCCGGCCGGCAGAGACCGGCCGCACGCGGCGGAAGTCCCATCGGCCTTGGCTCTGGGGCGGCTTGCTGCTGCTTCTGGCGGTGATTGCGGTCGGCGTCTGGGGCAGCACGCGCGGCGCTCCTCCCCTGCGCTACGTGACCGTGCCCGCCTCGGAAGGCGCCATCGAGCGGGCCGTGACGGCCACCGGCACGGTCAATCCCGAGCTCACCATCATTGTCGGGAGCTACGTCTCGGGCGTCATCCAGCAGCTCTTCTGCGACTACAACACCCAAGTCAAGGCTGGCCAGGTCTGCGCCAAGATCGATCCCAGACCCTACCAGGCGACGCTCGACCAATATTCCGGCCAGCTGCTGCGCGATCAAGCGATCCTCGCCAAGGACCGCGTCGATCTCGCGCGCTATCAGACGCTTCAGGCGCAGAATTCGATTGCGCGCCAGCAAGCCGAAGACCAGGCTCAGGTCGTCCATCAGGACGAAGGGACGGTGAAGATCGACGAGGGGCTGGTCGAGGGCGCCAAGCTCAATCTCGAATACACCGACATCGTCTCGCCCGTCGACGGCACCGTCGTCTCGCGCAACGTGACGCAAGGGCAGACGGTGGCGGCGAGCTTCCAGACGCCGACGCTCTTCCTCATCGCCACCGACCTCAAGAAGATGGAGGTCGACACCAATGTCAGCGAAAGCGACATCGGCGGCATCAAGGAGGGCGACGCGGCGACCTTCACCGTCGATGCCTTCGCCAAGCGCGTCTTCCAAGGCAGCGTGACGCAGGTTCGCCAGTCGCCGCAGACGGTGCAGAACGTCGTCACCTTCGACGTCGTCGTGGGCGTCGGCAACGCCGACCTCGCGCTGAAGCCGGGCATGACCGCCGCGACGCGGATCGTCGTCGATCGCCGCGACAAGGTGCTGCGCGTCCCCAATCCGGCGCTGCGCTACGCGCCGGGCGGTCTCGCCGGCGCCGGTGCGTCGCCACGCGTCTGGGTGCTGCGCGACGGGCGGCCGACGCCGGTCGCCGTCGAGACCGGCCTCGACGACGAGAACTTCACCGAGATCCTCAAGGGCGACCTCCGCCCCGGCGACGCCGTCATCACCGGCGAGGAGCGCGGTCAGAGCGGCGGGGCGCAAGCCGCGCCGCGCTGGTGAGCGAGAACGGCGCCATGGGCATTGCCGAGCCCGTGCTCCGGATCGACGACGTGCGGCGCACCTTCGTCGTCGGCGACGTCGAGGTCGAGGCTCTGCGCGGCGTCAGCCTCACCGTCGAGCGCGGCGAGTTCGTCGCCATCATGGGCTCCTCGGGCTCGGGCAAGTCGACCCTCATGTCCATACTCGGCGGCCTCGACCGCCCGACCCGCGGCCACTACTTCTTCGAGGGCATCGACGTGGCGGCGCTGCACGAGCCCGACCTGGCGCGCATCCGCAGCGAGCGCATCGGCTTCGTCTTTCAGAGCTTCAATCTTCTCGCCCGCACCGGCGCCCTCGAGAACGTCGCGCTGCCGCTCTACTACGCGGCCTCGGGGCCGGCACATCGGGCGGAGCGGGTCGAGCGGGCGCGGGCGGCGCTGGCCTTTCTCGGCCTCGGCGATCGCGAACGCAACACGCCGGGTCAGCTCTCCGGCGGCCAGCAGCAACGCGTCGCCATCGCCCGCGCGCTCATCAACCGGCCGAGCCTCCTTCTGGCGGACGAGCCCACCGGCAATCTCGACACCAAGACCTCGCACGAGATCATGGAGACGCTGGTCTCGCTCAATCGCGACGAAGGCGTCACCATCGTCCTCGTCACCCACGAGCAAGACATCGCCGCTTACGCCGATCGCGTCGTCACGATGCGCGACGGCCGGATCATCTCCGATGAGCGCAACGGCGGGCCTGTGGCCGCGGCGTCCGCGCATCGAGGCGGCGGCTTCCTTCTTCATCCGCCCGAGACGCGCGGCGCGGCCCTTCCCACCGCCGGCTTCTTTGCCTTCGGCGCGATGATCCTTGCCGCCGCGGCGCAAGCGATCGGGCGCAACAAGATGCGCTCGGCGCTCACCATGCTTGGCGTCTTCATCGGCGTCGCCGCGCTCATCGTCATGGTCGCGGTGGGCGAGGGCGCCGACGAGCAGGTGCGCAAGCAGATCGAGGGCCTCGGCACCAATGTCGTCGTCATCCTGCCGGGCGCCGTCACTTCGGGCGGCATCCGCGCCGGCTTCGGCAGCGCCAGCACGCTCACCGTCCAGGACGCGCGCGCCATCCGGCACGAGGATGCCGCGGTGGCCGAGACCGGCTATCTCATCCGGCAGCAGGGACAAGTGCAATACGGCAACCGCAACTGGACCACCAACATCCAAGGCGTCAGCACCAACTATCCGCCGATCACCAATTGGCGCATCGCGGCCGGGCGCAGCGTCACCAGCGAGGACGAGGGCAAGGCCGACCTCGTCGTCGTCATCGGCCAGACGGTCTATCGCCAGCTCTTCGATCCCGACGAGAATCCGCTGGGCGCCTTCATCCAGGTGAAGAGCGTGCCGCTTCGCGTCATCGGCGTCCTTGCCGCCAAGGGGCAATCGCCCTTCGGCCAGGACCAGGACGATCTCCTCATGATCCCGTTCTCGACGGCCGAGCGCAAAGTGCTCGGCGTCGCCGCGCCGAGCCAGCAGCAGACGCCGCTCAACTGGGCCTATCTCCCGCCGCCCAACCCCTACAATCTCCAGCCGCGTCTCACCGGCTTCGCCAATCAGATCTATGTGCAGGCGACGAGCTCCCGCGCGGTGCAGACCGCCATCCGCCAGGCGACGGAGACGCTGGTGCGGCGGCACCGCATCAAGCCCGGCGCGATCAAGGATTTTGACGTGCGCAATCTGAGCCAGTTCGCCGAGACCGCCGAGAGCAGCAGCCGCATCATGGCGCTGCTCCTCGCCGCGGTCGCCTCGATCTCGCTCCTCGTCGGCGGCATCGGCATCATGAACATTCTGCTGGTCTCGGTCACCGAGCGGACGCGCGAGATTGGGCTGCGCATGGCGATCGGCGCCCGGCGCCTCCATGTTCTTCTGCAATTCCTCGCCGAAGCCGTGTTCCTGAGCGTGAGCGGCGGCCTTGCCGGCATCGTCGCCGGGGTCGCGCTGTCGGCGGCCATCACCCTCGTCTTCGGCTGGCCCGCGCCCTTCTCGCCCATCGCGGTCGCCGGCGGCTTCCTCTTCTCCGCCGCGGTCGGCGTCTTCTTCGGCTACTACCCCGCGCGCAAGGCCGCGAGCCTCGATCCCATCGAAGCGCTCCGCTACGAGTGACCGCGATGCGCCGCGTTCCCGCATCGGCCGCCGCGACGCCGAGCGCCTTCGTCCAATCGCTGCACCTCTTGCGCACGCGCCGCTTCGGCACCTTCTGCTTTGCGAGCCTTCTCTCCAATCTCGGCACCTGGGCGCAGCAAGTGGCCGAGCCTTGGCTGCTACTGAGCCTCGGCGCGTCCTCCTTCCTCATCGGGCTCGACTCCTTCGTCATGGCGGCGCCGGTCTGGATGCTCACCCTTTTCGGCGGGATCCTGGCGGACCGCGGCGACCGCCGCCGCGTCATCGCTATTTGCCAATCGATCCAATCGCTTTGTCCGAC
>DATJAV010000309.1:0-8446 GCA_035515835.1 Allostellaceae bacterium
GACGGCGCGTCGCGCTGGAGGTTGACGCGCATCCCGACACCGTTCACCGCGCGCAATACCAGCGCTCGTTGCTCGGGCTCCGCTCGATCGAGCAGAGTGACCAGCGCCGCTACCTGGTCGGGGAGCGGCAGTTTCAGGCCCGATTGGGTGGCACGGCTGCGCTCGAGATAGTAGCCGCCCGCCGCTAGCAGCTGGAGCGCGATCAGCGCCGCCAGCACGGTCAGCGCGACGCGCCAGACTAGACCGAGCCGGCGCATCGGTCAGGCGTCGCGCACGTCGGCGGCGAACAGATATCCGCCGTTGCGCACCGTCGTGATGAGGTCGACCGCGGCCGGATCGGCTGTCTCGAGCTTGCGCCGGAGCCGGCTCACCGTCACGTCGACGGCGCGATCGAAGGTATCGGCGTTGCGTCCCCGCGTCCAGTCGAGCAGTCTTTCGCGCGACAGCACGCGGCGCGGACGCTCGAGGAAGCAGGCGAGGAGATCGAACTCCGCCGCGGTCAGCGGCACGACGGCGCCGCTCTCGCCTTCCACCGCGCGCGCGTCGAGGTCGGCGACGAAGCCGGCAAAGGCGCGGCGCTTGCGCGGCTGCGCCGGCTCGGTTGCGTGACCGGCGCGGCGCAAGACGGCGCGGATGCGCGCCAGCAGCTCGCGCGGGTTGAAGGGCTTTGCGACATAGTCGTCGGCGCCGAGCTCGAGGCCGACGATGCGGTCGGTCTCGTCGCCTTTGGCGGTAAGGAAGAGGATCGGCAGGTCGCCCCGCGCCCTCAGGCGATGGCAGATCGAGAGCCCGTTCTCACTCGGCAGCATGAGATCGAGGATGAGCAGATCCGGTGCGCCCTGCTGCAGCAGGCGATCCATGGCGACGGCGTCCTCCGCCATGGCGACGTCGAACCCCTCGCCGGACAAGAACCCGGCGAGCAGGGTGCGGATGTCATGGTCGTCTTCGACCAATAGAATGGTTTTCCGCGGCATGAGTAAAGTTTATACGGCATTAATCCTTCAGCAATTCTGAACGGGCCGCAGCAACAAATCGTTACAATAATCCGCGCCGCTGCAAAATCTCAGCAAAGAACCGGGATTAGGTTTCCTGTCGTCCGGCGAGGGCCGGGTCAGGACAACATCGGAGAATGTCATGCGCAAGCTTCTTCTTACCGCGGCTGTTTTCGGCCTCGCTTTCGCCGGTGCGGCATCGGACGCTTCGGCCTGGAGCAGCAAGGGCCAATTGACCACGTTCCGTGGCACCTTCACCCATCAAGGCGGCGGAAGCTGCGCCGCCGGCACCTGCTCGCGCGCCGGCTCGACCGTGGGGCCCAATGGCAAGAGCGTCAGCACGCAGGGCAGCATCACCCGCGTCGCGCCCGGCGACTACACCTATAAGCGCAGCATCACCGGTCCCAACGGCCACACGGCGACCGACACCGGCACGATCAACGTGACGCGCTAGTCCCGCAAGCTTTCGGGCTTGAGCCGCCCTCACCCGCTCCTCGCGAGCGGGTGAGGCGGCCGCACCCGGGATGACGATGCGAGGGGATTGGCGATGGATCTTTCGCTCCCGGCGCACCCCTCCTTTCTCCTGCGCCTCGTGGCGCCGGGCATTCTGCTGAGCCTGATGGGAGCAGAATATCTCCTCCAGCGCGGTGCCTATGATGCGGGCGAGACCGCCGCCTCGCTCGCGCTGATGATCGTCGGAAGAGCGCTCACTGCGATAGCGGCCGGTTTGGTCGGGCTGCCGATGGCGTGGGTTTACCGGCATCGCCTGTTCGACCTGCCGCCGTCGCTGTGGTCGGCCGGCCTCCTCCTTCTTGTCGTCGAGCTCTGCGCTTACTGGCATCATCGTGCGATGCACGGGGTGGCTTGGCTGTGGGCGACGCACGCCGTCCACCACTCCTCGACCCGGCTCAATCTCAGCGCGGCGCTGCGCTTCGGCGGCGGCGGCGCCGCGACGGGAGGCTTCTTGTTCTATGTACCGCCGGTCTTCCTTGGCTTCCCTCCTCTGGCGGTCGCCGCCACGCTCGGCGTCAGCCTCATCTATCAGTATTTTCTCCATCTCGCCGCAGCGCCGCCACTGGGCACGCTGGGGCTGGTGCTGAATACGCCCGCGCATCATCACGTCCACCACGCAAGCAACGCGGCTTGCCGCGACAAGAATTTTGGCGGCGCCCTCATCGTCTTCGATCGGCTGTTCGGCACCTTCGCCGAAGCCCCGGCGGCGGAGAAGCTGCGCTACGGTCTGGCCGGCCGCGAGCCGGAACCGAGCCGGTCCCTCCGCGTCGCGATCGACGGCTGGCGCGACATCCTGCGCGGCTTATGGCAGGCCCAGACCTGGCGCGAGCGCTGTGCGGCAGCGTTCGGCCCACCGCGCTAGCGGCCTCCTTGACGCCGGCCGAAGCCTTGCGCGACCCTGCTCGCGAGATCGGGAGGGACCTCATGTACAAAGCAACGGCCAAGCTCATGCTGCCGACGTCGATCATCGGCTCGCTGCCGCGTCCGGCGTGGTACACCGCCGTGCTCGGCGCGCAGAGCTTTCTCGAGGCCATGGTCAATGCCCGCTACCGTGAGCAATACGAGGATGCGGTTTCCGTGCATCTGCGCGCGCAAGAGATCGCCGGCCTCGACATCTGCACGGACGGCGACGCCCATTACGACGACGACGTTGCCGGCATGAGCTGGCAAGGCTATCCGCCGACTCACATGGCGGGCTTCTCGCAGACGCGGCAACCGACCGCCTACAGCGTCGCCGCGGCCGCCCATCCGCGCGGACACATCCTGCACGATTTTCTTGAGGCGCGCGTCTTGCCGCGCATCGTCGGGCCGGTCGGGCCCGGCGATCTGCAATACGCCGCGATGTGGAAGGTGGCGCAGCGCCTCACGCGACGGCCGGTCAAGTTCGGCACCATCCTGCCGGAGCTCCTCGCCGCCTCGGTCGCCGACGACTATTACAAGGACCCGGTCGAGCGCAGCTGGGCGCTGAGCGACGCGCTCAATCGCGAACTCGGTGAGCTCGCCGATGCCGGCTGCCCCGTCATCCAGATGGAGGAGCCGCAGATCCACATGGTCCCGGCGCGCGGCAAGACCTTCGGCAAGCTCGACACCGACGATCTCGTCAAGCTCTTCAACAACACCGTCAAGGGACTGCGCGAGAAGACCGAGGTGTGGTGCCACACCTGCTGGGGCAATCCGGCGCAGCAGCGCATCTTTCGGGAAATCCAGAGCTACCAGCCGACGCTCGAGGCGCTGAACCGGGTCGACGCCGACGCCATCACCTTCGAGACCTGTTCCAGCGGTCCCGGCGATCTCGCAGCGATCGGCAAGACCATCAAGGACAAGAAGATCGTCATCGGCGTCATCGACCATCACACCTTGCAGGTCGAGCGACCGGAAGAGATCGCTCGGCTCATCCGCGAAGCGCTGAAGCACGTCCCGCCGGAACGGCTGATCATCTCGTCGGACTGCGGCATGGGCCGCGAGGGCATGAGCCGTCGGCATGCCACCTACAAGATGGTGGCGATGGTGCTGGGCACGAACATTGTGCGCCAGGAGCTCGGCCTTCCCGAAGCGGACTGCCTTGCCGCCGATCCGCGCTATTCGCTGGCGGCGAAGCCGCAATAGCGTTCTATTTCGCTGCATTCCGCGTCTTCGGCGCGAACCCGAACGCGATCAACCTCCGACGACGAAGCGATCTGAATTGGTCACACTGAGTAATGGACACACTCGTTCGTCGAATTCTTCTAAGCCAATAGTGAATTGACCATTGCGCAGTCCCCCGCTAACAGGCCGATGAAGGAGAAACGCGATGGTCGAGACGCGAATTCCAGTACAAAATATCGACTTCGAAGGTCATCGAGCGCGTGTCGACGCGCTCTATCAGGCGGATGCGAGCGGCCGCTACCGGTTCGTCAAATTTGATTTGATGGAACCCAAGCGGCGCGGACCAAAACCGGGCAAGCGGCGCGGGCGGAAGCCCGGACCAAAACCCGGAAGCAAGCGACGGAACGTCAATGCCAGTGCGAAGGCGGCAGAATAGAGGGTGAGCGCCGCTCGCAGCTCCGCAAATCTTGGACGTGACCTAAGGCGACAGGTGGTGTGAGCCGGGACCGCGGACCACCGTGACGCCCGCGACCGTCTCGATCGTCGTGCGACGCAACTGTCGGTGGCGCGTCTTCTGCTTCAGCGCGGCAACCCCTGGGGCCAGCGCTGCGGCGCCGGCGGGGTAGAGACCCGCCGCGAGGCATTCAGCCGGCGCCAAGGCGGTGCAGGGACTTTGCCCGGGGGTGCGAGGCGCGGCTATTGGCGCCGGAGGGCGCACAGCAACCACGGCGGCCCCCCGAGCCTCCGCGGTCGCGGGCAGCAGGGTCAACGCGATGAGCGACAACCAAATCGACATGGTCCGCACGGGGGTGTCCTCCTCTCAAGCCGGTCGCCCCTATGGTATTCCGAGCTTCGTTGGCGGTCGAGAGGCGCTTTGGCGCCGTGACCCCCCGACGTCCGCATGGCGAACGCGTCGGGGCGGTTCTTTGCCGCGCGCGGCCCTAACCTGCACGGAGGTTGTAGGGGTAAGCGTGGTAGTCAATGTTGTCGGGTACGCCGCCGGAGCCGTCGAGCGGGTCGTTGCCGGAATGCGTTTGCCGTCCGGCGCAACTCGCGAGGGAAACCGCCAACAGAGCCACCGCTAAGACAATCCGCAGGACGGTTCGGTTGAGCGGTGCGATCGGGGGCATCGGCGGAACTCCTTTGCCGAGCGAGAAGGTATCGAGAGGAAGAGGCGCCGAGAGGACGCGTTAATCCGCTGGCGATGGAAATATAATTTGGAATATTTCGCGTTGCCGAGGGATCAGGGGGGAATGATTGCATCGGCGACGTGGGTCCTTCGACATGGCGCTTAGGCGGACTGCGCCGGCGGACGTGTTGATGCGGCACAAAAATCGCCCTGCAGCGAGAATAGGGAAAGTGGCGCTCGCGGCGCCCTGCCGCTAGGTTGTCGCAGAGAAGCGGGAGGGCGGCATGATGGAGGGCGTGCGGCGGGTAGTGACGACCCATGATGCGCGCGGCAAGGCGGTCGTGTTGATGGACGGCATGGCTCCCAATGTCCGGCGACGCGCGGCGACGGGGATCACGTCCACCCTGCTTTGGGTGCTGGACCATGTGCCGGCGCGCTACTCCGGCAGCGCGGATTTCGCCGAGGTCGAGATCGGCATCCCGCCGCCGCAGCATGGCGTCGTCTGCCGCGTCGTCGATTTCCCGCCGGTGGGTGCGCTCGATGCGGCGGCGCTCGAGCGGCTCAAACGCGAATCGGGGCTCGAGCAGCATCGCAAGCCCGGCGAGGCGCCGCGGCACCCCTTCATGCACCAGACGCGGAGCGTCGATTTCGGCCTCATCCTCGAGGGCGAGATCGACATGCTGCTCGACGAGAGCGAGGTGCATTTGCGCGCCGGCGATGTCGTGGTGCAGCAAGCGACCAACCACGCTTGGGTCAATCGCGGCAGCAGGCCCTGCCGCATCGCTTTCATCCTGGTCGATGGCGAGGAGATACGATCATGAAATTCGGCGTCTTCGATCACATCGATCGCGGCAGAGGGTCGCTCGGCGAGCTCTACGAGAGCCGACTCAAGCTCGCCGAGGCTTATGACCGCCTGGGCATCGACGGCGACCACGTGGCCGAGCATCACATGACGCCGCTCGGCATGGCGCCCTCCCCCAGCGTGTTTCTCGCCGCCGTTGCGCAACGCACGGAGCGGCTGCGTTTGGGACCGCTCGTCTATACGCTCTCGCTCCATCATCCGCTGCGCATCATCGAGGAGGTGTGCATGCTCGACCAGATGAGCGGCGGGCGGCTCGAGCTCGGCGTCGGTCGCGGGATCTCGCCGCATGAGGTGGCGTATTACGGCGTCGACCCGGCGAAGGCGCAGGCAATCTATGTCGAGGCGCTGGCCATCATCCGCGCCGGCCTCACGCAGGAGACGCTGAATTTTTCCGGCGAGTTCTTCACCTTCAAGGACGTGCCGATCGAGCTCGAGCCGGTGCAGCGTCCGCACCCGCCGCTCTGGTACGGCATGGCGCGGCCGGACGGCGTCGGTTGGGCGGTGGCGAACCGAGTCAACATCGTCTGCAACGGACCGCCGGCGCTGGTTGGCCAGATCACCGACCGCTATCGCCAGGGATGGGGCGCGGCGGGACATGCCGAAGAGCTGCCGCTCATGGGCATGACGCGCACGCTCATTCTGGCGCCGACCGAAGGCGAGGCGCTCGACATCGGACGGCGCGCGCATCGGCGCTGGTATCAGAGCTTCATGCTGCTCTGGGATAAGCACGGCACGCGCCCCATTAACGCCTTCTATCCCGACAATTTCGACGAGGCGCAGCAGCGGGGCTTTGCCATCGCCGGGACGCCCCGCCTGGTGCGCGACGCCTTGCTGCGCCAGTTCCAGGAGGCGCGGGTCAATTATCTCGTCTGCCGCTTCGCCTTCGGCGACATGACGGTCGGCGAATCCTTGCGCTCGGCCGAGCTCTTCGCGCGCGAGGTCATGCCGGAGCTGCGCGCCGCCTGACGCGGCGGCGTTCTGCGTCCTCCGCGTTAAGCCTTATCCGCAGCACGCCGCTGCTGCCAATCGCTTCGACGCTCAGGCCAAGATAACGTCGCCCAGGACGTGATCGCGGAGCTGCAGACTGGCATGCAGCAAAGCGTCCGCAGCCGCTTCCAGGTGATGGGCGATGGCGCCGAGCAGGTAAAGCTGGCGGGGATCGATCGCTACCTTCATCAAGAGCGACGTCACGGCGCGCTCGCGCTCGTCGGTCTGATGCTCGACCGTGACGATGCGCTCCGCTGCCTCGAGAAAGCGTTGCACGGCGTCGCGCTCGCTGCCGCGATGGACGTATTGGCCCAGCTCGAGGGTGCGGCGGAAGGCTTGCGTGCCGTCGGCCAGCAAATCGGCCAGCACCAGCAAGGGCTCCGGAAATGCTTCGGGAGACGCGCTCTCGACGAGGAGGCGCGCGAGAAAAGCCGCATCCTCCAAATGGTCCGCGGCATCGTCGGCGGTCTCGACGATGCGGCAAAAGACCTCGGTACCGGCGATGCGGCGAACGGTCGAGCGCAGCTCCTTCACGAGATCATCGGCGCGGGTTTCTGCTTGCTTCGCCCGCACTGCATGCTGCGCGAGCGCGGTGCCGCGCTCCGCCCCGCTGCGGCGCAGCGCTGCTCTAAGGCCGCTCGCGAGATCGGCGACGATCTCGGCATGCGCCGCGCACCCCGCCAGCAGGCGCTGCGCCGCCGACCGGAAATGGGTGAAGAGCTCTGCGCGGATGCGGTCGCGGATGAGCGCTTCGGACTGGCCTTCGAGGAGACCCGCCGCGGCGATCTGCAGAACGAATTGGAGATACTCCTTGGCGACATCGATGCCGATCATCTCGTGAAGCGGCTCGCCATAGCGAAGCGGCGTCTTAACCGCCTGCTCCAGCGCGTCATAGATGAGCCGCTCGCCGCCCAATTTCAGGAATCCGCGATGGCCGACATCTTGATCGGCGGCCCAGGTGAGGACCTCCAACGCCGTCTCGTTCGGCACCAGGAGGCCGAGGCGCTTTCGCGCCTTGTTCCAATCGATGAGAAAGACGAGGCGCGAGCCGAGCCGCTCGAGAAAAGTCGCGAGCGCGGCGGCATCGGCGGCGGTGAACTCGCCATAGGCGAGATAGAAGAGATCGGCGTCGCCCAAGCCCGAGGCTTGGCGCGAGCGCACATCCTCCCAGCGCAGCCCGGCAGCGGCGCCGAGCCCTTGCAGGAAGCGGAGCCGCGGCAGATGGACGTCGGTGTAAGTGAGCGTGACGCGCCACTCGCTCACCTTGATCACCATCACATGCGCCTCGGTCGTGCCGAGATCGTTTTGGATGAGGAGCGCTCCCTCGGCGCGCGCGGCGATGGTGTCGAGCCCGGGATGGTCGAATTTGAGCGGTGCTGTCCGATTGACGCCGGTCATGAACGCGGTCAAGGCGGCGCGATCGGCGTCGTTGAGGCCGTACGCCTTGGCGCCCGCGACCTCCATCGTCGCGACGTCGCCTTGCAGACGGTTGATCTCGCGGTGCAGGTCCATCACCAGGAGGTGGAAGCCATCGCCAGCTTTGGGACGCGCCGAGGTCAGGGCGGCGATGGTCTCGCCGCTCAGCATGTCGGCGGCGATCGGCGGTCGCGCCGCGATCAGCGTCGCAAGCCGCTCCTTGAAGCGACGCTCGAGCGCCGCGGCATCGGCAGCGCTCCTTCCGGCGGCGCCCAGCGGGGCAATCATGGTGCGGAGCGCGTCGTCGAGGAGCGCAATGAGACGCGCGGCGCCGGGAATGTGGTAATTGCCGCTGCCGTCATGCTCGGCGCAGGCAATGGCGCGGTCGAGGGCGGGCTCGGCGATGCCGCAGGCCTCGCGCTCCTGGCGCAGGGACGGCGCCGATGCCTGCGGGTTCTCGGC
>DATJAV010000310.1:0-4617 GCA_035515835.1 Allostellaceae bacterium
GACGGCCGCGATCTCGTGCCCGGCATCGGCGAGCGCCCAGAGACTCGCCACGGCAAATTCCGGCGTTCCCATGAAGGCGAGGCGGAGCCTCATGGGCTTGGGTCAACGGGGTGCGTCCTTCGACATGCGCTTCGCTCAGCAAAGCGCAAGGTCAGGATGAGCTTCTTTCCTAATGCCATAGATATCGGTCCTCATCCTGAGCTTGCGCGCATCAGCGCACATGTCGAAGGACGCACGACTGAGATTCAGCGCGTTAAGCGCCGACCGTCTCCGCCGCTTGCTGTCGCTTCTGCTTGGAGAGCTTGCGCAGGATGATGTTGCGCTTCAAGGCCGAGAGGTGATCGACGAAGAGCACACCCTCGAGATGATCCATCTCGTGCTGGATGCAGGTGGCGAGCAGCCCCTCGACGTCGATCTCGCGGATCTCGTTCTCACGGTCGAGATAGCGCAGCCGAATCTTGGCCGGGCGCGACACATCGGCGTAATGCTCGGGAAGCGAAAGGCAGCCCTCGTTGTAGGTCGCGAGCTCGTCGGAGCGCCACAGTATCTCGGGATTGGCGATGCGCATCGGCCGCTTCGGCTCGCCGTCGCGCGCGGTATCGACGACCAGCACGCGCCGCGCCACGCCGACCTGCGGCGCCGCGAGCCCGATTCCGGGCGCCGCATACATGGTCTCGAGCATGTCTTCCATGAGCCGGCGTAGCTCCGCATCGACCGCTTTGACGGGCTTCGCCTTGAGCTTCAGTCGGGGATCGGGGGCGGTGATGATGGGCAGCAGCGCCATGGGAGACATGCGAGGAGGTGGAGACGGCGAGTTAGGTATGCAATTCAAGCCTCTGCGTCAATCCCCTTCCGTTCTCGTTTCGTCCTGATAGTATGCCGGTAGTAGGCTCTTGTGAGGGGAGACCCTATCCATGGATATGACGCTGGCGGCCTTTGGCTCCTTGCTGCTCGTCGCCCTGGCGCTGGCGCTGCTCTGGGCGCGGGCGACCGCGGCCCGCCTCGGCCTCGAGCGCGAGCTTGCCGTGGCGCGCCAAAGGCTTAGCGAGGGCGAGCGGCGCGAGGCCGACTTCGAGCGGCTGCGCGCCGAGAGCCTCCAGGCAGCGCAAGCGGCGGTGCTGACGGCGGCACAGCAAGTCTCCTCGAAGCTCCTCGACGACCACAAGCGCGAGACGTCGGCCGCCAAGGAGGACGCCGAGTCGCGGGTGCGGCAGGCGAGCGAGGGCCTCGTCCGCCAAGTCGACGAGATCGCCAAGGCCGTCCAGGCGCTCTCGGGCCAAATGCGGGAGAAGGGCGCGGCGGTCGACACCCTCTGGCGCGCGCTCTCCTCGCCGGGGGGCGCCGGGCAGCTCGCCGAGATCGTCCTCGCCAACACGCTCCGCTCCTTCGGCTTGGAGCCCGGCCGCGACTTCCTATTGCAGCCCACCACCGAGGACGTTGCCACCGGCCGGAAGCTCCGGCCCGACGCGGTCGTGTTCCTGCCCGGCAACAGCGTGCTGGTGATCGACTGCAAGGCGTCGAAATTCCTGCTCGAGATCGCCAACGTCGAAGGCACCGCGGCCGAAGCCGAGGCCTATCGCAACCTCGTGCGTACCATGACCCAACATCTCCGCGCGCTCGCCGAGAAGGACTACAAGAGCGCGGTCCACGCCGCCTGGCGCCAAGCCGGGCACGAGGGCGAGATCGCGCGGATTCTCTCGGTCATGTATCTCCCCAACGAGGCGGCGCTCGAGAAGCTCTATCGCGCCGATGCCGAATTCATGCTGCGGGCGCGCGAGCGCGACATCATTCCCGCCGGACCCGCCGGGCTCCATTGCGCCATCTCGCTCGCCTCGCTCGAGATCAACCTGCTGCGCCAGGTCGAGAACCAGCAGCGCATCGCCGAGACGACGCGGGCGCTGCTCGACGGCCTGACGGTGATGCTGGGCCACGCCGCAAGTCTCGGCCGCGGCATCAAGGGCGCCGCCGAGAGCTTCGCCCGCCTCACCGCATCGGTGAACCAGCGCTTGCTGCCGCGCGCGCGCAGCTTGGCGAAGCTCGGTGTGCAGCCGGGAAAAGCACTACCCGCCAATCTCCCCGCTTACAGCGTCCACGCTGAGACTGGCGATCTCTTGATCGAGGGCGAGGCGGAAGCGGCGGAGATCGAGAAACCGGCGTTGCCGCGGCTGGTGAGCTAGTCTTAGTCTAAGTCTAGAAAAAATCACCGCAGAGACAGAGAGAATCATACTCTCTGCCTTTGTGCTTAGTCTTTGCCGCCCTTCAGCACCTGTCGCGCGGCGAGCGCCGCCGAGAGCGTGCCCTCGTCGAGATAGTCGAGCTCGCCGCCGACCGGGACACCGTGAGCGAGGCGCGAGATCTGGACCGCGCTGCCGGCGAGGCGGTCGACGAGATAATGCGCCGTCGTCTGCCCTTCGACGGTGGCGTTCATGGCGAGGATGACCTCGCGCATGCCGGGCTCGTGGAGCCGCGCCAGCAGCGTGTCGATATGGAGGTCCTCAGGACCAACGCCGGCGAGCGCCGAGAGCGTGCCGCCCAGCACGTGGTAGCGGCCGGCATAGGCGCCCGTGCGCTCGATTGCCCAGAGATCGCCCACATCCTCGACGACGCAGATAAGGCCCGTCTCGCGCTCGGGATCGGCGCAGATGCGACAGGGATCGGCGGTGTCGAGATTGCCGCAGATGAGGCAGGGATGCATTTCGACGGCGGCCGCCGCCATCGCCGCTGCCAAAGGCTGCATCAGGCTCTCGCGCCGCTTCAGCAGGAAGAGCGCCGCCCTCCGCGCCGACCGGGGCCCGAGCCCCGGCAGTTTGGCGAGCAGCTGGATGAGGCGATCGAGGTCGGACATGTCAGACGACGGACGACGGAAGACAGAGGACAGATGATCGGCTGGCAACGAACCGTCTGTCGTCCGTCGTCTGTACCCTGTTCTCCGTCAAAACGGCAGCTTCATTCCTGGCGGGAGCTGGAGCCCGCCGGTGAGCTTCCCCATCTCTTCAGCGACATGCGCCTCGACGCGCTGCTTGGCCTCGTTGAAGGCGGCAAGGATCAGATCCTCGAGCACTTCGCTCTCATCGGGGTCGAGCAGCGACTTGTCGATCTTGATCTTGCGCATCATGCCTTTGCCGGTGAGCGTCACCTGCACCAGGCCGGCGCCCGACGCACCGGTCATCTCGACGTGATCGAGCTGCGCCTGCATCTCGGCCACCTTGGCCTGCATCTGCTGCGCCTGCTTCAACATGTTCGCGATGTTCTTCATCGGAACTCGTCTCCTTCGCCGCTGTCGTCGGAAGTATCCGCAGCAAGTGCCATCGGTTCCGCCTGCGCAAGCTCGCGCACCGCCTCGATGCGGGCGCCGGGAAATGTCTCCAGCACTTGCCGCACCAAGGGATGCCGCGACGCCTCGTTGCGGAGCGAGGCGTCTCGTGCCTCGGCCTGCTCGCGCAGCGTCGGCTGGCCTTCCTCGCTGGCGATGCTGACGACCCAACGCTGTCCCGTCCATTCGCCAAGCAGCTGGCCCAAGCGGTTGGGCAAGTCGCGCGGCGCGCCCGCGGCCGGGCGAAACTCGATGCGGCCGACCTCGAAGCGGACGAGATGGACATGAGCGTAGAGGTGCGCGCGCAGCATCGCCTCGCGCTGCTTGTCGAAGAGTTCGACGACCTCGAGAAAGCTCTGCGGCTGCGGCAACCGCGCCGCCATCGCCGGCTCCGGCTCGGCAAGGCGCGGTGCTGCGGCGCTTGCCGTCGCGGCGCCGCCGCCATCGCCGGAATGGGCGAGGCGCGAGGGCGACTGCGGCGCGCTCGCCGCCGCGATCCGCGGCGCGGGCGCCACGCCGGGCTCGCCGCCGCCGCGCTCCAGCTGGCGCAGCAACTCGGCCGGCGCCGGCAGGTCCGCGACATAAGCCAGGCGCACCAGCACCATCTCGGCCGCCTGCAACGCCGAGGGCGCGGTCTGTACCTCGCCGATCCCCTTGAGCAGCATCTGCCAGGCGCGCGCCAGCACCGGCATGCCGAGCTTCCCCGCGAGACCGAGCGCTTGCGGGCGCGCCCCGGCGAGCGCGGGATCATCCTCGCCCGCTTCCGGCAGCAGCTTTAGCCGCGTCAGGAAATGTGCGAGCTCGAGGAGGTCCTGCAGCACCGTCAGCGGATCGGCGCCGCCCTCATAGAGCGCGGTCATGCGGCGGAGCGCCTCGGCCGCGTCGCCCTTTAGCACCGTCTCCAACAGGTCGAAGACGAGGCTGCGATCGGCGATGCCGAGCATACCTTGCACGGCCGCGACGGTCACCGTGCCGCCGCCCAGCGCGATCGCCTGGTCGAGGAGCGAGAGGCCATCCCGCACCGAGCCGTCGGCGGCGCGGGCGATGAGCTGGATCGCCGCGGGCTCGGCGGCGATCCCTTCCTCCGCCGCGATCCGCGCATAATGCTGGCTCAAGAGCTCCAGCGGCACGCGGCGCAGCGCATGGCGCTGGCAGCGCGACAGCACCGTCACCGGCACCTTGTGGATCTCGGTGGTGGCGAAGATGAACTTCACGTCGGCCGGCGGCTCTTCGAGCGTCTTCAACAGGGCGTTGAAGGCGTTCTTCGACAGCATGTGCACTTCGTCGATGATGTAGATCTTGAA
>DATJAV010000311.1:0-9726 GCA_035515835.1 Allostellaceae bacterium
GGTTTCTTCGGCGGACTCTATCTCAAGCTCTCGGGCGAGAAGCCGAAGCCGCAGCCGGCGGCGCGGGTCGCTGTTGTCGTCCGCCTGCCGCCGGCAACGCCGGCGTCGCCCCAACCCGGCAATGCCACGGCGCCGCGCAGCGATATCGGTACGCCGCCTCCCGCGCCGACCCCGCCTCGCGAGCGTCCGCCGGCGCAGCCGCTGGCGCCGGCGCCCGATCCGGGGCTGGTCGAGGCCGGTCCCGATGGCCCGCTCCCCATCATCGGCCCCGATGGACGCCAGCCCTGGCGCGTCTATGCGCGGCCCTTCGACAAGAGCGACCGCCGGCCCCGCATCGCCATCATCGTCACCGGCCTCGGCCAACCCAGCGCCGTCACCGATGCCGGCATCACCGATCTCCCCGGCCCGGTCAGCCTCGCCTTCGATCCCTATACCAAGCATCTCGGCGAGTTCATCGCCCGAGCGCGCGCCCAAGGACACGAGGTGCTGCTCGGCCTGCCGATGGAGCCCAGCGACTTCCCGCGCGAGGACCCCGGCCCTTATACGCTGCTGACGTCGCTCAGCCCGCGCGAGAATCTCGACCGCCTGGATTGGGTACTGAGCCGCGTCACCGGCTATGTCGGCCTCACCAACATCATGGGTTCGCGCTTCACCACCTCTCAGGTCAATCTCGTGCCGGTCTTCGAGGAGCTGAAGAAGCGCGGGCTCCTCTTCGTCGACGGCCGCGCTTCGGAGGAAAGTGTCGCCGGCCAGCTCGCGGGCTCGATGGGCGTCCCCCGGGTCACCGCCGACGACACCCTCGACAGCGAGACCACCGCCGACGCCATCGACCACCATCTCGCGCTCCTTGAGGACGCCGCGAAGAAGAACGGCGCCGCGCTCGGCATCGGCTTCGCCTATCCCCTAACCTTCGAGCGCATCGCCCTCTGGGCCAAGACCCTCGACGCCAAAGGCTTGGCCCTCGCCCCTGCCAGCGCACTGGCGGAGCCGAAAGCCGGGAAATGAGAGAGCTTTCTTGGCAACGGCGCGACCCGTGACCACCCCCGACGATCCCATCGCCGCCATCCGCGCCGCCGGCTACCGTCCCGGCGTCGGCATCATGCTGCTCTCGCGCGACCGCCGCGTCTTCGTCGGCCGCCGCCTCGACATGGCCGGGGAGAACTGGCAGATGCCGCAAGGCGGCATCGACGCCGGCGAGACGCCGCTCGCCGCCGCGCGCCGCGAGCTCCACGAGGAAGTCGGCACCGACAGGGCCGAGCTCCTGGCCGAGAGCGCGCGCTGGCTCACCTACGAGGTGCCGGAGCCGATCGCCACCCGCCTCTGGCGCCGCCGCTATCGCGGCCAGAGCCAGAAATGGTTCGCCATGCGCTTCACCGGCGCCGACGCCGACATCGATTTGGAGACGCACCATCCCGAATTCGGTGCTTGGAAATGGGTCGCGCCATCGGCACTGCCCGATCTCATCGTGCCATTCAAGCGCCGGCTCTATCTCGACGTGCTGGCGGAGTTCGCGCCGCTGTTGGCGTAGCGCGAAAACGCCGCGCGCCGACATATGCACGACCCCGCGGTGCGGCTCGGCACCCCAGCGACGGGTACCCCGCTAAGCATCCCGCAATCATTCTATGGCACCCTACCCCGCTCACACGCCCGGCGTCGCCGCGCCGGTAAGGATAGGATATGGCCACGACACGAGCTCGGGCAGCCGCCGGCCAGGATCGCCGTCATCGCGATCTCATCGCCGTCGCCGCCGATTGGCTCTGGGAATGCGACGCCGATGGCCGCGTTAGGGTCCTCTCGCCCGAGTTCGAAGCGTCGACCGGCTGCGCGCCGGCATCGCTCCTCGGCATGCCCCTCGCCGACGCCGCCGCCGCGGGCGAGACCGGCCCTGCGGGGCAAGAGGCGCCACGCGCTGCGCTTGCCGCCCGCCAGCCCTTCCGCGATCTCCTCTTGAAGCTCGCGCGGGCCGATGGTACCGCGGCCTGGCTCGACCTCGCCGGCACTCCCGTGCTGGCATCGGGCGGTTTCGCCGGCTATTGGGGCATCGGCCGGACGGTGACAACGCGCGTCGAGACCGAGCTCGCTTCGGAGCGGTATCGCGAGCTCTTCGAAGTGGCCTCGGATTGGTTCTGGGAGACGGACGGGGAGAACCGCCTCACTTACGTCTCGCCCAATTGCGAAGCCGTTCTCGGCATGCCGCCCTCCCATTATATCGGCAAGCGCCTCGCCGATACCGACGGCGTCACCATCACGCCCGAGGCGGGACGTGCGAGCCTCGCCGCGATCAAGGCGCGGCAGCCCTATCACGACTTCCTCTATTCGCACACGCTCCCCAACGGCAAGGTCATCTGGATCAACTCAAGCGGCGCTCCCTTCTATGGGAAGGACGGTGCGTTTCGGGGATTTCGCGGCATCGCCCGGAACGTCACGGCGCAGGTCGAGGTTGAGCGAAAGCGCCGCGAGGGCGAGCGGCGCTTCCGGCAGATGTACGAGCTCGCCTACGACTTCTACTGGGAGATGGACGCGCAGCACCGCTACACCGACGTGTCGCCGAACTGGGAGCCGATCCACGGCATGCGGCTCGCCGATGTGCGCGGCAAGACCCTGCTCGAGGTCCCCGGCGTCTTCGTCACGCCGGAGATGGGGAAATCCGTGCTCATCGCCCAGAAGAAGAAGCAGCCCTTTCGCGACTTCATCTATTCGCGGAAATTCCCCACCGGCGAGACGCGCTGGGTCTCGGTGTGCGGCATGCCGGATTTCGGCGAGGACGGTGCGTTTACCGGATATCAAGGCGTCGGCGTCGACATCACTCAGCGCGTCGAGGCCGAGGTCAAGGCAGGCTTGGCGCAACAGCGCCTCCACGACGCCGTGGGCTATGTGAGCCAGCCTTTTGTCGTCTACGACGCCGAAGATCGCATGGTCGCCTTCAATCCCGCCTTCGTCGAGCTCCACCGCCGCGCCAACGGCAAATACGCCGTCTATGAAGGCGCGCCCTTCGCCCAGGTCGCGGCGTGGCAGGTCGAGACCGGCTTCTATGTGACGAGCCCCGATCAGCCGATCGTTTTGAAGACGCTGCTCGCGCGCTACGAGACCGAGGACGAGCACAGCTATCACCTGCGCGACGGCCGTTGGATGCTGGTGACCTATCGCCGCCTGCCGGGCGGCGGCCGCGTCGGCATCTGGACCGACATCACCGCCGTCAAGCGTGCCGAGGCCGAGCGGCGGCAGCTCGAGGAGCAATTGCACCACGCGCAGCGCCTCGAAGGGCTGGGCGCGCTCGCCGGCGGCGTCGCGCACGAGATCAACAACGCGCTGGTGCCGGTGATCGCGCTCACCAAGATGGTGGCGAGCCGTCTCGCCGAGGAAAGCCGCGAGCGCCGCAGCCTCGCCACGGTGCTGCTCGGCGCCGAGCGCTCGCGCGACCTGGTGAAGCAGATCCTGGCCTTTAGCCGCAAGGAAGAGCACCGCGCCGAGAGCGTCGACGTCGCAGCCGTGCTGAAAGAGGCGCTGCAGCTCATGCGCGCGACGCTGCCGGCGAGCATTCGGCTCGTCGACGAGATCGCGCCGGCGCCGCCCGTGCTGGGCGATCCCAATCAGCTCCATCAGGTGATCGTGAACCTCATGACCAACGCGGCGCAGGCGATCGGCGACGAGCATGGCACGATCGCGCTGGGAATGCGGCCCGAGACCGACGGCGCGTCGCTCCGCCTCTGGGTCGCCGACACGGGAGGCGGCATGGACGCCGCGACCAAGGCGCGGATCTTCGAGCCCTTCTTCACGACCAAGGACGTCGGCAAAGGCACCGGCCTCGGCCTCGCCGTGGCGCACGGCATCATCAAGTCCCATGACGGCCGCATCGAGGTGGAAAGCACCCCCGGGGTCGGCACGCGCTTCGATATCGTTCTGCCGTTACAGAAAACAGCCGTCGTCGCCGCCTGAGCCGGTCCCTACACCGCCAGCCGGTCGAGGCGCCGGCGATGCCGGCCCATTCCCCACCAGGCGAGCCGCGCCGTCCAGAGATTGAGCCGGCCATGCGGCTTGAGGCCTACCGCCTTGAAGGCCATGGCGATGCCGCGCTCGACATGGTGCCAGCGATAGACGGCATAGGCGCGGCGGAAATAAGCCCGCGCCGAGCGTCGCCGCTCATAGGGGCGTCGGGGCTCGTTGGCGGCGTGATAGGCGTAAGAGAGCTCGTCGTCCCCGGATTCGCGGACGCGACCCGCGGCGATGCGGAGCCGCTGCCAGAAGCCGATGCCTTCCTTCCTGAGATAGCGCTGGAGATGCGTCAGAAAGAGCTTGTAGTGGCGGAACTCGTCGGCGGCGATCTTGTGGCAGATCGCTTTCAGCACCGGCTCGTGGGCCGCCTCGGCAAGCGCCGTATAATAGGAGCTGGTGCCGGTCTCGACGATGCAGCGCGCCACCAGCTCGCCGCTGCGCGAGCCCCTGACCGAGGCGTCGGCGGCGAGATCGACGCGGAAGCCTTGGGTGAAGCGCTGGGCGGCCGCGGCATGATCGAAGCCGGGGTCGGCCAGCATCGCCCAGCGCCCGAGCGCCTGGCCATGCTGTATCTCTTCCGCGCCCCAGGCCTCGGCGACGCGTTGGAATTCCGCATCGTCATGAAAGACGCGGCAGAGATAGCGAGCATAATCGCCGCCATTCTGCTCGACGAGGCTCGCCGCCTTGACGAGACGCAGGATCTCCGGTTCGACCTCGGCGGGATCGAACCGCTCCCAGGGAATGTCGTCGAGCGTCCAGCGTCCCATGCGTCCAGCACCAGTCTCGACAATGGAGGCCATAGTCCCCGCGAAGGCGGGGACCCAGGGCGAGCGGCGTGACGCTGCAGCTCTGGGTTCCCGCCTTCGCGGGAACAACGGGGATGGAGAAATAGCGGTTCCATCCGACCGTACCGGCTTTGAAAGGCGACTATAAATGAACGGAGGCGGCCTGAAAACCCCGAAAGATCAATGCGGTACCCCGCCGCCCGCTTCCAGCGCCGCCAGCTTCGCTTCGGCGACGGCGAGGCGCCGTTCGAGAAGGGCGATCTCGGAGAGGGCGCTGTCGCGCTCGTCGCCTTGGAGGCGCTGCAGCTGGTCGCCGAGGCTGGCGCGTTGCGCCGCCATCGTCTTCTGCTGCCGGTCGATGTCGCCGCGCTCGAGCGCGGAGAGCGGGAGCGCCTCGTCGGCCAGCACGGTGCAGCGCTCGGGCGTCACTTCGGCAAAGCCGCCCGAGACGAAGATGCGCTCGCTGATCTCGGTCTGCTCGTCGGCATAGACGTCGATGACGCCGGGACGGACCGTGGCGATCAAGAGGGAATGGCCGGGGAGCACGCCGAAATTGCCCTCGCCGCCCGGCACCACCACCATCGCCACCGCCTCGGAGAGCATCAGCTTCTCCGGCGAGACCAGCTCGAACTGCAGCTTCTCGGCCATGCCCTTTAGGCCGCCTCGGCCGCCATCTTGCGCGCCTTCTCGACGGCGTCGTCGATGGTGCCGACCATGAGGAAGGCGCTCTCCGGCAGCTCGTCATGCTCGCCGGCGACGATGCTCTTGAAGCTCCGGATCGTGTCCTCGAGATTGACGAAGACGCCGGGATAGCCCGTGAACACCTCGGCGACGTGGAAGGGCTGCGACATGAATTTCTGCAGCTTCCGCGCTCGCGACACGGTCAGCTTGTCCTCTTCCGAAAGCTCGTCCATGCCGAGAATGGCGATGATGTCCTGCAGCGACTTGTAGGTCTGCAGGATGCGCTGCACGTCGCGCGCCACCTTGTAATGCTCCTCGCCGACGACGCGCGGATCGAGCATGCGCGAGGTCGAATCGAGCGGATCGACCGCGGGATAGATCCCGAGCTCGGCGATCTGGCGCGAGAGCACCGTGATGGCGTCGAGATGGGCAAAGGACGTGGCTGGCGCCGGATCGGTCAGGTCGTCGGCCGGGACGAAGACCGCCTGCACCGAGGTGATCGATCCTTTCTTGGTGGTGGTGATGCGCTCCTGCAGCGCGCCCATGTCGGTGGCGAGCGTCGGCTGATAGCCCACCGCCGAGGGAATGCGGCCCAGAAGCGCCGACACTTCCGAGCCCGCTTGCGTGAAGCGGAAGATGTTGTCGACGAAGAACAGCACGTCCTGGCCTTCCTCGTCGCGGAAATATTCGGCCAGCGTCAACCCCGAGAGGCCGACGCGCGCGCGCGCGCCGGGGGGCTCGTTCATCTGGCCATAGACCAGCGCCGCCTTGGAGCCGGGGCCATCTGGGACAATGACCTTCGATTCGATCATCTCGTGATAGAGGTCGTTGCCCTCGCGTGTCCGCTCGCCGACGCCGGCGAAGACGGAATAGCCGCCATGCTTCTTGGCGATGTTGTTGATGAGCTCCATGATGATCACGGTCTTGCCAACGCCGGCGCCGCCGAAGAGCCCGATCTTGCCGCCGCGCGCGTAGGGCTGGAGCAAGTCGACGACCTTGATACCGGTGACGAGGATCTCCGCCTCGGTCGATTGATCGGTGAATTCCGGCGCGGGCTTGTGGATGGGAGAGCGCATCTTGGTGACGCAGGGCCCGCGCTCATCGACGGGCTCGCCGACGACGTTGAGGATGCGCCCCAGCGTCTCCGGTCCGACCGGCATGGTGATGGGGCCGCCGGTGTCGATTGCCTCCACGCCCCGCACCAGGCCGTCGGTCGAGTCCATGGCGATGGTGCGCACCGTGTTCTCGCCCAGATGCTGCGCCACCTCCAGCACCAGGGTCTTTCCTTGGTTCTGGACATTGAGCGCCGAGAGGATCGAGGGCAGCTCGCCGTCGAACTTTACGTCGACGACCGCGCCGATGACTTGAGAGATGCTGCCGATGTTGTTCTTCGCCATGGGTCCGTTCCTTCGCAAAAAAGACTCACCACGGAGACACGGAGGTCACGGAGAGATGTTTGGGATTAGAAACCTAAATCGACGCAGTTCCCGCGAAAGCGGGAACCCAGCGGTGCAGGGCTCCGTCGCCTTCCCCTGGGTCCCCGCTTTCGCGAGGACGACGTCAAGAAATTTCATCGCGCCCACATGCTTCTCCGTGTCCTCCGTGGTGAAATTTCTTCTTCATCTAGAGCGCCTCCGCTCCCGAGATGATCTCGATGAGCTCCTTGGTAATCGCCGCCTGGCGCGAGCGATTATAGGTGATGGAGAGCCGGTCGATCATCTCGCCGGCATTGCGGGTCGCATTATCCATCGCCGTCATGCGGGCGCCCTGCTCGGAAGCCGCGTTCTCCAAGAGCGCCGTGAATATCTGCACCGCGAGATTGCGCGGCAGGAGCGAGCCCAGGATCTCCGCTTCCTCCGGCTCGAACTCGTAGATCGCGCCCGCCGTCGCCGGCGGCTCCGCACGCCCCACCGGCGGCGCGAAGGGGATGAGCTGCTGGCGGGTCACGATCTGCGTCATCGCCGAGCGGAAGCGGTTGTAGATGATGGTGGCGACGTCGAAGGCGCCGCTCTCGAACAGCACCAGCAGCCGCTCGGCAATCTCGTGCGCGGACGCAAAAGTAAGCCGTGGACGGCCGACATCGGTCTTGGTCTCGAGGATGAGGCGGCTCTGGTCGCGGCGCAAGCCGTCGCGGCCCTTCCGGCCGATGATCAGTAGCTTGACATTCTTTCCCGCACCCTGCAGCTCGCGGATGAAGCGCCTGGCGTCGCGCAGGATGGTGGCGTTGAAGCCGCCGGCGAGACCGCGATCGGATGTCGCGACGACGACGAGATGGGTCGCGTCGGTGCCGGTGCCGGCCAAGAGCCGCGGCGCGTTCGCCTGGCCGCGGAGATTGGCGGCGAGCGAGGACAGCATGCGCTCCATGCGCTGCGCGTAAGGCCGCGCCGCCTCGGCCTGCTCCTGCGCTCGGCGCAAGCGCGAGGCCGCGACCATCTTCATCGCCGCAGTGATCTTCTGTGTCGAGCGGACGCTGCGGATGCGGAGCCGCAATTCCTTGAGGATCGCCATGGCCTCTTACGCGAAGGCCTTGGCGAAGCTGTCGAGGAAAGCGGCGAGCTCCTTCTCGGCGTCGCCGCCGAGCTCGCGCTTCTCGCGGATCGTCGCCAGCAGCGCCGCCTTCGTCGCACGCAGCTCGCTCAGCATCGCCGCCTCGAATCGCGTCACTTGCGCCACATCGACCTTGTCGAGATACCCGCGCGTGCCGGCGAAGATCGACACCACCTGCTCCTCGACGGCCATGGGCGAGAATTGCGGCTGCTTCAATATCTCGGTCAGTCGCGCGCCGCGCGCGAGCAACCGCTGCGTCGACGGATCGAGGTCGCTGGCGAATTGCGCGAAGGCGGCCATCTCGCGGTATTGCGCGAGCTCGAGCTTGATGCGCCCCGCCACTTGCTTCATCGCCTTGATCTGCGCCGCCGATCCGACACGGCTCACGGAGAGGCCGACATTGATGGCGGGACGGATGCCGCGATAGAAGAGATCGGTCTCGAGGAAGATCTGCCCGTCGGTGATGGAGATGACATTGGTCGGGATATAGGCCGAGACGTCGCCCGCTTGCGTCTCGATCACCGGCAGCGCGGTAAGCGAGCCCGAGCCGTGATCTTCGTTCATCTTGGCGGCGCGCTCCAAGAGGCGCGAATGGAGATAGAAGACGTCGCCCGGATAGGCCTCGCGGCCCGGCGGGCGGCGCAGCAGCAGCGACATCTGGCGATAGGCCACCGCCTGCTTCGAGAGGTCGTCATAGACGATGACGGCATGCATGCCGTTGTCGCGGAAGAACTCGCCCATGGCGCAGCCGGTATAGGGCGCGAGGAATTGCAGCGGCGCCGGCTCGGACGCGGTGGCGGCAACGATGATGGAATAGTCGAGCGCGCCATAATCCTGCAGCGTCTTCACGATCTGCGCCACGGTCGAGCGCTTCTGGCCGACCGCGACATAGACGCAGTAGAGCTTGCGCTTCTCGTCGCCCCCGGCATTGACCGCCTTCTGGTTGAGGAACGCGTCGATCGCCACCGCCGTCTTGCCGGTCTGGCGGTCGCCGATGATGAGCTCGCGCTGGCCACGGCCGATCGGCACCAGCGCGTCGATCGCCTTCAAGCCGGTCTGCACCGGCTCATGCACCGAGCGGCGCGGGATGATGCCGGGCGCTTTCACCTCGACGCGGGAGCGCTTCACGTCCGTCAAGGGCCCCTTGCCGTCGATGGGGTTGCCCAGCGCGTCGACGACGCGGCCGAGGAGGCCCTTGCCGACCGGCACGTCCACGATCGCGCCCGTGCGCTTGACGGTCTGGCCCTCCTTGATCTCGCGGTCGTTGCCGAAGATCACGATGCCGACATTGTCGTTTTCGAGATTGAGGGCCATCCCGCGAATGCCGTTCTCGAACTCGACCATCTCTCCGGCCTCGATGTTGTCGAGTCCGTAGGCGCGGGCGATTCCGTCGCCGACCGAGAGCACCTGGCCGACCTCGGAGACCTCGGCCTCCTGGCCGAAATTCTTGATCTGCTCCTTGAGGATCGCGGAAATTTCGGCGGGGCGGATATCCATCAGGAGACCTCTTTCATCGCGTGCTTGATGGCATTGAGCTTGGTCCGGAGCGAACTGTCGACCATGCGGCTGCCGAGTTTGACGATCAGCCCGCCGATGATCGACGGGTCGATCCTCACGTCCACCTGCACGTCCTTGCGCGTGACCGCGCCGAGCGCATCCTTGATGGCCGCGAGCTGGCGCTCGCTCGGCGCCTCGGCGAGCGTGACGTCGGCCGTCAGCT
>DATJAV010000312.1:0-11504 GCA_035515835.1 Allostellaceae bacterium
GCGCTTCAAGGGCCGCGTCACCAACATCACCGACTACGGCGCCTTCGTCGAGCTGGAGCCCGGGGTGGAAGGTCTCGTCCATGTCTCGGAAATGAGCTGGACCAAGAAGAATGTGCACCCCGGCAAGATCGTCTCGACCAGCCAGGAGGTCGAGGTGATGGTGCTCGATGTCGACCCGCAGAAGCGGCGGATATCGTTGGGCTTGAAGCAGTGTCTTGCCAACCCCTGGGAGAGCTTCGTCGAGCGCTACCCGGTCGGCGCCGAGCTTTCGGGAGAGGTCAAGAACATCACCGAGTTCGGTCTCTTCGTGGGACTGCCCGGCGAGATCGACGGCATGGTGCATCTCTCCGACCTCGATTGGAACCGCGCCGGCGAAGAGGCGATCAAGGACTACAACAAGGGCGACACGGTCAAGGTGCGCGTCCTCGACGTCGACGTCGAAAAGGAGCGCATCAGCCTCGGCATCAAGCAGCTCGCGAGCGATCCCTTCGAGACGGGTCTCGCCAATCTCAAGAAAGGCGACATCGTCACCACCACCGTGAGCGCCGTCAGCGATGGCGGCATCGAGGTGACGGTGGGCGACGGCGTGCCCGGCTTCATCCGCAAGGCCGAGCTCTCGCGCGACCGCGCCGAGCAGCGGCCTGACCGCTTCGCCGTCGGCGAGAAGATCGACGCCAAGGTGACGGCGCTCGACCGCGCCACGCGCAAGCTGACGCTCTCGATCAAGGCCCGCGAAGTCGAGGAAGAGAAGAAGGCGATGGCCGAATACGGCTCATCCGACAGCGGCGCGAGCCTCGGCGACATCCTCGGCGCGGCGCTCAGCCGGCGGGCGGAGAAGGAGAAGGAATAAAGCGCGAGCGTGCTGCAGCAGCGCTGCGGTTACGCACTTCGCCCCTCCCCCCGTGAAGGGGGAGGGGCGAGATTGCTGTCACGCAGCGCGCGAACCGGGCGATCAAGGGACGTTGAGTCCGCGCAATCGAAAGACGGTCTGGCCTCTTTCATCAAGAGCGACCCGATGCCTCGCGTCGCGAAGGACGCAAGATGAGCCTGCAGGACAGCACCGATCGCATCCTCACGACGCATGTCGGCAGCCTGCCGCGGCCGGCCGATCTGCTCGATCTCATGAAGGCGCGGGCCGAGGGTCGACCCTTCGACCGCGACGCCTATGACCGGCGCGTCGCCGGCGCGGTCAAGGAATGCGTGCGCCATCAAATCGAGAGCGGCATCGACATCGTCGGCGACGGCGAGCAGTCGAAGACCGGGTTCTTCAGCTATGCGAGCGAGCGCCTCGAGGGCTTCGAGCCGCGGCCGCAGCAGGGCGGCGAGAAGTTTGCCGCGGAGATCGCCGCCTTCCCGGAATATTACGCGCACTACTTCAAGCACGCGATGATGGGCGGCGCCATCGCGCCGTCGGTACCGCTGGTGTGTACGGGACCGGTGCGCTATCGCGGCGAGGCGGCGTTGCGCCGCGACATCGAGAACTTGAAGGCGGCGCTCGAGGGCGTCCCGCATCGCGCTGCCTTCATGCCCGCGGTGGCTCCGAGCGGGGTCGGCACGAACGCCTACTATCGCAGCGAGGAAGAGTTCTTCCATGCGGTGGCAGACGCGCTCGCCAGCGAATATCGCGCCATCGTCGGCGCTGGGTTCCTCCTCCAGATCGACGATCCCTTCCTCTCGGAGATGTTCGTCGATCCCGCGCTCGATGATGGGGGCCGCCGGGCGCGGGCGGAGCTGCATGTCGCGGCGCTGAACCATGCTCTCGCCGGCATTCCGCCGGAGAGGGTGCGCTTTCACACCTGCTACGGCATCAACGAAGGGCCGCGCATCCACGAGGCGGACTTGGCCGAGGTGCTGCCCTATATGCTGCGCGTGAACGCCGGCGCTTACAGCTTCGAGGCGGCCAATGTGCGCCACGAGCACGAGTACCATCTCTGGGAAAGGACTGTGCTGCCGGACGGCAAGGTAATCATTCCGGGCGTCATCACCCATGCCAGCAACATCGTCGAGCATCCCTTGTGGATCGCCGAGCGCCTCGTCCGCTTTGCCGAGCGCGTCGGGCGCGAGAACGTCGTTGCCGGCGCCGATTGCGGCTTCTCCTCGCAGGCGACCTACGCGACCGAGGTCCACCCCACCGTCGTCTGGGCGAAGTTCCAGGCGCTCCACGAGGGCGCCCGTCTCGCCAGCCAGCGCCTCTGGGCGTAAGCCGCCACAAAGGTTCGAGCGGCAAGGCTGTCGGCTGAGAGCCGTCGGCTGATCGCTTTTCCGGGCCACCGCACCGTCATTTCTTGACGCTGGCTCAAGGGTTTGGCACGCTTCATCCTCGATCCCGAGATGCCGTCCCGAGAGCGTCGCATGACCAAGTCCGAGCTCATTCAGCGATTGGCCGAGCGCAACCCGCACCTCTATCAACGGGACGTCGAGCGGATCGTGACGGCCATTTTCGACGAGATCGCCGCGGCGCTGTCGCGCGGCGACCGGGTCGAGCTGCGCGGTTTCGGCGCGTTCTCGGTGAAGCGGCGCGATGCCCGGCAGGGGCGCAACCCCCGCACCGGCGACAGCGTCCCGGTCGAGGAAAAGCACATTCCCTTCTTCAAGACCGGCAAGCAGCTGCGCGAGCGGCTCAACGAGGAGATGTGAAGCTCCTGGGCTGGCTGGCGGCTCTGCCGCTGGCACTGGTTCTCGCCGCCTTCGCCGTCCGCAGCACGGAGGACGTGACACTGGGGTTTTGGCCCTTCGATCGCCAGCTCGTACTGCCGCTCTTTCTCGTCGTGCTGGCGACGCTTCTCCTGGGCTTCATCGCCGGCACCGTGATCGCCTGGATCAATGGCGGCCGCTGGCGGCGCGAGGCGCGGCGGCGGCAACGGCGCATCGAGATGTTGGAGCGCGAGCTCAAGACGATGCAAGCGCGTCAGCCGCGCGATCCGGCAAGCCGGGTCACGAGCCCGGCCCTGCCGCGCGATTGACACTGTCGCCGCGAAGCGGCTACTCCCGCCCTCATGCGCGTGCTCGGCTATTCGGAGGTGGTGGCCGCCCTCGACTTCCCGTCACTGGTCGAGGCGCTGCGGCAGATGTTCCGCATTGGCGCCGAGACGCCGCTGCGCCATCACCACACCATCCCCGTGCCGGGCGCCGTCGACGCCACGCTGCTGCTGATGCCGGCGTGGCAGGCAGGACGCCATATCGGCGTCAAGCTGGTCACCGTCTTTCCCGACAATGTCCGGCACCAGGAACCCTCGGTGAAGGGCGCTTATCTCCTGCTCGACGGCAAGACGGGGGAACCGCTGGCGCTGATGGATGGCCCCGGGCTCACGGCGCGGCGCACCGCCGCCGCCTCGGCGCTTGCCGCAAGCTATCTGGCCCGGCCGGACTGCGAGCGGTTGCTGATGGTCGGCACCGGCATGTTGGCGGCGCATCTCATCGAGGCGCACGCCGCCATCCGGCCCATCGTCAACGTTCTGGTGTGGGGCCGGAACGCCGAAAAGGCGGCGAAGCTCGCGCATCGTCTCGATCGGCGGACCCTTCGCGTTGCCGCCACCACCGATCTCGCCAATGCGGTGCGCGGCGCCCATATCGTCAGCTGCGCCACGCTCAGCGAGACGCCGCTCATCCAAGGCCAATGGCTGCCGCTCGGCGTCCATCTCGATCTCGTCGGCGGGTTTCGTCCGGGCATGCGCGAGGCGGACGACGACTGCATTCGTCGCGCGCGCGTCTTCGTCGACACCAGAGCGGGCGCTCTCGCCGAGGCCGGCGACATCGTTCAGCCGGTCAAGGCAGGCCTGCTGCGCGAGGACGACATCGCCGGTGACCTGTTCGATCTTGCCCGAGGCGCTCGCGGCGGGCGGCGCTATCATGACCAGATCACGCTGTTCAAGTCGGTCGGCACGGCGATCGAGGATCTCGCCGGCGCCAAGCTGGCGCTGGACAATCTCCGCCACTCGAGCGCGCATTCGACCATCTGAGGCGTCATGGAAAAGAACCCCATCTTCTGCGCCATCGACACCGCCGAGCTGCCAGCGGCGCGAAAGATCATCGCGGCGTTGCGCGGCGCCGTCAACTTGAAGCTCGGTCTCGAGTTCTTCGTCGCCAACGGACCGCAAGCCCTGCGCGAGGTCGCCGGCAAGACGCCGCTCTTCCTCGACCTCAAGCTGCACGACATCCCCAATACCGTTGCCGGCGCCGTGCGAGCCGCAGCTTCACTCCGGCCGATGCTTCTCACCATCCATGCCGCCGGCGGTCCGGCGATGATGCGCGCCGCGGCGGACGCGGCGAAGGAAGCGGCGCGCGGCCAGCCGCGCATGAAGCTCTTGGGCGTCACCGTCCTCACCAGCCTCGACGACGACGATCTCGAGCGGGTGGGCCAGCGCGGGCCGGCGGCAGAGCAGGCGTTGCGCCTGGCGCTGCTCGCGCGCGACAACGGGCTCGACGGCGTCGTCTGCTCGCCGCTCGAGGTGGCGGCGCTGCGCCAGCGCTGCGGCAAGGATTTCCTGCTGGTGGTGCCGGGCATCCGCGTCATGGGAGGCGCCATCGGCGACCAGAAGCGCGTCATGGGTCCGAAGGACGCGATCGCCGCCGGCGCGGATTATCTCGTGATCGGCCGGCCGATCACCGGCGCGCCCGATCCCGCGGCGGCGGCGCGCGCCATGCTCGCCTCGCTCCGATGACGCTCGCCGCCAAGATCTGCGGCCTCACCACTGCCGAGGCGGTTGCCGCCGCGGTGCGGCACGGCGCGCGCTATGTGGGATTCGTGTTCTATCGGCCGAGCCGGCGCAACGTCACGCCGGCGCTGGCGGCGGCGCTGGCCGCGATCGTGCCGCCGGGCGTCACCAGGACGGGGCTCTTCGTCGATGCCGATGACGAGACCTTGGCCGAGGTGCTGGAGAAGACGCCGCTGGAGCTGCTGCAATTTCACGGCGAGGAGAGCGCCGAGCGCGTCGCGGCGGTGAAGCGGCGCTTCGGCAAGGCGGTGATGAAGGCGATCCCGGTCGCCGCCGAAAGCGACCTTGCCGTTGCCGAGCGATACTATGGCGCCGCCGACCGGCTGCTCTTCGACGCGAAACCGCCTACGGGGGCCCCCGTCCCGGGCGGCAACGGCCTCGTCTTCGACTGGGAGCTGCTGGGCGGCCGGCGCTGGCCCTTGCCCTGGATGCTCTCGGGCGGCCTTACGGCGGAGACCCTGGGCGAGGCGGTGCGCATCACCCACGCCGACGCGGTCGACGTCTCCTCGGGCGTCGAGCGCGAGCCCGGCATCAAGGACCCGGACAAGATCGCCGCTTTCCTGGCTCGGGCACGCACGTTGTGACGCCGGGCATTTGGGGGTAAAAGCCGCTTCTCCGCGGCTTCCTTTGGATACCTATGACCTGGCACGATTTCACGACTGCCGCCCCCGCGCAAGCGGAAAGCCTTGTGCAACCCCCTTCCCCCTTGCGGGGCAGGGTTGGGGTGGGGGGTCCCCGCGCGGAGTGCGGGGCAAAAGAATCTTTTCCTGAATCACCACGCCAGCGTCACCCCCCACCCGGAAGCACGCGCAAAATGCGCGTGCTTCCGCCCCTCCCCCGCAACGGGGGAGGGGAATCGCGATCGCTTGCCCTGGGCGGGGCCGGCGGCTGATGGCCACCCCCAATACCTATCGCGGCGGACCCGACGAGCACGGCAATTTCGGCATCTATGGCGGGCGCTTCGTCGCCGAGACGCTGATGCCGCTGGTGCTGGAGCTGGAGCGTGCCTACGCCGCCGCAAAGCAGGATCCGGGCTTTGCCAAGGAACTCGCCTATTACCTCGAGCACTATGTCGGACGGCCGAGCCCGCTCTTCTTTGCCGAGCGGCTGACGCGGCAGTTCGGCGGCGCCAAGGTCTACCTGAAGCGCGAGGACCTCAATCACACCGGCGCCCACAAGATCAACAACACGATGGGGCAGATCCTGCTGGCGCGCCGCATGGGCAAACGCCGCATCATCGCCGAGACCGGCGCCGGCCAGCACGGCGTCGCCACCGCCACGGTCTGCGCGCTCTTCGACATGCCGTGCGTCGTCTACATGGGCGCGACCGACATCGAGCGGCAGAAGCCGAACGTCTTCCGCATGAAGCTCTTGGGCGCCGAGGTGCGGCCGGTGCATTCCGGCACCGCGACGCTGAAGGACGCGCTCAACGAGGCGCTCCGCGACTGGGTCGCGAATGTCGAGGACACCTTCTACATCATCGGCACCGTGGCGGGCCCCCATCCCTATCCCGCCATGGTGCGCGATTTCCAATGCATCATCGGCGAGGAGGTGCGGGCGCAGATGCAGGCGCAGGAAGGTCGGCTTCCTGACACGCTCGTCGCCTGCATCGGCGGCGGCTCCAACGCCATGGGCCTCTTCCATCCCTTCCTCGACGATCCCCATGTCCGCATCCTCGGCGTCGAGGCGGCGGGCCACGGCATCGCCACCGGCAAGCACGCCGCCTCGCTCACGGGCGGCAGCCCGGGCGTGCTGCATGGCAATCGCACCTACCTGCTGCAGACCGCCGACGGGCAGATCATCGACGCGCATTCGATCTCGGCCGGGCTCGATTACCCCGGCATCGGCCCGGAGCACGCCTGGCTCCATGACCAGAAGCGCGTCGAGTACGTGGCCGTCACCGACCGCGCCGCGCTCGACGCGTTCCAGCTCTGCACCAAGCTCGAAGGCATCATTCCCGCGCTCGAGGCGGCACATGCGCTGGCGCATGTGGCGGAGCTTGCGCCGCTCTTGCCCAAGGACAATTTGCTGGTGGTCAATCTCTCCGGCCGCGGCGACAAGGACATTTTCGCTGTCGCCAAGGAAATCGGGGTCGAGCTGTGAGCGCGTTGTCGGGCGCGGGTGCCGCCGGCCGCATCGCGCAGCGCTTTGCCGCGCTCAAGAGCGAAGGCCGCGCCGGGCTCGCGACCTATCTCACCTGCGGCGATCCCGACGCGCTGACCTTCGCCCGCTTGCTCGCGGGCTTGCCCGCGGCCGGCGCCGATCTCATCGAGGTCGGCATGCCGTTCTCCGATCCGATGGCGGATGGGCCCGCGATCCAGGCGGCGGGATTGCGCGCCCTCAAGGGCGGCATGACCGTGGCAAAGACGCTCGACATTGTCGCCACATTCCGCACGCGCGACGCGGCGACGCCGCTCGTGCTGATGGGCTACTACAACCCGATCTACCGCTACGGCGCGGAGCGTTTCGTCGCCGATGCCAAGGCCGCCGGCGTCGACGGGCTCATCATCGTCGACCTCCCCCCCGAGCAGGATGACGAGCTCTGCCGGCCGGCGCTCGCCGCCGGCATCGATTTCATTCGCCTGGCGACGCCGACCACCGATGACCGGCGGCTCCCGGCGGTTCTGCGGCACACGGCGGGTTTCATCTATTATGTCGCGATCGCCGGCATCACCGGCACCAAATCCGCCGATGTCAACGACGTCACCAAGGCCGTGGCGCGCCTGAAGCGGCATTCGCCGCTGCCGGTGGCGGTGGGATTCGGCATCCGCACGCCGCAACAAGCCGCCGCGGTGGCGCGGGTCGCCGATGCGGCAGTGGTGGGAACCGCGCTCGTCGATCGCCTCGCGCATGAGCTCGACAGCGACGGCAAGGCGGGGCCGAGCCTCGTCGAGGCGGTGCTGAGCGACGTCCGGGCGCTCGCCCAAGGCGTACGCGCCGCGCGCACCAAGAACGCATGAGGCGGCAATGAGCTGGCTCACCAATTTTGTCCTGCCGAAGATCCGCGCGGTTGTCGCCAAGAAGGACGTGCCCGACAATCTCTGGCACAAATGCCCGAATTGCGGCCAGATGCTGTTCCATCGCGACCTCGAGGCAGGGCTCTTCGTCTGCGGCAGCTGCGGCCATCACCTGCGCCTTCCGCCGGAGCGGCGCCTGGCACTGCTCTTCGACGACGGCCGCTACACCACGATCGAGCTGCCGAAGACGATGGTCGATCCGCTCAAGTTCCGCGACCGCAAGCGCTACACCGACCGCCTCAAGGAGGCGCAGGCGAAGACCGGGCGGGAGCGCGATGCCCTGATGGTGGCGCATGGCACGGTGGGCGGCGTGCCCGTCGTCATCGCCGTATTCGATTTCGACTTCATGGGCGGATCGATGGGGATTGCCGTCGGCGAGGGCCTGCTCGCGGCATCGCGGCTTGCGGTGCTGCAGGAGGCGGCGCTCATCGTCGTTCCGGCCTCGGGCGGCGCCCGCATGCAGGAAGGCATCCTGGCGCTGATGCAGATGTCGCGCACCACGCTCGCGGTCGAGATGGTGAAGGAGGCGGGCCTTCCCTATCTCGTGCTGCTGACCGATCCCACCACGGGCGGCGTCTCCGCCTCCTTTGCCATGCTGGGCGATGTGACGCTCGCCGAGCCCGGCGCGGTCATCGGCTTCACCGGCGCCCGCGTCATCGAGGAGACGATTCGCGAAAAGCTGCCCGACGGCTTTCAGCGCTCCGAATACCTGCTGGAGCACGGCATGGTCGACATGGTCGTGCCGCGCCGCGACTTGCGTGACACGCTCATCCGGCTCATTCGCCTGCTGCGCCGACCGGAGGCGCCGGCCCAAGTGGTGGCGCTGAGGAGCTAGCGCGGTGACCGTGCTCGTCGTCGAGCAAATCCTCGAGCGGCTGCTGCTGCTGCATCCGCAGCTCATCGATCTGTCGCTCGAACGCGTGCGCCGTCTGCTGAACGCGTTGGGCGATCCGCAAGACGCGCTGCCGCCCGTCATCCATGTCGCCGGCACCAACGGCAAAGGATCGACCATTGCCTTCCTGCGCGCCATGCTGGAGGCGTCGGACTATCGCGTTCATGTCTACACGCAGCCGCATCTCATCCGCTTCAACGAGCGCATTCGCCTCGCCGGAAGACTGATCGAGGACGAGCTGCTGATCGCCTTGCTCGAGGAATGCGAGCGCGTCAATGGCGGCGCCGCCATCACCCATTTCGAGATCACGACCGCGGCGGCGTTTCTCGCCTTCGCCCGCGTTCCCGCCGACATTGTCCTGCTCGAGACAGGGCTCGGCGGCCGCTTCGATGCCACCAACGTCATTGCTCGCCCCGGGGCGACGGTGATCACGCCGATCTCGCTCGACCACCAGCATTTCCTCGGCGACACGGTGGCGGCGATCGCCGGCGAGAAGGCGGGCATCTTCAAGCCCTCATGCCCCGCCGTGCTTGCGCCGCAGAGCGCCGAAGCGGCGGCCGTGCTCGAGGCGCGCGCCGAGGCGCTGGGCGCACCGCTCTTCCGCAACGGCGCCGAGTGGCGTGTCGCACCCGATGCCGGAGGCTTGCGCTATGAGGGCCGGCGCTGGCCGGAGCTGGCTCTGCCGCCGCCCGGCCTGCTCGGCCGCCATCAATACGACAATGCCGGTGCCGCGCTGGCCGCGCTCGACCGGGTCGACGCCTTCGCGCTGCCGGCGGCGGCGCTGGCGCAGGGGCTTCGCAGCGTCGATTGGCCGGCACGACTGCAGCGCCTCACCCGCGGGCCATTGGCGGAGCGCCTGCCGCCGGATTGGGAGTTATGGCTCGACGGCGCCCACAACCAGGGGGGCGGCGCGGTGCTGGCGGCCGTCGCCGAGGGTTGGCGGGAGATGCCCCTTCATCTCATCTTCGGCATGCGCCGGAACCATGACCCGCGAGCGTTGCTGCTCCCGCTGGCACCCTTCGTCGCCAGCCTCACGGCGGTAGCCATACCGGGCGAGGCGCATGCGCTGACCGCCGAGGAGATCGCTCTGGCCGCGACAGAGGTCGGCATCTCTGCGGTCGTCCAGGAGAGCCTCGCGGCCGCGGTCGAGGGCGCGACCGCAGCGATCGCCGGCCCCGCTCGCATTCTCATCTGCGGTTCGCTCTATCTGGCCGGGCGGGTGCTGCAGGAAAACGGTTAACCGTAGCGTCTGCTTACGCGAAATTTACCACCGCTGCCGCAGAGTCGGCCGATGCTCCGTCTTTACGGTTGCCTCGTCGAGCAGCACGATTTGCGCCTCGTTGGTCTCGCGGCGTTGGTCTGCGTCCTGGCTTGCGCGGTCGCCGTCGACATGCTGGGGCGCGCGCGCCAGTCGGTGGGGCAGCGCCAGCGCGCGTGGTCCGCGCTCGGCGCCGCGACCTTCGCGTGCGGCGTCTGGGCGACCCATTTCGTCGCCGAGCTCGCCTATGCTCCGGGCATACCGCTCGGTTATGCGCCCGGCCTCACCATATTGTCGATCGTCGTTGCTCTGGCGCTGGCAGCCCTCGGGAGCTTCGTCGCGCTGCGCTACGATGCGCCGCTGGCCGGTGGCGCGGTGCTCGGCGCTGCGGTCGGCGCCATGCACTACACCGGTATGGCAGCGTTGCGCGCCCCGGCGATCATTCGCTGGGACGTCGTCTTTGTTCTGTCATCATTGGCCATCGGGATGACGTTCTGCGCCGCCGCGATGCGAGCGTTGTGGTCGGGATCGGGGCTGCGCCCGCGGCTCGTCGCGACCGGATTGCTGGTCGCCGCGATCACCGGGCTTCACTTCACGGCCATGGCGGCGGTGACCCTGAACCCGGACCCGCGGATCGACGTCGTCGCCGCAATGGTGGCGCCGAAGGTCCTCGCCTCGGGGGTCGCGGCGGTGACGGCAGCGATCATGGCGGCCGGCATCATCGGGCTGATCGCCGACCAACGCCTCGCTCGCCGCGCCGCGTGGGAGTCGGAACGACTGCGCGGCAGCGAGGCGCGCCTTATCGACGCCATCGAGGCGCTCCCGGCCGGTTTCGCGCTCTATGACGCCGATGGCCGCTTCGTTCTCTGCAACACCCGGTACCGCGCCATCTACGCGGAAAGCGCCGATCTGATGCAGCCCGGCACTTCCTTTGCCGACATCGTGCGGATTGGTGCCGAGCGCGGACACTACAAATTGGGCGAAGGCGGCGTCGAGGCCTGGGTGAACGATCGGCTGGCGCGCTGGGCAAACCCAGGCCCGCCGTTCGAGCAGCAACTTGGCACCGGTGAATGGGTCCGCGTCTCCGACCGTCGCACGAGCGAGGGCGGCATGATCGGGGTGCGCGAGGACATCACCGAGCTGAAGCAGCGCGAAGCGACGCTCCGCGCTCTCTTCGCCAGCAATCCGCTGCCGATGATGGTCTATGACGTGAAGACGCTGCGTTTCCTCGAGGTCAACGACGCCGCGATCGGGCACTACGGCTACGGCCGCGACGCGTTTCTGGCGATGACCTTGACGCAGCTCCTCGCGCCCGAAAGTCGCGAGCAAGGCGACAAGCCGAGCGTCGCTGCAAGCCACGGCGGACTGCGCCATCGCAAAGCCGACGGCTCGGCGATCATCGTCGAGGTCACCTCGCATCAACTGACCTTCGAGGGACGGAACGCCGCCTTGATGGTGGCGATCGACGTCACCGACAAGTGCCGCGCCGAAGAGGAGGCGCGCGCGAGCGCGGCGCGGCTCGGCAAGAGCGAGCGACACTTGGCGCGCGCGCAGGAATTGGCGGAGGTCGGCAGCTTCGAGGGCGATCTCGACACCGGCGAGATGGTCTGGTCCGACAATCT
>DATJAV010000313.1:0-2418 GCA_035515835.1 Allostellaceae bacterium
GAAATATTCGGCATCCGCGAGCATCAGCCGCTCGGGGAAGTCGAAGGGCTGCACCATGAAGAACCAGTGCCAGGAGAAGACCCCGAAATCCCGTGTCACATGATTGAGCAGATGATGCTGCGGCAGGATGTCGAGGAAGGCGGCGCGCAGCACCTTTTCGGGATGATCGAGGCACATGCGGTGCAGCACCCGCGCGCCGCGATCGTGCCCTGCGGCGAAAAATTTCGGGAAGCCGAGCTTCGCCATGACCTCGACCTGATCCTGCGCCATGGCACGGAAGGAATAATTGGCGTGGTCCGTGCCGTCCGGCGGCTTGCCGCTGTCGCCATAGCCGCGCAGATCCGTGCACACCACCGTGTAATCGCGCGCCAGCGCCGGCGCCACGGCATGCCAGGACAGATGGGTAAAGGGGTTGCCGTGCATCAACAGAAGCGGCGGCCCCTTGCCGCCATGGACGGTGACGATGGGGACGCCGCTGGTTTCGACGATGGCGCGGGTGAAGCCTTCGAGCAGCATGGAATGCTCCCTTATAGGCCGGATCGCATGAGGCGCGGACCGCCGCGGCCCCAGGCGGCAAGCCGGTTGGCGATGCCGACGACCGCGAAGGTGACGATGAGAAGCACGATGCCGATGACCGAGATGGGGCCGAGATCGCCGCTCTCGTTGAGATCGTAGATGACGATCGAGACGAGCTTGGTTTCCGAGGTCGTCAGCATGATGGCGGCCGACAATTCGCGGATGGCGCCGATGAAGATGAAGCACCAGGTGGCGACAACGCTCGAGGCCAGGAGCGGCACGGTGACCTGCCACAGCGCCCTGAGGCGCGAGGCGCCAAGGATGCGGCTCGCCTCCTCGAGCTCGGGATGGAGGGCGGTGAGCGCCGCCTGAAGCTGCTGATAGGCGGCCGGCAATTCGATGGTGACGAAGGCGACGAGCAGGATCCACATGGTGCCGTACAGCATCAGCGGCGGGCGCGTGTAGCTGAGGAACAAGCCGACGCCGAGCACGATGCCCGGCACCGCGACCGGCGCGGTGGCGAGCCAGCCGAGCGCCGCGGCGCAGGGCAGAATCTTGCGCGCCGCGACATAGGCGGTGAGGATGGCGAGCAGGCTGCCGACCGTCGCGCTCAGGAAACCGATCTCCAATGTGTTGGCGAAGGCGAGGCGGGCGGTGCTGAACTCGAAGAAGATGAAGCTCCAGCTATGGAGCGTGAAGTTCGCCGCCGAGAGGGGACCCGAGACGGTGCGCACGAAGGCGGCTTTCAAGAGCGCGCCATAAGGCAGCAGCACCGGCAGCGCCACCGCGCCGACGGCGAAAAGCAGCGCGAGCCAGCGCCAGCCACCCAGGGCGACGAGCCGCGCCTCGCCGCTCTTGCCGCCGATCACCGTGTAGCCGCGCCGGCCGAGCAGCCAGGCCTGTCCGCGCAGCAGCAGCACGGTAAGGACGAGCAGCGGCAGCGCCGCCGCCGAAGCGAGCTGCGGGTTGGGCGGGTACTGGAACAGGCTCCAGATCTTGGTGGTGATGACGTGAAAGCCGGCGGGGAGCGCCAGGATCGCCGGCGCGCCGAATTGCGTCATCGCCTGCAGGAAGGCGATGAGCGCGCCGGCCAGAAGCGAGGGCAGCACCATCGGCAGCACCACGCAGCGCAGGGTGTGCCAGCGCCCGCCGCCGAGGATCGCCGAGGCATCCTCGAGATCGCCGGGCAGGCGCTCGATCGCGTTGGCGACGAGCACGAAGACATAGGGAAAGGCATAGCAGGTGATGACGAAGATCAGCCCTTCGACTGTGTAGATATTGAAGAGATTGTCATAGGCGCCGAGCCCGAAAAGCGTGCGGTACCAGACGTTGAGGATGCCGCTGTTGGGCGCGGCGAGGATTTCCCAGGCGATGGCGCCGAGAAAAGGCGGCGTGACGAAGGACGCGGTGACAAGCGCCCGCACCGTGCGCCTGAGCGGCATGTCCGTGCGGGCGACCAGCCAGGCGAGCGGGGTCGCCAGCGCGACCGAGGCTGCCGCCGCCGCCGCCGCGATGCCGAAAGTGACGAGAAAGGGGGCAAGAAAGCTGCGGTCCCGCACGAGGCGCAGGAAATTCCCCAGCGTGAAATGGCCGGCCTTGTCGGTGAAGCCGTAATAGCAGAGCCAGCCGAGCGGCAGCAGCACGAGCGCCGCGAGCAGCAGCGCCAACAAGCTCGCCGCCGGCATCGACAGATCGATGCGCCGCGTCGGACGAGCGGTTGCGGTAATTGCCACTTAATGACTCATGGCGTCCCCCCCAACCCCGGCCCTTCCTCGCGCGCGGGGGAGGGAGGAGCGCGGTGCGCGGAGGGTGGGGGCGGCGCTCATGCTCACGTGCCGAAATAGGTCGCGTATTTCTGCTTGATCTCTTCCATCGCCTTTTCGAGCTCGCCCGGATCGGCGG
>DATJAV010000314.1:0-15587 GCA_035515835.1 Allostellaceae bacterium
CCGGCGAGCAGCGTCCCGTAGAGGTACGTCGGGATCGAGGTCGCGAAGGTGGAGAGATAGCCGCCGAGATTGGCGATGGTCGCCACGCGCAGCGCCAGGAACTTGCCGTCCTTGTCGAGCGCCAGCTCGGCATGGGTCACATGATCGCGCCCCTGCGCGTCGGAGGCGAAGCTCTCGCCGCGCTCGGCGGTCCATTTGATCGGCCGGCCGACCTTCGGAGCCGCCCAGGTGACGATCGCCTCCTCGGCATAATGATAGATCTTCGAGCCGAAGCCCCCGCCGACGTCGGGGGCGACCACCCGGAGCTTGTGCTCGGGCAGCTGCAGCACGAAGGCGCCCATCAGCAGCCGGATGACATGCGGGTTCTGGCTGGTGGTGTAGAGCGTGTGCTCGCCGGTGGCGCGGTCGTACTCGCCGATCGCCGCGCGCGGCTCCATCGCGTTCGGCACCAGCCGGTTGTTGACGATGTCGATCCGCGTGATGTGCGCGGCCTTGGCAAAGGCCGCATCGACCGCGGGTTTGTCGCCGAGATGCCAGTCGTAGCAGAGGTTGCCCTTGGCCTGCTCGTGGATCTGCGGCGCGCCCGCCTTCAGCGCGTCCTCGGCGGCGACCACCGCCGGCAGCGGCTTGTAGTCGACCTCGATCAGCTCGGCGGCGTCCTTGGCCTCAGCCCGCGTCTCGGCGATCACCACCGCGACGGGGTCGCCGATATGGCGCACCTTGCCCTGCGCCAGCACCGGATGCGGCGGCTCGGCCATGGGCGAGCCGTCCTTGGAATGGATGAGCCAGCCGCAGGGCAGCCCGCCCACCTGCATGTCGGCGCCGGTGAAGACGGCGAGCACGCCGGGTGCTGCCTTGGCCTTGGATGTCTCGATGCCGCGCAGCTCGGCATGGGCATGCGGGCTGCGCAGGATGAAGGCGTGCACCTGGCCCTGACGGTTGATGTCGTCGGTGTAGGTGCCGCGACCGGTGAGGAAGCGCGCGTCTTCCTTGCGGCGCACCGGGGCGCCGATGCCGGTCGACATCAGGCACTCCCCCCCATGGCCTCCGCGCCGGCCTTGATCGCTTTCACGATGTTGTGATAGCCGGTGCAGCGGCAGATGTTGCCCTCGAGCCACTCGCGGATCTGCTGCTCGGTCGGGTTCTTGTGGTGCTTGGCGAAATCGATCGCGCTCATCACCATGCCGGGCGTGCAGAAGCCGCATTGCAGGCCGTGGTTCTCGCGGAACGCTTCCTGCATCGGGTGCAGCTTGTCGCCCTGCGCGAGGCCTTCGATGGTGGTCACCTGTGCGCCTTCGGCCTGCACGGCCAGCATGGTGCAGCTCTTGGCCGAATAGCCGTCGACATGGACGACGCAGGCGCCGCATTGGCTGGTGTCGCAGCCGACATGGGTCCCGGTGAGGCCGAGGTGCTCGCGCAGCAGCTGAACCAAAAGGGTGCGCGGCTCGACGGTCGCGGTCACCGATTTTCCGTTCACCGTGAGGCTGACGGTGGCCATGGACTTCACTCCCGATATGTTGTTCTAAAGACGGGCTCCCCGGCACCACCAAGGAGCGTTGTGGCTTGGAGTTTCGTGCGCCGAGCGCGCCGGGTCAAGCGGCCTTCAGCGGCCGAGCTGGATGAAGAGGTAGAGGAGGATGGCGACCACGACCACCAGCCCCGCGACCCAGACGACCGGCGAGAGGCGGGGCCCGGGCGGTGCGGCGGTGGCCGGCGCCGTCGGGGTCGGCGCGCCGCCCGCGGCCTCGGCCTGACCCCCTGCCGGCCCGCCGACGACCTGCGCGAAATTCGAGAAGAACTCGTCGGCCATCTTGCGCGCGGTGGCGTCGATGAGGCGCGAGCCGATCTGCGCCAGCTTGCCGCCGACATGCGCCTCGACCGTGTAGGAGAGGCGGGTGCCGCCGGCGTCATCGGCGAGCCGCACCGTGGCGCCGCCCTTGGCGAAGCCCGCGGCGCCGCCGCTCCCTTCGCCCGTGATCTTGTAGCCGTTGGGCGGATCAAGATCGGAGAGCACGACCTTGCCGCCGAAGCGGGCGCGCACGGGACCGACCTTGGCGGTCACCTTCGCCTGGAGCTCGGTCGGCGAGAGTTTCTCGATCTCCTCGCAGCCCGGGATGCTTTGCTTCAGCACGTCCGGATCGTTGAGCGCCTCCCACACCTTCTGGCGCGGCGCCGGTATCCGGAATTCGCCGGTCATGTCCATCGCGTGCTTTCCTCTCTCCCTTGAGAGGCGAGCCTATCGCGTGGGGTAGCGGCGACGCAAGGATGGGGCCTCGACTACCAGACCCCCGGAACGAGCTGGGCGGTGCGGCGCGCATAATCGACGTATTCGGGAAAAGCGGTGCGCAGCACCTTTTCCTCGTTGTTGAGGCGGACGAGCTGCACGATCAGGTGCAAGAAGAAGAAGGTCGCGCCGACCCAAGTCCAGTAGGGGAGGAAAATGCCGAAAATTGCGATCTCCTCGGTGACGTAGAGCGGATGGCGGACGAAGCGATAGGGTCCCGATGTCACGAGCTTCCGCGCTTCCGACATGATGCTGAAGGAGCGCCCGAGCCAGCGCAGCACGAGCACGGCGAGGCCGTTGCCGAGGAAGCCGAGACCGGCCGAGAGAAAGAGCAGCCAGGTCGGCGGATCCGAGAGCTGCGGCAGGAACGGCAGCGCGAAGAGCGAGACCACCGCCGCGAGCGCGACGAGGCGCGGCATGAGGCCCGCGGCCTTGGCGACGGGTTGCGAGCGCACGAGCGCGATCCACGTCGCCATGACGAAGAACAAGGTCTGCGCCAAGCTCGAGAGCACGTGACCCAGGATCGCCCAGGACCAGGCGCCGTCATCGGCGTGGCGCAGGCTGTCGAAGGTGTGGAAGCCGTTGCTGGCGGCAAGCAGCAGGAACCAGAGCGCGGCGGCGCGATGCACCATCAGCTCGTAGATCGCGGTGCCGCCGAGTTCCTGCCAGAGATAGTCGAGAAAGTAGGTCGGGCCGCGGCCAACCGCGAGCGGCGCCACGATGGGCTCGGGCTGCGGCATCTCCTGCGAGGCGGGCGGCGTCATAGGCCGCCCAGTATTGGCCGTATTGCTGAACAAATGGTTAGAGGGCGCGGCAAGTTATCGGCAAGCACAAGCACACGAAGTACGCGTTCCCCGCGAACGCGGGGAACCAGGGCAAGCGACGGAAATTTGGACCCCTGGGTTCCCGCTTTCGCGGGAACGGCGGCTATTAGGCAGCATCCGGGCCATGCCCCAGCGCCTGCTCGAGATCGGCGATGAGGTCCTCGCTCGCCTCAGCGCCGACGGAAAGGCGCAGCAGGTCGGGTGAGGCGGGGCTGCCGGGGCCTTCGATCGAGGCACGATGCTCGATCAGGCTCTCGACGCCGCCCAGCGAGGTGGCGCGCTTCCACAGCCGGACGCGCGCCGCGACCTCGATCGCCGCCGCCTCGCCGCCGGCGACGCAAAGGCTCAGCATGCCGCCGAAGCCGCCTTGCATCTGGCGCGCGGCGATGGCGTGGCCGTGCGCACTGGCGAGGCCGGGATAGAGCATGGCGCGGATGCGGGGATGGCGCTCGAAGTGGCGGGCGATCGCCTCGGCCGAGCGGCAGGCCTGGCGGACGCGGAGCGCCAAGGTGCGCATTCCCCGCAGCAGCAGCCAGGCCTCGACCGGACCGAGGATCGCGCCATTGCTGCTGCGGAGATCGACGATGCGTTGCCAGAGCGCGTCTCTCCGCGCCGCGACGAGCGCGCCGGCGACGACATCGCTGTGACCGTTCAAATATTTGGTGGCGGAGTGCATGACGAGGTCGGCGCCAAACGCGATCGGCCGGGTGAGAAGCGGCGTCGCCACGGTGTTGTCGGCGGCGAGGATGGCGCCGGCGTCGTGGGCGATCGCCGCGGCGGCGGCGATGTCGGTGGCGGCCCAAGTGGGATTGGCAGGCGTCTCGATCCAGACGAGGCGCGTGCGCCCGGGTTGCATCGCCTGCTTCAGCGCGTCGAGATCGGTCATGTCGACGAGATCGACGGCAAGGCCCCACGCCCGCGCCGTGTCGGTGAGCCAGCGCCGGAGCGCCCAGTACATGACCTTGGGCGCAACCACATGGCCGCCCGGCGCCAACGCCAGAAACACCGTCGCCGCCGCCGCCATGCCCGAGGCGAAGGTGAGCGCGGCAGCGCCGCCCTCGAGCCGCGCCAAGAGCGCTTCCGGCTGATCGAAGGTGGGATTGTCGGCGCGCGCATAGGCGCGGCCGTTGCGGTAGCGGTTGTCGGGGTCGCGCAGATAGGTCGTGGCGAGATGGATGGGCGGCACCACGGCCTTAGTCTGCTCATCGATCCAGCCCAAGGCTTGCGCCGCCAGCGTTTCCGGCCGCCATTCGTCCTGATCGCTCATCGCCCCTCCTGCCCGTTGCTCTCCCGCGCAGCGAAGCGCTAAAACGCCGCCCGTGACCACCGCCGAGCGCCTTCGCCGACTTGCCGTTGCCGCTGCCATCCTAGCGCTCGCCGCGATCCCCGGCGCCAGCGCCCAACACCAGACCTTCAAGCGCTCCTCGCTCACCATCGACACGGGCTCGGGGCCGCAGCATTTCGCGATCGAGCTGGCGCTGACGCCCGAGCAGCAGGAGCAGGGCCTGATGTTCCGCCGCTCGCTTCCGGCCGATGCCGGCATGCTGTTCGATTTCGGCGAGACGCGCGACGCCTCTTTCTGGATGAGGAACACGCTCATTCCGCTCGACATGCTCTTTATCGATGCCGGCGGCCACGTCGCCGACATCCACGAGCACGCCGTGCCGCTCTCCGAGGACCCGATCGAATCCAAGGTCCCGGTGCGCGCCGTCCTCGAGGTGAATGGCGGCACCGTGTCGCGCCTCGGCATCAAGCTCGGCGACGTGGTGCATTACGCGATTTTCGGCAATCAGACGACAGAAGACAGACGACAGACGACAGATCGATGAATCCGTCGTCTGTCGTCCGCTACGGCCGCTTCCGCGCCAGCGTGATCCCGTCCGCCATCGGCAGCAGCACGAGGTCGATGCGCTCGTCGCGATGAAGCTTGCTGTTGAGCGCGCGCAGCGCACGCGTGTCGGCGTCCTTGCGCCGGGCATCGGCGACCCAGCCGCCCCACAGCACGTTGTCGATCACGGCAAGCCCGCCCGGCCGCAACAGGCGAAGGACGCGCTCGTAATAGCCGTCGTAATTCTCCTTGTCGGCGTCGATGAAGGCGAAATCGAAGCAGTCCTCCTGGCGCTCGACGAGGAGCTCGTCGAGGGTTTGGAGCGCCGGCCCCAGCCGCAGGTCGATCTTCTCGGCCACCCCCGCCTTCGCCCAATAGCGCCGCGCGATCGATGTCATCTCGGGATCGACGTCGCAGGCGATGATGCGGCCTTCGGGCGGGAGCGCCAGGGCCACGGCGAGCGCGCTCATGCCGGTGAAGGTGCCGATCTCGAGGCAATGCCGGGCGCCGATGAGCCGCACCAGAAGCGCCATCAGCTGCACCTGGTCGGACGCGATCTGCATGGCGCCGAGCGGGAGGCGCGCCGTCTCGCGGCGAAGCTCGCGCTCGACCGGTGTCTCGCGCAGCGAGACGCCGAGGCAATAGTCTTCGAGCTTGTCGGTGAGCGCGATGTTGCGGCGAGACATGAAGGCTCCTCGAGGCGGGCGGGGCGGCGATAGTGCCGGAGCGGATCGGGCGAGGGAAGGGATCCGCCCTTGCGCTTTTCCAGGAGGCGCGATAAAACCCCGCAAATCCAGGGGTTTCCGGGGCGTAGCTCAGCCTGGTAGAGCGCCAGCTTTGGGAGCTGGATGCCGGAGGTTCGAATCCTCTCGCCCCGACCACTCGACGAGGATCCGCGATGGCGCTTGCCCGCATCTACCAGCCGACCAAGACGGCGATGCAATCCGGTCGCGGCCGGACCAAGCGCTGGGTGCTCGACTACGAGCAGGCGACGCCGCGCGTTCCCGACCCGCTGATGGGCTGGACCAGCGCCGCCGACACGCTGAACCAAGTGCAGCTGCACTTCGATACGCTCGAGGAGGCGGTGGCCTTCGCCAAGAAGCGGGGGCTCGACTATACCGTGATCCCGTCCCATGAGCCGATCCTGAAGCCCAAGGCCTACGCCGACAATTTCCGCTACGACCGCCCGAGATAACGGGCCCTCGCCGCCGCCCGCCGGGCCTGATAGAGTCCGGCGCCTCCAAGGAGCGCCCTTAGCTCAGCGGATAGAGCAACCGCCTTCTAAGCGGTAGGTCGCTGGTTCGATTCCAGCAGGGCGCGCCATCTCACGACGGAGTGGCGCCGAGCTCGTCCTCACGGCGATGCCGCGGCATCGCAAGTAGGTGTGGCCTCGTTGCGGGACACGCGACGCTGCTCGGCATGGGCGGACCGCTCTCTCGGCATCTCCGCCCCGAAGCAAAAGGCCCCGCCGAGCGGAGCCTCTTCACGGAATGTCCTTGCTCTGGGCGACGGTCATTCCTCCGTCTTTGCCGGTGCCAGGTCGAAATGCACGAAGCCGTGTACTTTGCTGCCGTCGGAGAAGAAGCCGAGGATGTCGCCGCGGTCGTTGATGTCGTTGAGGAAAGTGCGCGAGACGCCGAAGGCGGCGGTCTGCGACGAACCCGGTGCGTCGTATTGCTGGAACTGCCGGCCGGTCCAGATGAAGCCATGGACGTTGCCGCGCACGTCGCTGTAGGAGCCGACGATCTCATTCTCGTTGTTGCAGCCGAAGACCGACGTGCTGGTCGCGACCTGGCCGGGGATGCTGACGCTGAACGTCGCGTAGCGCTCGCCGAGATGGCCGAAGAAGCCGTGATTGTTGCCGTTGGCATCGGTCCAGAAGCCGCAGACATTGCCCGCGTCGTTGATGTCGCTCGCCTGGGTCGCGACCGCGCCGGGAAAGCTCGCCGGCGGGATCTCGACGAAGGTCGAGCTGGCGAGGTCTGCGGTGTTGAGCGCGACGACGAAGCCGTGCTCGTGGCCGTTGTTGTCGGTCCAGAATCCGGCGGCCTGATCGACGTCGTTGATGCCAAGCAGGTTCTGCACCGGCGTCGTGACGGCGGGCGTGCTGCCCAGCGGATCGTCGATCGCCACTTGCTCGCCGTCATGGTCAAGGAAGCCGTGGGTGAACCCGGTGTTGGCATCCGTATAGAAGCCGACGATGTCGGGGAAGGTCCGGCTGTTGATGCCGATCGCCTGGGTCTGAGTGGCCACGTTCCCTGATGGTGAGCCCGTCGCGCCGACGCCCGCGGCGCCGCCGTTGCCGCCATTGCCCAGCAACGTACCGCCGTTGCCGCCGGTCCCGCCGACGCCCGCGGCGCCGCCGTTGCCGCCATTGCCCAGCAGCGTGCCGCCGTTGCCGCCGGCGCCGCCGGTCCCGCCGTTGCCCCCGGCGCCGCCGTTGCCAAACAGCAGGCCACCATTGCCGCCGGTGCCGCCATTGCCTCCGGCGCCCTGCGGCGCGGCCTCGGCCGTGCCGCCGAAGTTCTCGACGGAGTAGTGTCCGCTCGGAATCAGCAGATATCCGTTATTGGCGATGATGTTGCCGTCGCCGAAATAGCCGACGATGAACTGTCCGTCGTTGATGCCAAGCAACTGGTTGAAGTTCGGGTCGCCGGGATTGTCGAGCACCGCAAAGTTCTGGTTCTCGTTCGGCATGGAAGGCGGTGTCGCGGGCATCGTCGAAGTCGCTCCGCTCGTCTGCTCGAACGCGACCGACGACAGGGCAATGACCGCGCAAGTCACGAGGAAACGACAGGCCATGCCGGTCGAAACCTGTGCGGCCTCGCGGGAAGAAGAGATGCTGAACATGGCGTCGTCCTTTCCTGGGTATGGCTGGTCGAAGAAGACGCCCAGGAAAATCGCGCCCGCCGGCTACGGAAGAATTTCAGGGATGAGGAATTGCGCTACGGTTGTGAGAGACTCTGTTACGGCCGTAACCTGGAGAGACGCAGGACGGCGCGGGTCTGCGGCGACGCCGCGGATATCAGCCATGTTGGCTGCTCCTGACACAACCTGTCAGTACGCGTAGTTTACTCTCGCTCGACAGATTTAGGCTGCCGCAACGGAGCAATCGCCATGGCCGTCACTCAGTTCGACAAAGGCAATTCCTTTCGCGCCCTTCATCAGGGACCGCGCGCGTTCATCATCGCCAACGCCTGGGACGCCGGATCGGCACGCATCCTGGCGGGCGTCGGCTTTGCGGCGCTCGCCACGTCGAGCGGCGCCGCTGCCGGCACCTACGGCACGCGCGACGGCGCAATCAGCCGCGACCAAGCGCTGGCGCATGCGCGCGCCATCGTCGACGCGACCGATCTCCCGGTCTCGGCGGATCTCGAGAGTGGCTTCGGCGCCACCGCGAAGGACGTGGCCGACACCTATCGCGAGGCCGCGGCCCTGGGCCTCGTCGGCGCGACGCTTGAGGACGCCACGCCGGGAAGCCGCAAGGACAAGCGGCTGTTCGACATCGGCGAGGCGACCGAGCGCGTCGCCGCCGCGGTGGAAGCGACACGCAAGCTCGGATTTCCGTTCCTCCTCACCGCGCGCGCCGAGGGCTTTTTGCGCGGCAACACTGATCTCGACGATGCGATCAAGCGCCTCAATGCCTATGAGAAGGCGGGGGCGGAGGTGCTCATGGCGCCGGGCTTGCCGGACCTCGCATCGGTGAAGGCGGTGTGCGCCGCGATCTCGAAGCCGTTCAATTTCATGGTCGGCATTCCCGGCAAGTCGTTCTCCGTTGCCGAGCTGGAAGCGGCCGGCGTGCGCCGCATCAGCCTCGCCGGCTCGCTCTATCGCGCCGCGATGAGCGGGCTCGTGGCCGCCGCCCGGGAGGCGAGTGACAAGGGAACGTTCGGGTACGTCGACGCGTCGCTGCCCTCGGCCGAACTGGCCGGGTTCATGCGGGGGTGAGCGGTTGGCCGCAGGCGACGGCACCAGCTTGCTCCGCCCCGATTTCGCGCTCGAACGGCTGACACAGCGGCATACTCGCAACCGCGATCCCAATAGAGGCGGTCGGAACCGCAGACAGCCACCGCGACACGACCGCAAACGATCCGCCTGGCCGAGCGCATTCAGGAATTGCCGAACTCGCTGCTGCCGCCACCCGGCGAGAAATTATGCGCCTTAAGACGGCTCGATGGATCGATGAGCCAGCGATGGTAAAACGTGGCAAAATCGACACGCAGATTGAACAGTCCGCTGCAGCTGTTGAGCGCGTCCACCCATGCCGTGCCGCGCGCAGGGCCGCGGACGAGAAGAAAGAACCATTCTCCGCAGCCATATTCGACGATTGGCAATCTGCCATTGCACCACGGCTCGTCCAAATACTTCGCTTGATATTTTTCGTAACACGCCCTGTAGGTCACGTCCGATTCAAGTCTGGGACGATGTTCGTTCCAATCCGCGGGGGCAGGTGAGTTGCAGAGGGCGCTGATGTCGATCGTCTCGGTCAATGGACTATCCTGGCTCAGCGGCGTAAGCGAGCCATACGAGGACTCGATCCAAGAAATGGATCCTTCAAGAGGCATTGCGCCATAATATGGGCCAGCGCCGCCGTTTCCCACGCAGAGAAGGCTGCGGTAGTCTTCAGGAAGACCACAGCCGACAAGTTTTTCTATCTTGCCAAGGATGATCGGATCAACTGGCGCATTAAGTTTGTAGTCGTGATGATCGGCACCAAAAAGACGTCGTTTCGGATCGAGATCGCTCAGAGACCTTAATCGGGATGGTATTTCGTTCATTGAATTCAACGTTCAACATGAGCCGCAAACGGCCGCGAGGAAGCTTGCTGGTGGCTGTCCGCTCGAACGCGGCGTGAGGTGCCGTTTTGCGCACCATACCCTAGAAATGGGCCAGCTTAAGGCCTTCAGTCTTCGCGGAGCCACCTGTCCAGCGCGATACGGACGCTTGGTTCGGGGCCTGTGATCCAAATCACAGCGGCGGCCGGGTGTGACAGTTCTCACCGCTTGGAATGCGCGCACGGCCGCATCGTCCGTGGCGTCACTTCCGAGGGGTCAACCATGTACGCTCACGCTTCGCTCCCCGTCCACGCTCCGGTCATCCGTCGCGCCGACCGCACGCGCCGCACGCCGTGCCAGTTCCATGCGCTCATCGCCGCCACGCTGCTGGTGGGCCTCTTCGCCATCGCCAATCCGGTCGCCAGCGAGACCGCCCCCGTCGGCAGCACGGTGATGCTGATCGGGCCCTGAGCGGCCCGCAGCCAGAGCCCACGCCGCCGCTCGCGGCGGGCTGTCGCTCGCGCGGGCGCGCCCAGAAAGCAGCGGTACGGCTGGGGTTGTGCGAAATTATCGCGTTGGCGGTGGCGGCGGTTCCGCCGGCACTGGCTGCCAGCCCGCGGGGCAGGACTTGACGTAGGGGTAGTAGGTCTTGCTGGCCGCGCAATAGTACCAGACGTTCTGCTGCGGCGGAGCAGCGGCGGCCGCCGGCCCGGCGGACCCGGGGTAGGGCGCGGCAGGAGCGGGGTAGGGATAGGAATAGGAATAGCCATAGGCGTAGGGGTCGACGTAGGGATACCCATAGGCGTAGGGAGCACCCCAGTAGTAAGGGTAGCCGCCCCACCACCATGGGCCGAACCCGCCGCAGCAGCCGAAGAAGAAACCGCCGTGGAAATGTCCGAAGCCGCCATGGAAACCGCCATGGAAGCCGCCGCCGTGCCAACCGCCACCGCCATGGTGTTGCGCCGATGCCGGTCTCGCGCCCAGCGCGACCAGCAGGGCCGCGGCCATCAGGACTATGCCGAATTTGCGCATGACCGCCTCCAGCGGCGCTTGAGCTTCCAGTCTAGGGCCTCTGCCGGGGTCGTGACCAGCTTTGCGGAAAGGTACGTCCCTCGCCGCGAGGCATCGTTCATCGCCGTGCGCGTTTTAGCGGCTTTGGCACCTTGGCGCGTCGAGGTCGCGCGGCCCGCCCGCCGAATAGCTTGCGGACGGCGTCCGCGGTGTTGTCGATGCCGATGAGCTTCAGAGCCTCCGTGACGAAGCGGCAAAGCGCGCCGTTCCGCGCGGTCGACGGCGAGACTTGCGCGCCCGGCGTGCCGCGCCATGCGGCGATGGCGGCGTCGGCGATGGCGTGGGCCGGTGCCATGCGCACGGGACGGCAGATCGTCAGCAAGGCTTGGATATGGCGTTCCGTGGCGTCCATTTCGCGCAGCACCACTTCCTCTGTCGTTTCGCCGTACCCGGCCCGCCGCGTCGCCTGCTCTGCGGCCAGCCGGGTCTTCACTTTGTCGCGGTCCGATTGCAGTTGCTTCAGGAAGCGCCGCCCCTGCTCGGCGGCCTTCTGGCCGAGGATCGGCATCGCCGGCTTCTTCACTGTCGCCGCGGCATAACCGATATTGATCAAGGCGACGGCGACCGCGTGGCAAGCCGCGAGATCGGGATGTCTCGGCGCCTCGGGCCACGCTTCGTGGAACAAGCGGTCGACCGCAATCTGCAGCAGCGCAGGCTCGTACATCCCTTGCCCTCAACCGCGCAAGAGGATGACGTTGCTCGTTCAGCGGCCGGGCAGCAGAGCTGCAGCCGTCGGTAACCTGCCGAACTTGCGCATGACCTCCGATCGCGCTTCAACCGCAAGTCTAGTGCTTCAGTCCGATCCTTGCCAGGAGCTCGCAAGATGACCCGCATCCGCGTCGCTCTCCGCGTTCCGGTCGGCCGGTCCTTGCCCGAGCTCGCGGCGTTCGCCGCGCGCTGCGAGGATGCGGGCTTCGACGGCGTCGGCATCCACGACCATCCCTCGAGCGGCCGGGACGCTTACCTGGCATTGGCACTGGCGGCGCGCGAAACGGAGCGCTTGCAGCTCTTCCCGGCGACCTCGAGCCCCTTCGTGCGGCATCCGCTGGTGCTCGCCTCGCTCGCGCATAGCCTTCAGGAAATCGCGCCGGACCGCAGCTTCCTCACCGTCGCGCCCGGTTTCATTTCGACGCGGAGCATCGGCAAGCCGCGTGCGACCGTGTCCGTCATGCGCGAGGCGATCCGCGCTCTGCGGGCACTTCTCGCCGGCGACGAGGTCGCGTTCGGTCCGACGTCGACGCGCCTCAGGAACCGCAGCGCAGCGCCGACGCCGGTCTATCTGTTGGCGGCGGGACCCCGCATGATCGAGCTCGCCGGCGAGGCAGCCGATGGCGTCTTTCTCATGGTCGGTCTCGATGCGGCGGCCATCAGCGCCGCCCGCCGCCACCTGGAGGCAGGGGCGAGCCGCGCCGGGCGATCCCTCGCGAACTTCCCGGTGGTGTTCGTTGTGACGATCGGGCTCGGCGCCGATGCCGCGGTGGGGGCGGGATGGGTGCGGAGCTGGTTCGCGCCCGGCCAGCCTTTCCTGGCCTATCCCAGCGTCGCCAATCTTCGCTGGCTGAGCGAAGCGGGTTTCGCGATCGCGGAGCGCCATGATCCGCTCGCCATACCCGAGGATCAGGCGGCGCAGATTGCCGATGCCTTTGGTTTGTTCGGACCGCCCGAGCGATGCGCCGAGCGCCTTCTGAAGGCGAGGGAAGAGGCCGGTGTCGACCAGGCCTTCCTCTTTCCGGCCCACGACCTCGGCCGCGGCTACGACATGCCGGACGCCGAACTCGAGGCTTTTGCGCGCGTGATCCGGCCGCGGCTCTGAAAGGCCAGAGCTGATTTCGCCAGAGAGATCCACATTCGTACGCCGTCCCCGCGAAAGCGGGGAGCCAGAGCAAGCGACGGGCTTGTGGCCCTGGATTCCCGCCTTCGCGGGAATGGCGATGCTGAAGAGCAGGCGACCCCGTTCGATCTGGATCCGCTCTAAACCGAGCCCGGGTCTTCAAAAGTGCAGCGCCACAACCTTGTCCAAGTCGATCAGCCCGGCGAGCGCCACGCCCCAAACGACGAGGGCGGCGACGAAAATGCCGATTCGAGCCCGGAAGGAGGTGAGCGGATTGCCTGCGGACATGGGAGGCGCATGGTGCCATCCCCGGCGCGGTGGGCCAAATTAATTTACTGTAAATCAGGGCAAGCAACCAAAACTGGCCCGGCGGCGTTCACTCCCGGGCATCCCAAGAGGTGAGCGCATGCGCATGGCCGTTCTCGTTTCGGCGCTGCTGGTCGCAACCGCCGGAAGTGCCGCGGCAGATTGCGCGGACGATGTGGCCGCGCTCAACATTCGCGTGCCGCACCTGCAGAAGACGGCGCCGACGCCGCAGACGGCGGCCGCCTCCAAGGAGCTCGCCAAGCTCAACAAGAACCTTCCCCAGATGGACGAGTTCCAGTGCATCAACGCCGTAGCCCGCGTGCGCCGCGCACTGACCGAATCGCCGCCCGACGACCAGGCGGCACAGAAGCCATAGACCAAACCACCCCGTCAGCTCCCCTCGTCCTCGTCGAAGGCGGCGCCGGCGGGCTGGTGGCGGCCGAGGCTGCCGCGGTCGAGCGCCACCGTCTTCAGCAGCGCGAAGACTTGGCGGCCGACGGCGAGGCCGAGTTCTTGCGCCGCGCGCTGGGTGATGCGCGCCCAGAGCATCACCGGCTGTTCCGGCGCGCCGATATCGAGGCGGAGATCGACCAGGGGACCGCGATCGGCGGCGAGCTCGACGACGCGCGCCGGGAAGACGTTGCGGATCGAGATGTGCTCGGGCCGCGTCGTCGCCAGCGCCACGTCGCGGGCGCGGATGCGGATGCGGACCGGCGTCCCCAGCGGCAGCGCCACATGCGAGACGCGAAGGCGCCCGCCGGGGAAGACGAGCTCGGTCAGACCGAAGGTGGCGTCCTGTCCCGCCACCGTGGTGCGGATGACGGCACCCGCCTCGTGGCGGCCGGTGAGCGGGCGGAGATCGAGCCGGCTGGTGAGCTCCTCGACCGAGCCCACGGCGGCGACCCGCCCTTCCGAGAGCAGCACCAGCGTGTCGGCGAGCCGCACGATCTCCTCCATGGCATGGCTCACATAGATGATGGGGATTTTGAGCTCGTCGCGCAGCCGCTCGACGAAGGGCAAGATCTCGGCCTTGCGCGGCTGGTCGAGCGAGGCGAGGGGCTCGTCCATCAGCAGGAGGCGCGGCGCCGCCAACAGCGCGCGGCCGATGGCGACGCGCTGCTTCTCGCCGCCGGAAAGGGCGCCGGGCCGGCGATCGAGGAGCTTCTCGAGGCCGAGCAGCGCCACTACCGCATCGAAGCGCGCGGCGCCGGGCGGCGCGCGGCGCGGCGCGCCATAGGTGAGATTGCCGCGCACGGAGTAATGCGGAAAAAGGCGGCCCTCCTGGAAGATGTAGCCGAGGCGGCGCCGCTCGGGCGCCACGTCGATGCCGCGCTCGCTCGAAAAGAGCTGCTCGCCCGCAACGGCGATGCTGCCGCGGTCGGGCCGCACCAGCCCCGCCAGCATGTTGACGAGCGTCGTCTTCCCCGCGCCGGAGCGGCCGAACAGCGCGGTGATGCCGGAGCCCGGCGCGGTGAAGCGCGCATCGAGGCGAAAGGCGCCAAGGCGCTTTTCCACCGCGACCTCGATCATGCCAAACCCTGGATGCGCCGTCCGAGGCGGCGCGCCAGAAGCTCGGAGAGGGTGAGCGCCGCCATGGCGAGCGCGACGGAGAGAAGCGCCAAGCGCCAGGCATCGGCGTCGTGGCCCGGGACCTGAGTCAGTGTGTAAAGCGCCAGCGGCAGCGTGCTGGTCTCGCCGGGAATGTTGGAAACGAAAGTGATGGTGGCACCGAACTCGCTGATGCTGCGCGCAAACGCAAGAATGACGCCGCTCAGGATGCCGGGCGCCATCAGCGGCAGGGTGACGGTGAGAAAGACGCGTACGCGTCCGGCGCCCAGCGTCCGTGCCGCCTGCTCCAATCGGCGATCGACTAGCTCCAGCGAGAGCCGCATCGCTCGCACCATCAGGGGAAAGCCCATGACCCCCGAAGCCAGCGCCGCGCCTTTCCAGTTGAAGGCGAAAGTGACGCCGAGCGTGCCGTAAAGCCAGGCGCCGACCGGGCCGCGCCGGCCGAACAGCACGAGGAGCGCGAAACCCACCACGACGGGCGGCAGCACGAGCGGCAAATGGACGAGCCCGTCGACCAGGATCTTGCCGGGGAAGTTCCGCCGCGCCAGCAGGAAGGCGACGGCGAGGCCCAAGGGCAGGCTGGTGATGACGCTCCACAAGCCGACGCGAAGGCTGAGGCTCAGCGTTTCGAGCTCGATGGGAGAGAGCTCGAGCAAAGTCAGCGGCGCTGAACGAGGCGGGCGAGCCCGCGCTCGAGATCGGCGATGAGATCGTCCAGATCCTCGAGGCCGGCGTGAAACCGGATCACCGGACCGGCCGTCCAGGGCTTTGCCGTGCGCAGGCGCTCGGGATGGCCGGGCAGGACCAGGCTCTCGAACCCGCCCCAGCTCGCGCCGATGCTGAAGAGCTCCATGCCGTCTAGCATGGCGTCGATCGCTGGTTTGGGCGTGGCGGCCGGCAGCACGATGCTGAAGAGGCCGGAGGCGCCGGTGAAGTCGCGGCGCCAGAGCGCATGGCCGGGACAACTCTCGAGGCCGGGATGCAGCACGCGCGCGACCTCAGGGCGCGAAGCGAGCCAGCGCGCCAGCGCCAGGCCCTGCCCGTGGTGCTGGCGCAAGCGCACCCCGGCGGTGCGCAAGCCGCGCAGCGCCAGGTAGCA
>DATJAV010000315.1:0-3029 GCA_035515835.1 Allostellaceae bacterium
GTGAACCGCTCGCCAATCCAGCCGCTCGGTGCCTTTCCCCGCATCCGCATGCGACGCAACCGGCGCGAGGCATGGTCGCGGCGGCTTGTCCAGGAGAACGTGCTGACGTCAGCCGATCTCATCTGGCCGGTCTTTGTCCATGACGAGAAAGCCGCGCGGGTTGCCATCCCCTCGATGCCGGGCGTCGATCGTCTGTCGGTCGCGGCGCTGGTCGATGCCGCCGGCGAGGCGGAGAGCCTCGGCATTCCGCTCATCGCCATTTTCCCGGCCACACCGCAGGAGCGGAAGACCCCGGACGGCGAGGAGGCGCTCAATCCCGAGAATCTCGTCTGCCGCGCCGTGCGCGCGGTGAAGAAGGCGCTGCCGGGCATCGGCGTGCTCTGCGACGTGGCGCTCGATCCTTTCACGACCCACGGCCACGACGGCGTGCTGCGCGACGGCTATGTCGCCAATGACGAGACGGTGGCGATCCTCTGCCGCCAGGCGCTGCTGCAGGCCGAGGCCGGCTGCGACGTCATCGCCCCCTCGGACATGATGGACGGACGCGTCGGCGCCATCCGCGACGCGCTCGACGGCAAAGGCTTCGAGCGCGTCCAGATCATGTCCTATGCGGCCAAATACGCCTCCGCCTTCTATGGCCCCTTCCGCGACGCCATCGGCTCGAAGTCGTCACTCGGCAAGGCCGACAAGCGCAGCTACCAGATGGACCCCGCCAATGGCGACGAGGCGCTGCGCGAGGTAGCGCTCGACCTCGCCGAGGGCGCCGACATGGTGATGGTGAAGCCGGGCCTCCCCTATCTCGACGTCATCCGCCGGGTGAAGGAGCGCTTCGGCGCGCCCACCTTCGCCTATCAGGTGAGCGGCGAGTACGCGATGCTGACCGGGGCCATCGAGCGCGGCTGGCTCGATCCCTCGGCGATCCTCGAGGCGCTCATCGCCTTCAAGCGCGCTGGCGCCGACGGCGTCCTCACCTACTCCGCCGTCGATGCCGCCAAGCGCCTCAAGGCGGGCTGAGCGCCACGCGACTCGCTGAGCGCAATCACCAGACGAAGGAAGTCGAGATAGCCCGCGGCGTCGCCGGCGACGCGTGGGAGCGCGAAGACCGGGCGGAGCTCGGCGATGCCGATCCGCGCTTGCCACAGCACGAAATCGAAAACGAGCCGCGCCGCCCGAGCATTGCCGTCGGCGAAGGGGTGGTAGAAGCAGAGATCGAGGTAGAGGGCGACGGCTCGCACCAGCGGGTGCCCCCTCTCCTGCGCCATGCTTCGGTCGAGCTCCCGCGCCATGTCGGCGACCATGCCGTAGCTTTCGTCACCGCCCCGAAGGCGTCGGTGCGCCGCAGCGCAACGGTACAGCCGAGCACGATTGATTGCAGCTCGCGCAGCAACGCCGACGTGAGGGGGCGTCTCTGCACCGCCGCCTCGCGCGCCGATCGGAGGGCGAGCGTCATCGCGGCGGCGCGACAGGGATCGCGAGCGCCGTCGTAGGCGTCGATATAGGCGAGATGAGGATCGGGATCGGCCGGGAAGGGACCGGCCTGAAGTCTGCCAGACGCTGCCGCAGCGGCGCCGGGAGACACGCCGCAGCAAGCACGTCGCACGCCGATCGATGCGCCCGCCAGCGCGTCTTTCACCTGCCCTCCTGCGACCGGACCCGCCGCCAAGCGTCAAATGCCGCGCTCGCGGCGTCGCCGACCGCGCTCTCGCGCGTTGCCGCGTCGGGCTCGATCCAGCTTTCGAACCTTCCCTCGAAGCTCGTCGCCGCGATAGTGGCGGCCTCGATCGGGGGAATTCCGATATGCTGGAGGAACCAGCTGACGGCATCGATCGCATAGCCGTACCACGCGTCGTCGCAGCCTGTCTCTTCGATCACCAGCGTGACGAGCCGCGCGATCATGGCGGCAATCGCTTGCCGACCTCCGACCGGGTCGTCGGGTATATGCGCCTCTTCGTAGAGGCGCTCGAGCCGCTCGAGATAATGCCGCCATTCCGCCAACCCGGCGATGATCCGCGCGGTATTCTCGTCGACGCGCTCATAACCCTCGAGAAACAGCCCTTCCTTCGGCGGTAGATCTCCGCGCCACGCCCACCCACCCCAAGCCCAGTCGCCGACCGCGGCGCGGATCAGCTCGATATCGTTGTCGTCATGCCGCGATGGTAGCCGCAATGCTGCCTTATTCAACTTGATCAACGATCGGCGGAGACCGACGCGAGGAATTGCGCGATGCAGAGGTCGTGCCAGGGGACGCCGCGGTTGTATCTTCCCTGGAATCCGACATGCCCGCCATGCGGCGGCAGAAGCGGTACGAGACGAGAATTGCGTTGCCAATCATGGGCGAGATAGGCGGCCGACGGAATCCAGGGGTCGTCCTGGGCGTAGATCACGAGCGTCGCTATGCCGATACGGTCGAGAAATTGCTCCGAGGAATTCCTGGCGTAATAGTCCTCGGCGCCGGCGAAGCCGTTGGCGGGTGCCACGAAGTCGTCGTCGAATTCCCAGATCGTGCGCGCGGCGGTGATTGCCCGGCGCGCCGCGGCGTCGAGTTCGGCGCCTTTCGCCAGCGCCTCGCGCTTCAAATTGCCCAGCAGATAAGTCTGATAGAGCGCGTTGCGGGGGCGCATGATGCCGAGCGCCGCGGCCTGCAAATCAATCGGCGTCGACACCGCGACGGCGGCTTGGAGCGGAACGTCGGCACCACGCTCGCCGAGATACTTGAGCAGCATATTGGCGCCCAGCGAGAATCCCACGGCGACGATCCCCGCCGTGACCAGCGGCCGCGGCAAGGCGGCGAGCGCCCCGGCGAAATCCTCGCTGCGCCCGGCGTGGTAACGGAAGCGGCAGAGCGGCCGTGACGGGCCGGCGCCACGCAGGTTGAGCCGGAGCACGGGATATCCGAGGCCGAGGAGATGCGCCGCGCTCTGACGGATGTTGAGGCTGTCCTCGGAGCCGGTGAGCCCATGGATGAGGAGCACCAGCGGCCGCGGCACCGCTTGCGGCTCGGGCAGGCTGAGCGCCGCCGCGAGGCGGTC
>DATJAV010000316.1:0-20979 GCA_035515835.1 Allostellaceae bacterium
GCCGGCAATGTCGCGAAGCTCCGGCGCGCACGCGCCGAAGGGCAGCGGTTGGGCGCCGATCTCATCATCGCGTCGGAGCTCTTCGTTGCCGGATATCCCGCCGACGATCTCGTGCTGAAGCCTTCTTTCGTCGCCGCCTGCCAGGCGGCGGCACGCGCCTTTGCCGAGGAGACGAAGGAAGGGCCGGCGATCATCTTCGGCACGCCCTGGAGCCAGGACGGCAAGCGATATAACGCCGCGGTGCTGGCCGACGGCGGCAAGGTGGCGGCGCTCCGCTTCAAGCACGAGCTCGTCAATTACGGCGTCTTCGACGAGAAGCGCGTCTTCACGCCTGGGCCGGCGCCCGGCCCCATCGCCTTCCGCGGCGTTCGCTTGGGCCTCATGATCTGCGAGGACATGTGGACCTCCGATGCCACCGAGGCACTCTCCGAGACCGGCGCCGAATTCCTCATCGTCATCAACGGCTCGCCCTTCGAGAGCAACAAGCGCGACGAGCGCCTGTCGCTCGCGGTCTCGCGCATCCGGGAAAGCGGCTTGCCCCTCCTCTACATCAACCAGGTGAGCGGCCAGGACGAGATCGTCTTCGAGGGCGGTTCCTTCGCGCTCGACGCCCAATGCAATCTCCGCTTTCAGGCACCGGACTGGGCCGAAGCGGTGCTGCCGACGACCTGGGTGCGGGGCGCCGACGACCGCTGGACGATCGAGCCGGGACCGATCACGGCCCCCAGCGAAGGGATCGAGGCGACCTACGAGGCGATGGTGCTGGGCTTGCGCGACTATGTCCGCAAGAACCACTTTCCGGGCGTCGTGCTCGGTCTTTCCGGCGGCATCGACTCCGCGCTCTCGGCCGCCGTCGCCGTCGACGCTTTGGGCGCGGACGCCGTCCATTGCGTGATGATGCCGTCGCCCTATACCTCGCGCGATAGCCTCGAGGATGCGGCCGAAGTCGCGCGCCTTCTCGGGGTCGAGCTGCGCAGCATCGGCATCGAGCCGGCGATGCGCGCCTTCGAGGCGATGCTGGCGCCATCCTTCGCCGGGCGCGCCGCCGACATCACCGAGGAGAACATCCAGTCGCGCGCCCGCGGCGTGACGCTAATGGCGCTTTCCAACAAATTCGGCTGGATGGTGCTGTCGACCGGCAACAAGTCGGAGATGTCGGTGGGCTACGCCACGCTCTATGGCGACATGTGCGGCGGCTATGCCGTGCTGAAGGACGTCTACAAAATGACGGTCTTCGCGCTGGCGCGCTGGCGCAACCAGAGCCGGCCCGAGGGCCTCCTGGGTCCGACCGGCCGCGTTATTCCCGAGCGCGTCATCACCAAGCCGCCCAGCGCCGAGCTCAAGCCCGACCAGACCGACCAGGACACGCTGCCGCCTTACGAGGTGCTCGACGCCATCCTCGAATGCCTGATCGAGCAGGAGATGACGGTGGCCGAGATCGTGGCGCGCGGCCATGACGAGGCGACGGTGCGCAGGGTCTGGCGCATGCTTGACCGAGCCGAGTACAAGCGCCGCCAGGCGCCACCCGGGGTCAAGATCACGCGCCGCGCCTTCGGCCGCGACCGGCGCTATCCCATCACCAACGGCTACCAGGACAAGGGGCCGGCGCCGGTGCAAGACCCGGGCGAGACGCCGCGGGCGCCCGCGCCTTCGGTGACGTGACGGCGCTTCGCTTCGCGCTCGGCCCCGGCAGGCCCTTGACGCTGGCGGGGGCGCGCGAGGCGATCGTCAACTGGCTCTTCGCGCGTCGCCAGGACGCGCGTTTCCTGCTCCGCATCGACGATGTCGAAGCACCCGCGGACGTCGAAGCGACGCGGGGCGCGCTGGAGGACCTGGCTTGGCTCGGCCTCGGCTGGGATGTGCTCGCTCGCCAGTCGGAGCGGCTCGGGCTCTATGCCGGCGCCGCCGAGAAATTGAAGGCCACCGGACGCCTTTATCAGCGCACCGGCGGCGGGCGCTGGTACTTCAAGCTGGAGCGCGGGCGCGTCGTCTGGGATGACCTCGTGCGCGGACCGAGAACCGTCGACACCGGCGACGTCGTCGACCCGCCGATGCTGGCCGCCGACGGCACGCCGCTCGGCGTGCTCGCCTCCGTCATCGACGACGTCGAGCACGAGGTGAGCCATGTCGTCCGCGATGAGCAGCGCCTCATGGCCACCGCGATCGAGATCGGCATCTTCCATGCGCTGGGCTGCCCGCCGCCGCGCTTCGGGCATTTGCCGGCGCTTTCCGGCGGGAATGCGGGCCTCGCCGTCGCGCGGGCGCGCGAGGACGGGCTGGAGCCGATGGCGCTCGAGAGCCTGTTGGCCCAGCCGATGGGTGCCGAGCCGCGGCTTGCGCCCGATGCGCTCCTCGGCGATTTCGATCTGGCGGAGCTGGGTGCTGCGCCGCCCTCGGTCGACGACGCGGCGCTCGCGGGCATGAATGGGCTGCTGCTGCGGCTGACGCCCTTCGAGCGCATCGCGCATCGCCTGCCACCCGGCGCCGGCGCTGCCTTCTGGGACGCAGTAAAGCCCGCTCTCTCGCGCGTCGCCGACGTCGAAGCGTGGTGGCAGATCTGCCGGGGCTCGGTCGCGCCTTGCGCGGCGGCGGAAGACGCAGCCTTTCTCGCGCGCGCGGCCGAGCTCTTGCCGCCGGAGCCGCTCGACGCCGGCAGCGGGGAGAAGTGGCTGGCGCGGCTCAGGGCGCTGACCGGGCGCAAGGACGAGGCCGCGCTCCCGCCGCTCCGCCTTGCGCTCACCGGCCGCCCGGAAGGGCCGCCCCTCGGCCCCTTGCTGCCGCTCATCGGACGCGACCGTGCTCACGCGCGGTTGACGGGCAAGAGCGCCTAGAGCGACTGACACCCTTGCTTGGTGCCAGATCGTGGACCGCAGCTGACGAATCTGTTACCCCTCTCGGCCCATGCCGCTCGTTCTGTACAACACGCTCTCCCGCCGCAAGGAGACCTTCGCGCCCCTGGATGCGAAGAATGTCCGCATGTATGTCTGCGGACCGACCGTCTATGATCTCGCCCATATCGGCAATGCGCGGCCGGTCATCGTCTTCGACGTGCTCTACCGCCTCTTGCGGCACCTCTATGGCGCGGCCCATGTCCGCTATGTCCGCAACATCACCGATGTCGAGGACAAGATCATCGCCCGCGCCAAGGAGACGGGCGAAAGCATCCGCGATCTGACCGAGCGCACGGCGGCGATCTACCAGAAGGACGCCGCCGCGCTGGGGGCGCTCGCGCCGGATGTCGAGCCGCGCGCCACCGAGCACATTCCGGCGATGATCCGGATGATCGAGGCGCTGATCGCGAGGGGCCACGCCTATGTCGCCGATCATCACGTCCTCTTCGCCATCGGCAGCATGAACGATTACGGCCGGCTCTCGCGCCGCTCGCGCGACGAGATGGTGGCGGGCGCCCGAGTCGAGGTCGCGCCCTATAAGCGCGATCCCGCCGATTTCGTGCTGTGGAAGCCGTCTGCCGCCGATGTTCCGGGCTGGGAGAGCCCGTGGGGCCGCGGCCGGCCGGGCTGGCACATCGAATGCTCGGCGATGTCGGAGGCCTATCTCGGCGAGAGCTTCGACATTCATGGCGGCGGCATCGATCTCGTCTTCCCGCATCACGAGAACGAGATCGCGCAGAGCGTCTCAGCCCATGAAGGACGCCCCTTCGCGCGCTATTGGCTCCATAACGAGTTCGTCATCGTCGAGGGCGAGAAGATGTCGAAATCGCTCGGCAATTTCCGCACCATCGAGGACGTGCTAGAGGACGCGCCTGGCGAGGCGGCGCGCTATGCGATGCTGATGACGCATTATCGCGATCCGCTCGATTGGACGGCCGACCGGGTGAACGAGGCGCGCCGCGCGCTCGATGGGTTTTATCTAGGACTGCGCAAGGCGGGGGCGCCTGCCGCCGCCGATCCGGCTGGTGTCTTGGCGGCGCTTGAGGACGATCTCAACACCCCGCTGGCGCTGGCGGCGCTGCACGACACGCTGACGCGCCTCAACAAGGCGGGCGGCGTCGATGAAAGGGCGCAGCTTGCGGGCGAGCTGCTCGCGGGCGGTGTCCTTCTCGGCTTGCTGCAGGCGAGCCCGGAGACTTGGCTCAAAGGCGACGACCACGAGGCGGGGGAGATCGAGGCGCTCATTGCGCAGCGCAACGCCGCCCGGAAAGCGCGCAATTTCGCCGAGGCGGACCGTATCCGCACCACGCTCGCACTGCGCGGTATTGTGCTCGAGGATGGTCCGGATGGGACCACGTGGCGGCGATAGGCTTCTGATGGCGAGACTGCCCCTTACCCCCCACCCCAACCCTCCCCCTCAAGGGGAGAGGGGGAAGAGTTGTGCCGTGGCGACGCTTGTGCTCGACAAAAATCCGCCCTCGAAAAGGAATCGGCCCTCCCCCCTTGAGGGGGAGGGTAGGGAGGGGGGGTGCCACCCGCTCCGCCTCACAAGCAGGCGCTCATGACCCGCGAGCGCCTCTATCTCTTCGACACGACGCTGCGCGACGGGGCGCAGACGCAGGGGGTCGATTTCAGCGTGCAGGACAAGCACACGATCGCCCTCGCTCTCGACCGCATCGGCGTCGACTACGTCGAGGGCGGTTGGCCCGGCGCCAATCCGACCGATACCAGCTTCTTCGCCGCGCCGCCGGCGCTGTCGCGCGCGAAGTTCATCGCCTTCGGCATGACCAAGCGCTCCGGCCGGAGCGCCGCCAACGACCCCGGTCTTGCCCAGGTGCTCGACGCCAAGTCGCAAGGCACATGCCTTGTCGGCAAGGCCTGGGACTTCCACGTCACCTTGGCGCTCGGCCTTCCGCTCGAGGAAAATCTGGCGCTCATCCGCGAGTCGATCGGCGCCGCCGCGGCGAAAGGCGAGGCGCTTTTCGACGCCGAGCATTTCTTCGACGGCTACCGGGCGAATCCCGGCTATGCCCTGCAATGCCTGAAGGCGGCGGAAGCGGCCGGGGCGCGCTGGATGGTGCTCTGCGACACCAATGGCGGCACGCTACCGCACGAGATCGAGCGCATCGTCGGCGAGGTGGTGCGGCATGTGCCGGGAGACCGCCTCGGCATCCATGCCCATAACGACACCGAGAACGCCGTCGCCAACAGCCTCGCCGCCATCCGCGCTGGGGTCCGCCAGGTGCAGGGGACGCTGAACGGGCTGGGCGAGCGCTGCGGCAATGCCAATCTCGTCTCGCTCATCCCGAGCCTCTTGCTGAAGAAACCCTATGCCGAGCGCTTCGAGACCGGCGTCAGCCGCGCCCAGCTCAGCCATCTGACGCAGCTCTCGCGGCTCCTCGACGAGCTCTTGAACCGCGCGCCCAACCGGCATGCAGCTTACGTCGGCGCCTCGGCCTTTGCGCATAAAGCGGGGCTCCATGTCGCCGCGGTCGAGAAGGACCCCCGCACCTATGAGCACATCCCGCCGGAATGGGTGGGGAATCGCCGCCACATCTTGGTCTCGGACCAGGCCGGGCGCTCCAACATCCTGTCGCGGCTGCGCGAGGCTGGGATCGAGCTCGATCCCAAGCACCCCAAGGTCGCCCGCCTTCTCGAGGAGGTGAAGGAGCGCGAGTTCCAGGGCTATGCCTATGACGGCGCCGAGGCAAGCTTCGAGCTCTTGGCGCGGCGCGCGCTCGAGAGCGTGCCGGAATATTTCCGCCTGCAGAGTTTCCGGGTCATCGACGAGCGCCGCTGGAACGCCAGGAACGAGCTCATCACGCTTTCCGAGGCGACGATCAAGGTCGAGGTCGGCGGCGAGACGCTAATGACGGTCGCCGAAGGCAACGGCCCGGTGAACGCCCTCGACACGGCGCTGCGCAAGGCCCTCATCCCGGCTTTTCCCGAGCTCGAGACGACGCGGCTCACCGACTACAAGGTGCGCATCCTTTCGCCGCAAGAAGGCACCAAGGCGGTGACGCGGGTCATGATCGAGAGCCGCGACGGCGAGGGCGAGAGCTGGTCGACGGTCGGCGTCTCCACCAACGTCATCGACGCCTCCTACAACGCGCTCCACGACAGCCTCACCTACAAGCTCTGGCGCGCCGGACGGCGGGGCTAGGAGCCCATGGCCGGCACCGATCATCGGCGGCTCGCGCGGAGCGGCGGACCGGCGATCATTCTCGTGGCGCCGCAGCTCGGCGAGAATATCGGGACGGCGGCGCGCGCCATGTACAATTGTGGGCTGACCGAGCTCCGGCTGGTGGCGCCCCGCGACGGCTGGCCCAACAAGAAAGCCGAGGCGGCGGCGAGCGGCGCCGATCCCGTGCTGCGAGAGGCGCAGGTCTTCACCACGGTCGAGAGGGCGATTGCCGATCTCCGTCACGTCTATGCGTCGACCGCGCGCGACCGCTACATGGTGAAGCGGGTGCTGACGCCGCGCCAGGGCGCCGCCGAGATGCGGCAGTGCATGGGCGCGGGCGAGAGCTGCGGCATCCTTTTCGGCCCCGAGCGCACCGGTCTCGTCAACGACCACATCGCGCTCGCCGATACGGTGCTGACCGTGCCGCTCAACCCCGCCTTCTCCTCGCTCAACCTCGCGCAAGCGGTGCTGCTCATCGGCTATGAATGGTTCGCCGCCGGCGACGACACACCAGGCGACCAGCTCGTCACCGGCCATTCCAAACCCGCCACCAAGGAGGAGCTGCTGCGCTTTTTCGGCCATTTCGAAGAGGAGCTCGATCGCAGCGGCTTTTTGCGGACGCGTGACAAGCGCCCCGGCATGATCCGCAATCTCCGTAACTTCTTCCAGCGCGCCAATCCCACGGCGCAGGAGCTCCGCACCCTCCACGGCGTCATCACGGCCTTTGTCGGGCCGCGCGACCGGGCGGTCGCGGAGGCGCCGGAGCCGGAGCCCCGGAAACGGGTGCCGCCGCGTTAGGATTTGACATCGCCCGGGCCCTAACTATAGTGCCGCGCTCCCATTCCCGAGAAAGCGGGCCCTTTGGCCCCGTTCCGCCGCTCGCGGCGGGACCTATCGGGACAACAACAACCACAATCGGATCAACCACGCCATGAGCAAGCGCGAAGGCTCAAAGTTCAAGATCAATCGACGCCTCGGCGTCAATTTGTGGGGCCGCTCGAAGAGTCCGCTCAATCGGAACCGGGACTACGGGCCCGGCCAGCACGGGCAGCGCCGCAAGAAGCCCAGCGATTTCGGGACCCAGCTTCTCGCCAAGCAGAAGCTCAAGGGCTATTACGGCAATATCGGCGAGCGCCAGTTCCGCCGTCTTTACGAGGAGGCGTCGCGGCGCAAGGGCGATACCGGCGAGAACCTGATCGAGCTTCTGGAGCGTCGCCTCGACGCCGTGGTCTACCGCATGAAATTCGCGCCGACGCCCTTTGCCGCGCGGCAGTTCGTCAATCACGGCCATATCCGCGTCAATGGCCGCCGCGTCAACATCGGCTCCTACCTGGTGAAGGACGGCGACGCCATCGAAGTCAAGGAGAAGTCGAAGCAGCTCGCCATCGTGCTCGAGGCGACGAAATCGACCGAGCGCGACGTGCCGGAGTATCTCCAGGTCGACCACGACCGGATGAAGGGCAGCTTCGTGCGCGCGCCCAAGCTTGCCGACGTGCCCTACCCGGTGTCGATGGAGCCCAACCTGGTCGTCGAGTTCTATTCGCGCTGAGCAGCGCACCCGCTCACGTTTCGGTGACTGGGGTCTCCCGCCCGGTCCGCCACAATCGGGCGGGAGGATCGCGGCGATCCTCTTGGGAGGGGGAGATGAGAAGCACCTTCTTTGTCTTGGCGGCTCTCTTTGCCCTGCCGTGGTCGTCCGCCGCGGCCGAGACCGTCAACTTCGCCGGACGGTCGGTCGTGCTCGACGTTCCCGAGGGATATTGCCGGCTCGACCCCGCCAATACCACCGACGCTCAGTACATCGATGCGATGAAGAAGGTGCAGGAAGGGCGCAATTACATCGTCTTCATGTTCGCGAGTTGCGACGGGCTGAAGGCCGCGCGCGCCGGCAAATTGGACCAGCTCACCGATAGCGGTGCCGTGATGGTGATCATGAACGGCGGCAATATCGTCGCGGTACCAAGCATGACGCGTCCGCAATTCATCGATGAGGCGTCGCGACGGGTCGCGGTCGCTGATACGGCGAGCGTGCGCAACGAGTTGCGGCAGCGCACCGAGCAAGTGGCCCTCGGCGTCGACCTCGGCGGCATGAAGGTGCTGGGCGTCCTGAAGAAGGACGATCTCGGCGTCTATATCGGTTTTCTGCTCCCGCCGAGCGCCGGTGCGAACGCACCATCGATCATGAGCATCAACGCCATCTCACTGGTGAATTCGCTGCGGATCTCGGTCGTGATCGGGCGCCCGGTCGTTAGGGAAGGCGTCGCCGACGAGCTGCTGACGATCGAGCAGCGCACGGTCAAACGTTTGATCGCTGCCAACGCCGCAACCGAGGCGGCATCGGCCGAGTCCGATTCCGAGGGCGGCATTCTCGAATACGCGATCATCGGCGCCGCTGTCGGCGGCATCGGCGTCCCGCTCGGTCTCCTCCTGCGGCGCTCGCGAGAAGCAAAGCGCGGATCAAGCTGAGGGAGGCGGGTGGGGCCGCCCGCTGCCTGCTGCCGACCTCGGCAAAACCGCCTATCTTGGGGCAGGCCACTCCGGGGATGCGCGCCATGCTCTCGCTGCAGATCGCCATCATCTTCCTGCTCGTCCTGCTGAACGGCTTCTTCGCCATGGCGGAGATGGCCGTTGTCTCCGCCCGCAAGGCGCGCCTCCAACATGCCGCCGACACCGGCCGGAGTGGTGCTCGGATCGCGCTCGACTTGAAGCGCGACCCCAGCCGCTTCCTCTCTACCGTGCAGATCGGCATCACCATCATCAGCGTGCTGGCCAGCGTCTTCGGCGGCGCCACCTTGGCGGAAACGCTGGCGGAGGCGCTGCAGACGGCACCGGGGTTCATCGGCCGATACGCGACCACCATCAGCTTCGTCACCGTCGTCATCGTCATCGCCTATGTCACGCTGGTCTTGGGTGAGCTGGTGCCGAAGCGCGTGGCGCTGGGCCGCCCGGAATACATCGCCGCGCGGTTGTCGCGACTGCTGCAGGTCATGTCCGTGGTGGCGCGGCCGATCGAGCGGCTGCTCTCCGTCTCGAGCAACCTGGTGCTGCGTCTCGTGCCCGGACGCTCGGCCGAGCCGGCGCCCGTCACCGAGGAGGAGATCACCCTGATGCTGCGCGAGGCGACCGCCGCCGGCCATTTCCAGGCCCAGGAGACGGCGATGGTGCAGATGGTCTTCCGCCTGGGCGACCGCCGCGTCAGCACGGTGATGACGCCCCGCACCCAGGTCGAGCTCCTCGACGTGACCGACAGCGAGGAGGAAAACAGGCGGAAGATCCGCGACAGCCACTACTCGCGCTTTCCCGTGGTCCTGGGCGGGCCGCAGCAGGTGCTGGGGATCGTGCAGGTAAAGGACCTGCTAACAGCGCAGCTCGCCGGCCGACCCTTCGACATCCGCGGCGCGGTCAAGCCGCCGATCTATCTGCCGAACACGGTGACGGCGCTGCGCGCCCTCGAGATCTTCAAGCGCTCGGGACAGCCGATGGCGCTGGTCGTCGACGAATACGGCGACTTCGAGGGCGTGGTCACGTTGCACGACATCCTGCAGTCGCTGGTCGGCGACATCGCCGACCCGGGCGAGCCCGGCAGCCAAGCGGTGGTGCGGCGCGACGACGGCTCCTGGCTCGTGGACGGCATGCTGACGGTGGACGAGGTCGGCGATTTGATCGGCGTCAAGGATCTCCCGGGCGCCGATCGCGGCGACTTCCAGACGCTGGGCGGCTTCATGATGGCGCGCGTCAACCGCGTGCCCCAAGTCGGCGACCACGTCCTCGTCAAGGGCTACCGCTTTGAGGTCGTCGACATGGACGGCCGCCGCGTCGACCGGGTGCTGGTCATCCCGCCCAAGGCGAGGGGCTTGCGGAAAGAATCGGAGCGCGCCACTTAGTGGTCGGAGAAAGAACCATAAAATCAATAGAATAACAAAAATGTCTAAAGAACAAGATTGACAAGAGGCAGTGAGATCAGTGAGAGAGCGAGACCGTAGCGGAAGCCCACTCCTCGTTGCCCCCGCGAAACTGGGACCGAGGGCAAGCGGCCGAATGACGGGCCACTTCGGTCTCACTGACCTCACTGCCTCATTGTTCATCTGTTTTCCTTCAGCAACAACCGGCGTATCAAGTTCATGTGCGAAGATCGTGAGGTCCCATGACGCTGCCCAGTATTTTCGTCTCCCACGGCGCGCCGACACTGTCGCTCGATCCCGGTGAGACCGGCGGCTTCTGGGTGCGCCTGGCGCAAGCGCTGCCGCGGCCGAAAGCGGTGCTCTGCGTTTCCGCGCATTGGATGACCGACGAGCCCGAGGTTTCGGCGCCCGAGCGGAACGAGACAATCTACGACTTCTACGGCTTCCCCGAGCCGCTCTATCGCCTGACCTACCCGGCACCGGGCGCGCCGGCCTTGGCCGAGCGCATCGCGGTGCTGCTCGGCGAAGCCGGTGTTCCGATCTCGGTCGATCGCGCCCGCGGCCTCGATCATGGCGCCTGGGTCCCGCTCAGGATCATGTATCCCGCCGCCGACATCCCGACGAGCCAGCTCTCGATCCAGCTGCGGCGCGATGCCGCTTGGCATCATCGGCTGGGCGCCGCTCTGGCGCCGCTCCGGGACGAAGGGGTGCTGATCCTGGCGAGCGGCGGCGCGGTGCATAATCTACGCGGGCTTGTCCGGCAGGGCGGCCCGGCGCCGGAGTGGGCGCGGCAGTTCGACGATTGGCTGGCCGCGGCGCTCGGCGAGGGGCGGACGGCCGAGCTCCTCGACTGGACGCGGAGTGCGCCCCATGCCCGGGAGGCTCAGCCCTCGCCCGACCACTTCCTGCCATTCTTTGTCGCATGGGGTGCGGCCGGCGCGGGCGCGCGGGGGCAGCGGCTCCATCAGGGCTTCACGCTTGGCAGCCTCAGCATGGCCGCTTTCCAGTTCGCCGCTTGAGGGCGGGGACGCCGCTTGCTCTCCCCAGCGCCGGCGAGGAAACTCCGCCCTCATAGCATCGACAGGAGGGCGTCATGACGTTGCGCTGGTTGCCGGCCGTAGCCCTATTCGTCTTCGGCCTTGCGCAGGGCGCGCTCGCCGCTGACGGGCCCATCAAGATCGCCCTCATCCAGGACAAGACCGGGCCGCTCGAGGCCTACGCCAAGCAAATGGTGACTGGCTTTCAGCTCGGCCTCGAATACGCCACCAAAGGCACGATGACGGTCGCCGGACGCAAGCTCGAGGTGATCGAGAAGGACAGCCAGAACAAGCCCGATGTCGGCCGCAACCTCCTTGCGGAGGCATTCGGCGACGACGGCGCCGATCTCGCCGTCGGCGGCACCAACTCGGCCGTGGCGCTCGCCATGCTGCCGGTGGCGCAGGATTACAAGAAGGTCTTCATCGTCGAGCCGGCGGTCGCGGATTCGATCACCGGCGACAAATGGAACCGCTACATCTTCCGCACCGGCCGAAACTCGTCGCAGGATGCGATCTCGAACGCGCTCGCCATCGGCAAGGAAGGCGAGGTGGTCGCCACATTGGCACAGGATTATGCCTTCGGCCGCGACGGCGTCGCCGCCTTCAAGCAGGCGCTCCAAGGGACCGGCGCCAAGCTCGTCCATGAGGAATACGCGCCACCCGCCACGACCGATTTCACCGCGCCGCTGCAGCGCATCTTTGACGCGCTCGCCAACGAGAAAGGGAAGAAGATCCTCTGGGTGATCTGGGCCGGCGGCAATCCCTTCCCGGCGATCAAAGCGGCCGATCCCGGCCGGCTTGGCATCGAGGTCTCGACCGGCGGCAACATCCTGCCAGCGCTCGCCGCCTACAAGGACTTTCCCGGCCTCGAGGGCGCAACCTACTACTATTACGCCATTCCCAAGAACCCCGCCAATGACTGGCTCGTTGCCGAGCATCAGAAGCGCTTCAACGCGCCGCCGGATTTCTTCACCTGCGGCGGCATGAGCGCCGCCATCGCCGTGGTGACGGCGCTCGAGAAGACGAAGGGCTCGACCGATACCGAGACGCTCATCAAGGCGATGGAAGGGATGGCCTTCGAGACGCCCAAGGGCAAAATGATCTTCCGCAAGGAGGACCATCAGGCGCTCCAGGAAATGTACGCGTTCAAGATCAAGGTCGATCCCAACGTCGCCTGGGCGATCCCCGAGCTCACCCGCGTCATCACCATCGACGACATGAAGGTGCCGATCCGCGTCCGGCACTAGCGGAGATGGCGCTCGCGGCGCCCATCCTGGAGACGCGCGACCTCACCATCCGCTTCGGCGGCCATGTCGCGGTGAACGGCGTGAGCTGCGCCTTCACGGAAGGAACGCTCACCGCCATCGTCGGGCCCAACGGAGCCGGCAAGACCACCTATTTCAACCTGATCTCGGGCCAGCTCCGGGCCAGCGCCGGCGACGTCTTCCTGCGCGGCGCGCGCATCACCGGTCTCGCCGCGCCGGCACGCGCAGGGCGCGGCCTCGGGCGCGCTTTCCAGCTCACCAATCTCTTCCCGGACCTGACCGTCCTCGAGAATGTCCGCCTCGCCGTCCAGGCCCGCGCCGGCATCGGCCTCGACCTTTTCTCGATGGCGGCCGGCCATCGCGCGCTCGCCGAGCGCGCCATGGCCGAGCTCGCGCGCGTCCGGCTGGTCGAGCGCGCCCAAAGCGCCGCGGCAGCGCTCTCCCACGGCGACCAGCGGAAGCTCGAGGTGGCGATCCTGCTCGCGCTTGAGCCTGAGGTGTTCATGTTCGACGAGCCGACCGCGGGGATGAGCGTCGACGAGGTGCCGGTGATCCTCGATCTCATCGAGGCGATCAAGGCGGAGGGGAAGACGGTGCTGTTGGTCGAGCACAAGATGGACGTGGTGCGCCGACTCGCCGATCGGGTTATCGTGTTGCACAATGGCACGCTGGTCGCCGACGGCGCGCCGGCCGAGGTCGTCGCCTCGGCCATCGTGCAGGAGGCGTATCTCGGCATCGGCATGGCAAAAGGAGGAGCTTGATGGCGTTCGTACTCGAGACCGCGGAGCCCGCGAAACTGGGGTTCCGCCCGGAGATGTTGATCCGGCTGACCGGCATTATCGAAGCCCAGATTGCCGAAGGCCGCTATCCCGGCGCGCAGATCGCGCTCGCCCGTCACGGCAAGCTCGCGCTCTTCAAGAGCTTCGGCTCGGCTCGCATCGAGCCGCATAAAGTGCCGGCCAAGGACGATACCCTCTGGCTCCTCTATTCCAACACCAAGGTGATCACGGCGGCGGCGATCTGGACGCTGGTGGAGGAGGGGGCGCTCAGCTTCCATGACAAGATCGCCGATCACATCCCGGCCTTCGGCAGCCACGGCAAGGGCGAGATCACGCTCTTGCAAGTGCTGACCCACCACGGCGGATTTCCCGGCGCCGGCATGGACATGCCGCGCAGCGCCTGGGAGGACCATATCGAGCTCAAAAGCCGCGTCTGCGGCTTCACCTTGGAATGGACGCCCGGCTCGCGGCTCGAGTACCACCGGCTGGCAGCACACTGGGTCTGCGCCATCCTCATCGAGGCCGTCGCCAAGCAGGATTACCGCGATTTCATCCGCCAGCGCATCGTGAAGCCGCTGGGGCTCGAGGGCGAGGTCTTCGTGGGATTGCCGGCGAGCGAGAATGCGCGCTGCGCCGAGATGCATGTGCCTGCCGACGACGACGGCAAGCCGCAGCGCATGATCCACGAGAACGATCCCCTCTGGCGCCAGGCCGGGGTGCCGGGCGGCGGCGGCTTCGCCACGGCCCGCGCCATGGCCGCCTTCTATCAGATGATGGCGGGCGGTGGCCGGCTCGGCGCCACGCGTCTCTTCTCGCCGCGCCTCGTGCAGTACGTGACGCGCAACTTCACCGGCGACCGCGTCGACCACTATATGGGAATGCCGATGCATCGGGGTCTGGGGCCGCATTCGCGCGGCACCACCGCCCAAATCCGCGGCCTGGGCTCGCTCGCTTCGCCGACGACCTTCGGCCATGGCGGCGTCGGCTCCTCCTATTGCTGGGCCGATCCCGAGACCGGCGTCTCCTTCGCCTACATCACCAACAACCGCGTGCCCGATCCCTGGCACTCGCGCCGGCTCGACATCGTCAGCAATCTCGTCCATGCGGCCATCGAGGACGCCAAGTGACCGAGGGGACGCTGCTGCGGCTCGCCGGCGTCCACACTCATATCGGCCGCTACCACATCCTGCACGGCGTCGATCTCGCGGTGCGAACCGGCCGGCTCACCATGCTGTTGGGGCGGAACGGCGCCGGCAAGACCACGACCTTGCGCACGATCATGGGCCTCTGGCGGCGGAGCGCCGGCGAGGTGCGCTTCGACGGAAGCGAAATCGGCGACCTCCCGACCCCTGACATCGCGCGTCTCGGTGTCGCCTATGTGCCGGAGAGCATGGGCATTTTCGGACAGCTCACGGTGCGCGAGAATCTGCTGCTGGCGACAGGGCCGAAGGGATTCGAAAGCGCCCGGCTCGAGGCGGTGCTCGAGCTTTTTCCGGCGCTCCGCGAAAGATGGCAGGTGGCGGCGGGCGCGCTCTCCGGAGGGCAGAAGCAGATGCTCGCCATCAGCCGCGCCATCATCGAGGAGCGCCGCCTCTTGATCGTCGACGAGCCGACCAAGGGCTTGGCGCCGGCGGTGATCCAGCATCTCATCAACGCCTTCCTGCGGCTCAAAGCGACGGCGACGACGATCCTGCTGGTGGAGCAGAATTTCCACATGGCCCGCAGCGTCGGCGACGACGTGGCGGTGATGGATGACGGGCGTATCGTCCATACCGGCGCCATGGCCGATCTCGCCGCCGACGAGCGCTTGCAGCAGCAGCTCCTGGGCCTCAGCCTCGCGAGCCACCAATGAGCGGCGCGCGGCTCAGGCAGCTGGCCGAGGATTGGTCGCCCTATGCGATCCTGCCGCTGCTGGCGCTCCTGACCTTGCCGCTGATGAGCCTCTCGACCTGGCTCACCCTCACCATCGCCGGTATCGCCATGGGCATGATGTTGTTCCTGATGGCGGCGGGGCTGACGCTCATCTTCGGGCTGATGCAGGTCTTTACCTTCGCCCATGGCGCCTTCATCACGCTGGGGGCCTATCTCGCCGTCAGCATATTGGGCGCGCTCGGGACCTGGAGCACGGCGGAGTCCTGGGCGCTCAATCTCGCGGTCCTCGTCGTAGCGCTCGTCGTGGCGCTGGTGGCGAGCGGTGCCGCCGGCTTCGTCTTCGAGCGTGTCATCATCCGCCGCGTCTATGGCGCGCCTCTCCGGCAGATCCTGATCACCGTCGGCGGCCTCATCATCGCCGAGCAGCTCATGGTCGCGGTCTGGGGCGCAAGCCCGCTGCCGCTGCCGAAGCCGCCGAGCTTTCAGGGCAGCATCATCCTAGGCGGCGCCGCCATCGAGAAATATCGCCTCATCGCCGTGGCGCTGGGGCTCGCCGTCTATGCCGGACTGGCCTTGCTGCTGAGCCGCACCCGGGTCGGGTTGCTGGTCCGCGCCGGGGTCGAGAATCTCGAGATGGTGGAGGCGCTGGGCTATCGCATCCGCCGCCTCTTCATCGGCGTTTTCGTCGCCGGCAGCGCGCTTGCCGGCGTCGGTGGCGTGATGTGGGCGCTCTACCAGGAGCAAGTGACGCGGGTCATCGGCAGCGAGATGACTATTCTCATCTTCATCATCCTCATCATCGGCGGCCTCGGCTCGGTCGGCGGCTGCTTCACCGCAGCGGTGCTGGTGGGCATGGTTACCAACTATGTCGGGTTTCTCGCGCCCAAGCTCGCCTTGGGCTCCAACATCCTGCTGATGATGGCGGTCCTGCTGTGGCGGCCGCGCGGCCTCTTCCCGGTCGGGCCGGGATGAGCGGCCGCCGCCTCGGGCTGTGGCCGATCTCGGGCGACCACCCCGGCGGCGCTCTGCTGAGCCTCCTCATGCTGGCCGTGCTGCTGGGGCTGGCGCTGGCACCTTTTCTCTTTCCCGGCACGCGCTCGGTCGCGGTCGCGGCGCGCATCTGCATCTTCATCGTGCTGGCGGCGAGCTATGACGTGATGCTGGGATATACCGGCATCGCTTCCTTCGCGCACACCATGTTCTTCGGCCTGGGTGCCTATGGCGTCGCCATTGCGCTGGCGAAGCTCTGGGTCGGTTGGAGCGCGGTGCTGCTGGGGACGGTGGCCGGCGTCGCGCTCGCCGTGGTCCTGGCGCTGCTGATCGGTCTTTTGAGCCTCCGCGTCCGCGCCATCTTCTTCTCGATGACGACGCTGGCGGTGGCGAGCGTGGCCCTCATCCTGGCGACGGAACTCCGCGACCTCACCGGTGGCGAGGACGGGCTCACTTTCAGCGTGCCGCCATTGCTGTCGCCGGCCTTCCGCCTCGTCGACGCGCCGGTGCTGGGGGTGAGCTTCGACGGCCGGATCGTGACCTACTACCTGGTGTTCGCGTTGTCGCTGCTGCTGTTCCTGGTGATGCTGCGGGTCGTCAACTCGCCCTTCGGCCGGGTGTTGCAGGCGGTGCGCGAGAACGAGTTCCGCGCCGAGGCGCTAGGCTACCGCACCGTCGTCTATCGCAGCATGGCGGGCGCGGTCTCGGCGGCGATGGCAGCGCTCGCCGGCGCGATGATGGCGCTGGTGCTGCGCTATAACGGCCCGGCAGCGACGCTTTCTTTCGACCTCATGGTCGACATCCTGCTGATGGTCGTCGTGGGCGGGATGGGGACGCTCTACGGGCCGGCGTTGGGCGCGGTCGTGCTGGTGATAGCGGAATATTATCTCCAGCCCGCGATGGGCGGCCTCGCCGAGGCGGTGGCGGGCTGGCCGCTGCTGCCGGCGCTCTTCCATCCCGACCGCTGGCTGCTGTGGCTCGGCGTGCTCTTCGTGCTTATCGTCTATTTCTTCCCCGCGGGGATCGTCGGCACGCTCCGCGCCGCTGAGCTTCGCCGCCGCCGCTGAGCTCGGCGAGCAGCTCGGGGAGGCTCTGCGCCCAGGGCAAAACTATGTCATCAGCAGGAAGGTGACATCTCTCACAGCGCTCCGCCTCGATCTCGACAAAATTTACCACCATGTTCGTGAGCGGAGCAGACGGGTCATGACGAATCACATTTGGCGATCACGAGCCGAGCAGGCGCTGAGACTGGCCGAGACATTGGCCGAGCGCGACGCGCGGCTGCTGCGCGCCTATGCCGAGGAATGCGACGCCGAGGCGCGTCGTCTGACGGAGACCTTGTCGCTCGCCATGCGGCCGCAGGCCGGCCGGGGCCTTAACGCCTAGAATGGCGCTCCCGCACTACTATTGAGAGGAATCCCGCTACGAGTGCGTCCGCATTCGTTGGGGGTAACGTGGCACGCATCTTGTCGTTTCTGCGTCCGCTCGCGCTGATCGCGGCGGCCGCACTTTCCGCCTGCGCCGGCGACGCGGCAAAGCCCGACGCCGTGCTGCAGGACATCCGTCCGACGTCACGGCGGAGGCCGCGCCCGGCGTCAAAATGTCGCCGGACGATTTGCAGCGCGTCGCGGCGCGGGTGAAGGGCGAACTCGCGGCCCGCAAGCTTGCCGCTGCCGGCACGCCGCAGAGCGCCAGCGTCAAGCTCCTGTTCACCAAATACGATCGCGGCGATGCGGCCGCCCGCTTCTTCATCGCCGGGGCTGGGCAGATCGTCATCGAAGCCGAAGTCAGCTTCGTCAATGACGCGACCGGTCAGCAGATCGGCAAATACAAGGTCGGGAAGGACTTTTCCTTCGGCGGCATCTATGGCGTGTCGACTTCGGTCGAGGACGTCGAAGGCGGCTTCGCAAAATCGGTCGCGGTGATCCTGCAGCCTTCGGGCTGACGCCGCGCAATAGAAGAGGCCCTCGGGCATCGCCCGGAGGGCTCGCTTATCTCACGACGGCGGCTCAGCCTCGGGTTTCGATGCCCTTGCCCTTCAGGAACTCACCGAGCTCGCCCGATTCGAACATCTCGCGGATGATGTCGCAGCCGCCGACGAACTCGCCTTTGACGTAGAGCTGCGGGATGGTCGGCCAGCTCGAGAATTCCTTGATGCCTTGGCGAATCTCGGGATCGGCCAGTACGTCGATGCCTTTGAACTTGACGCCGAGATGGGTCAGGATCTGCACCACGGCGGCGGAGAAGCCGCATTGCGGGAAGACCGGCGTCCCCTTCATGTAGAGCAGCACGGCGTTGTCGGTGACGTCGCGCTTGATGCGGTCGATGACGGTATTGTTGGTCGTCGTGGTCATGGCCTCTTCCTCTCAATCTTCCGGCGGGCTCGTCTGCAGCGCCAGCGCATGGAGCTCATTTCCCATGCGGCCGCGAAGCGCCTGATAGACGAGCTGATGCTGTTGCACGCGGCTCTTGCCCTTGAAGGCGGCGGAGACGACATGGGCGGCATAGTGGTCGCCGTCGCCGCGGAGATCCTCGATCGTGACCTGGGCGTCGGGCAAGCCTTCCCGGATCAGCCGCTCGATCGTCGCCGCGTCCATCGCCATCAACCGCCTCCGTGGACGATCATTTAGGGCGCCGCCATATAGGCCGGCAGCCACCCTTCATTGATCCGCCGCAACGTCGCGGTGGATATGGCACCGGTGCCTTCCACTGTCAACGCGTCGCCGCCGGTCGTGCCGAGCCGCAGCACCGGTACTCCCGCGGCGTGCAGGCGCCGGGCGACGCCGGCAGGGTCGGTCGTTGTCAGAACGTAACGAGCCTGGTCCTCGCCGAACCAATAGGCGTGGTCATTGGGTGGCGCCGGCGCTGCGACGTGGGCACCGATGCCGCCCGCCATCGCCATCTCGGCAAGTGCCACCAAGAGGCCGCCATCGGCGACGTCGTGGCACGCGGTGAGGCTGCCTCGCGCGATCTCGGCGCGCACGGCATCGCCATGACAGCGCTCGGCGGCGAGGTCGACCGGCGGCGGCGCCCCGTCCTCGAGGCCCAGTATCTCGCGGAGATAGAGCGAGGCGCCCATGTGACCCAGCGTCTCGCCGACCAGCAAGATCGCCTCGCCCGGCGCCTTGAAGGCGAGGGAGACGCACGTCGCGGCATCCTCGATGAGCCCCACGCCGCCGATCACCGGCGTCGGCAGAATGCCGCTGCCGTTGGTTTCGTTGTAGAGCGAGACGTTGCCGGAGACCACGGGATAGTCGAGCGCGAGACACGCCTCGCGCATGCCTTCAATGCAGCCGGCGAACTGGCCCATGATCTCCGGGCGCTCGGGATTACCGAAATTCATGTTGTCGGTGATGGCGATGGGCGTGGCGCCCACCGCCGTGAGGTTGCGCCATGTCTCGGCCACCGCCTGCGCCCCGCCGCGGCGCGGATCGGCGGCGCAGTAGCGGGGCGTGGAATCCGTCACCAGCGCCAGGCCCTTCTTCCGTCCGGGAAGGCGCACCACCGCGGCATCGCCGCCGGGTCGCTGCACGGTGTGGCCCATGACGAGATGATCGTATTGCTCCCAGATCCAGCGCTTGGAGGCGAGGTCGGGCGTCGCCATCAGCTTCTGCAGCACCTCCAGCACGGTGGCCGGCGTCCGCACCGAATGGGGCGGAATGTCGCGCCGCGGCGGCGTCTCGACCCAGGGCCGTTGATAGAGCGGCGCTTCGGTGACCAGCGGCCCCACCGGCATGTCGGCGACGACGGCGCCGTCCTTCTTCAGCACCAGCCGGCCGGTCTCCGTCACTCGGCCGATGACGGCGAAATCGAGCTCCCATTTCTCGAAGATGCGCCGCGCCATCGCCTCGCCGCCGGGCTTCAGGATCATCAGCATGCGCTCCTGGCTTTCCGACAGCATGATCTCGTAGGGCGTCATGCCGGTCTCGCGCACCGGCACGCGATCGAGATCGAGCTCGATGCCGAGTCCGCCTTTTCCCGCCATCTCGACGGAGGAAGACGTGAGGCCCGCGGCGCCCATGTCCTGGATGGCGACGATCGCGTCTTCCGCCATGAGCTCAAGGCAAGCCTCGATCAAGAGCTTCTCGGTGAAGGGATCGCCGACCTGCACCGTCGGGCGCTTCGCCTCGGCGTCCTCGGAGAACTCCGCCGACGCCATGGTGGCGCCATGGATGCCGTCGCGTCCGGTCTTGGCGCCGACATATATGACGGGATTGCCGGGCCCCGCCGCCTTGGCATAGAAGATGCGCTTGGCGTCGGCGATGCCGACGGTCATCGCGTTTACCAGAATGTTGCCGTTGTAGGACGGGTGGAAGTTGCACTCCCCGCCCACGGTCGGCACACCCACGCAATTGCCGTAGCCGCCGATGCCGGCGACGACGCCGGCGACAAGATGCCGCGTCTTCGGATGGTCGGGGCTGCCGAAGCGGAGCGCATTCAGATTGGCGATGGGGCGCGCGCCCATGGTGAAGACGTCGCGCAGGATGCCGCCGACGCCGGTCGCCGCGCCCTGATAGGGCTCGATGAAGGAGGGATGGTTGTGGCTCTCGATCTTGAAGATCGCCGCTACACCGTCGCCGATATCGACCACCCCCGCGTTCTCGCCGGGCCCGCAGATGACGCGGGGACCCGTGGTCGGCAGCCGCTTCAGCCAGACCTTCGAGGATTTGTAGGAGCAATGCTCGCTCCACATCACCGAGAAGATGCCGAGCTCGGTGATATTGGGCACGCGGCCCATGATGCGCAGGGCGCGTCCATATTCCTCGGGCGTGAGGCCGTGCTCGACGACGATCTCCGGAGTGATCTCCGACCCCGCACCGGGTGGGCTCAAGCGAGCGCCTCCACCAATCCGGCAAAGAGCGCCTGCCCGTCAGTGCTGCCGAGCGCCGGATCGGTCGCGTCCTCGGGATGCGGCATGAGGCCCAGCACCGTCTTCCCCTCATTGAAGATGCCGGCGATGTGGCGCGCCGAGCCGTTATGGTTGCTCTCCTCGGTGAGTTCGCCGTCGCGCGTGCAATAGCGGAAGGCGACGAGGCCTTTTTCTTCGAGCCGGTCGAGC
>DATJAV010000317.1:0-8048 GCA_035515835.1 Allostellaceae bacterium
GACGGCGATAGAGGCGGGCGAAGATCGCGACGAGACCGGCGATGCCCGAGAGATTGACCAGAAGCAGGCCGCCTTCGATTACCGCGGAATAGCGGCCGGGATGCCCTTCGCCACCGAAACAGAAGACGAGGAACTGGCGGAGCGGAGTCGCCGGAGCTCCGTCGGCTGCGGCGGTGATCGCCTTGCCAAGATCCGCGGGAACGATGTCGATGCCGCTGAGATAGCCGGCGACGGTACCATCGGGCGCGGCGATGACGAGGCCGGCGGGATGCACATATTCGTCGCTCCGCGGATTGTAGCGGAAGGGGAAGCCGACGGCGTCTGCGATCTCCGCGCCGGATGCGGCGTTAGTCAGGAAATGCCAACCGGAAGCGCTCATGCCGGGATGCCGTCGGAGGAGTCGCTCTTTCGCCTGCGCGGCAACGGTGGGGGTGTCGCGCGGATCGACGCTCACCACCGTCACGGGAACATCGCGGCGGGCGGCGAGCGGAAGCCGCTCGAGTGCGGCCGCGAGATTGTCGAGCACCTCGCTGCAGAGCGTCCGGCAACCGAGATAGTCGACGACGAGGATCACCGGCTGCCCCCTGAAGTATTGCCCGAGCGCGGTTCGGCGCCCCGCTTCGTCGGCGAGCGACGCCTCAAGCGGCAACCGCGCGCCGGGATGCGGCGTGACGGCAAGCGACGCGGCATCGCTCGCGACGAGGCCTTCGTGCCCCGTCGCGGTCAGCGGCAGCAGGGCCAGCGCGAAGGCGAGGACCGCCGCTCTCATTGTTTTCCCCGCGGGAAGCCGTTGACGCCCTGCGCCGTGACCCGGCGCATCGCCTCGTCGATCGGGATATGCACGATGCCCTTCCGCCGATCGACCCAGGCGTAGCTCTGAAGCCATTGGTCTTCCCGAGCGCGCAAGCGCGCGAGGTCGGCGGCCGGGTCCACCTCGAGGTGGGGCGCCGGCGGCGTGACTGCCGGTCGACGATCGACGTCATGGACGGCCCCGTGGAAGGCGACGCTCAGCAGCAGCGGCACGCCCGCGAGGAAGACGAGTACGCCGAGCGCCAGCCAGCCAATCGTCGCCACCGGCCAGTCGGAGGTCTCGAAGCCCGGCGATGTCTCGCCCGTTTTGGGCGCGTCAGACACGGCCATGGCTCGTCTCCCAAGTCGGCGCGCGCCGCGCGAGCAGCGCGCGGCCGAAGCAAAGGCTCCAAACGAACACCACCAGCATGACGGCGCCGAGGGCAAGGACCGCCGCCGCATCGAGCCAAGCGAGGTTGCGCCCGGGGAATTCGGGTAATACCATCCACCAGGCGTCGACGAGGCCGCTCGCAAAAACCAGCGCGGCGGCGGTCGCCACCGCAAGCCGGCTGCTCTTCGCCGGGCGCGACAGCAGCAGGAGGAAGGGCGCAACGAAGCCAGTCACCGCCAGTGCCGCAGCCGCGACGCCCCAGCCGCTCTCGATGCGGCGCAGATACCACGGGATCTCGCGGGCGAGATTCTCTTCCCAGACGATGAGATATTGGCAGAACGAGACATAGGCCCAGAAGATCAAAGTGGCGAGTAGGATGGCGGCGAGATCGGCGCGGTGCGGCGCGCGCTCGGTGCTCCTCGGCGCGGTGAGGGCGATGATGAAGAGGACGAGAGCGAGGGAGGTGTTGAACCAGCGGGCGCCGGCGATCATAACGAAGACCGCCGACCAGAAGTGCGGCTCGAGCGACATGATCCAGTCGATCGCGGCAAAGCTGACAGAGAAGGCGAGCAGGAGAAGGCCGATGCCGCTCGCCCAGGAGACGCTGCTGGCGACGCCGACGGCATCGTCGCGCGGCCACCACAGCGCGTAAGCCGCGAGCCCGTTCCACAGCAGCACATCGACGGCATACCGGCGGACGAAAAAGCCAAAATCGAGATAGAACGCGTTGTCGAGCGGCGCCGCCGGACTGGCCCAAGCGAAGACCTGATGGAAGCCGGCGAAGAGCGGCAGAAACGCGACAGCGGCGACCGGCATGGTGACGATCGCTGCCTCGAGCACCGGGCGCGCCGTCGCCATCCAACGGCCGCCGGTCAAATCATGCACTAGCACCAAAGCAAGCGCGCCCAGCGGCAATCCCAACCAGAAGACGCTCGCCGCGAGCCAAGCCGGGAAGAAGGCGCCCGGCGCCCTCTCGGCGCCGAGGAGGCACCCGGTGCCACCCAGAATGAGCGCCGCGCCGGCGGTGAGGAGGAAAGTCATCCAGGCGCGATCGCGAGTCATGGCAAGGCCTTCCTCTGATCCGGCGGCAAATCGGCGATGTTGGTGTCGTCCGCAGCCTGGAGCGCGCGGATATAGGCGATGATCGCCCAACGATCGGCAGGCAGCACCCGCGCGCTGTAGGAGAACATGACGCCATAGCCGTTGGAGATGACGTCGTAGAAATGCTGCACCGGCGCCCGGCGCAGACGGTCGATGTGGTAGGAGGGCGGCGCCGGAAAGCCACGTTCGACGACGATGCCATGGCCGTCGCCGGTGCGCCCGTGACAGGGCGAGCAGAAGGCGTCGAAACGCTCACGCCCGCGCTGGAGGAGCGCGAGAGTGACCGGCGGCGGCGGCACCGCGACCTCGTCCCGCGCCACCGTGCCCGCCGGCGGCTTCCGCGGCGACTTCGTCTCGAAAGGCAGCCGCTTCGGCTGGTTCGCCATGTCGTCGCAAGCGCAAAGCGCCGACGCGAGGAGCGCGAGGAGGGCGAAGGCAGCTCTTCTCATGAGGGCACCGACGCGACGCGCTCGGCGCCGTGCTGCACGAGAACACGGGCTATGAGCGCGTCGTCGAAGCGCGGGTCCTTCGCCTCGACGCAAAGGAAGAAGCGGTCATGCGAGGCGCGCTCGAAATCTTCGAGTGTGAAGACGGGGTGATAGAGCAGCGGCAAGCGGCAGAAGACGAGGAAGGCGACGAAGCCGACGGTGACGGCGCAGAGCAGTGTGACCTCGAAGGCCGACACGGTGAAAGCGGGCCAGCTGCCACAAGGCCGGCCGCCGACATTGAGCGGGTAGTCGACCGCCGCTGCCCAATACTGGACCCCATAGCCCAGAACCGCGCCGATGAGCGCGCCCAGGGCGATCAGCATCGGCAAGCGCGGGCGACCAGCGGGATCGAGGATGTCGTCGAGGCCTTCGATGGGGTAGGGCGTGAAGGCGTCCAGTGCGCGGATGCCGGCGCTATGGAGCGTCAGCGCCGCGTCGCGTACCTCGCGCGCCGAGGTGAATTCGCCGATGAGCCCATAGCGGTCGGGGGCGCTCATGGTCGCTCGGCGATGAGCTCGCGCATCTCCGCGATCGAGACGATCGGCAAGAGGCGCAGGATGAGGAAGAACAAGGTGAGGAAGAGGCCGATCGAGCCGAGGAAAGTCGCCCAATCCCAAATGGTGGGGAAATAGTTTCCCCATTCCGACGGCATGTAGTCGCGGTGGAGGCTGGTCACGACGATGACGAAGCGCTCGAGCCACATGCCGATGATGACGCCAAGCGCGATGAGGAAGAGCGGTACCGGCCGCTGCCGCAGCACCGGCAGCCAGAGCAGCTGTGGAATGGCGATGTTGAAGAGAATGGTTGCCCAGAAGCAGGGCGCGTAGACGCCGAAGAGGCGCTCGTGAAGCATGTGGCGCTCGGCGATATCGGCGTCGTAGTAAGGGCCGAAAACTTCCCAGAAATAGGCGAATCCTAGCATCAGGCTGCCCACCAGCATCACCTTGCCGAGGGCGTTCAGATGCCGTGCGGTGATGATGGCCTCGAGACCATAGGCTCGCCGCAGCGGCAGGGTCAGCATGATCACCAGCGCGATGCCAGAGACGACGGCGCCGAAGAAGAAGTAGGGTGGGAACTGCGTCGAATGCCAGCCCGGCGTCATGCCGCCGGCGAAATCGAGGCCGACGACGCTGTGCACAGAGATCACCATCGGCGTCATGATCGCCGCCAGGATGAAATAGAGCGTCTTGTAGTGGCGCCAATGCCGCGCCGAGCCGCGCCAGCCCAGCGCCAGGAGGCCATAGAAAATACGCTGGCCGCGGCCGCGCGCCCGGTCGCGCACGGTGGCGAGATCGGGCAAAAGGCCGACATAGAAGAACATGATCGACATCAGGATGTAGCAGAGGAGGCAGACGAAGTCCCAGAGCAGCGGGCTTCTGAACTGCGGCCAGACGCCCATGACGTTGGGATAAGGAAAAAGCCAGTAGAAGAAGCCGGCGCGGCCCAGATGCAGGATCGGCATGACGCCGGCCGAGGCGGCGGCGCACAGCATCATCGCCTCGGCGATGCGGCTGATCGCCGAGCGCCAGGGCGAGCGCGTCAAATAGAAGAGCGCAGAGATGATCGTGCCGCCGCTGGCGAGTGCGATCCACCAGACATATTCGGCGATGGCGAGGCCCCAAGCGACGGGGATGTCGATGCCCCAGATACCGATGCCGGCGATGAAGAGCCAGGCGGATGAACCGATCAGCACGAGCAGCAGCGCCAGCGAGATGCCGAAGCCGATCCACCACCAGAGCAGCGTGCGCGGACGGAGCACATGCGCGCTGATGTCGTCGCCGAGCGAGAGCGATGTCACGCCGGGGGCCATCAGTGGCAACGTGCCGTCCCCGGCGACGTCGCTCATGACTTGTCCTCGAGCACCGGGTTGCCATTGCGGACGATCGCCTGGTAGGTGGTGCGCGGGCGCGTGTTGAGCTCCTCCAACAGCGCGTAATCGAGCGGGCCCGCCTTGCGTCGCGCCACCGCACTTTCCGGGTCATTGCGGTCGCCGAAAACGATCGCCTGCGTCGGGCAGGCCTGTTGGCAAGCGGTGACGATCTCGCCGTCGCGGACCCGGCGATCCTCGCGATCGGCGTCGATCTGTGCCCGGCGGATGCGCTGAACGCAGTAGCTGCATTTCTCCATGACGCCGCGATCGCGAACGGACACGTCCGGATTCCATGATTCTGCCGGGCGACCATCCATTCGCGCATAGGCGAAGAAATTGAAGCGCCTGACCTTGTAGGGACAATTGTTGGAGCAGAAGCGGGTGCCTACGCAGCGGTTGTAGACCATCGCGTTCAGGCCCTCATGGTCATGCACCGTTGCGTCCACCGGGCAGACCACCTCGCAGGGTGCGTTCTCGCAATGCATGCAAGGCACCGGCTGAAAGGCGATCGACGGCGCATCGGGCGAGCCGCTGTAGTAACGGTCGACGCGCAGCCAATGCATCTCGCGGCCGGCGAGAACCTCCTCCTTGCCGACGACGGGGACGTTGTTCTCGGCCTGGCACGCGGCGACGCAGGCCTGACAGCCGATGCAGGAATTGAGATCGATCGCCATCGCCCAGGCGTCGCTCTGGTAGCGGAAGCCGGGATAGAGCGATGCCGCGGGCTCGTCATGCCGAAGCGCCCGCGGATCGCGCTGCAAGGCGATGAGATTGACTTCGCGGACGAGATCGTGGCCCGCCATCCGGTCGTGCCCCTGCACCGTGGCGAGCGCGACGCGCCTCCCGGTCTTCTCGAGAGGCTGCGCCGGCGCCGACCAGGCCGCGGCGCGACGTAGCCGGTAGGCATCGAAGCCGACACCGACAGCGAGCCCGCCGGCTCGGCGGCCGAATCCGAGTGGCAGGGTGATGCAGTCGGCCGCCTGGCCCGGCAGCACGAACACCGGCGCTTCGAGGCGGCCGCCTTCGCTGGCGATCGTCGCCACGTCGCCGTCGGCAACGCCAAGCCGCGCGGCGGTTGCCGGCGCCACCAGCGCCGCGCAGTCCCAGGTGAGGCGCGTGAAAGGCCGCGGCAACTCCAAGAGCCAGGCGTTGTCCGCGAAGCGCCCGTCGATGACGGCGCTGTCGGCGCGAAACAGCAGGCGAAGACCCGAGGCCGGCCGGGCCGGCGGCGGCAGCTGCGCCGCGAGATCTTCGCGCGGTTGGAGGTCGATGGTCATCGATGCGCTGCCCTCGACGACGCCGCGTTGCAGCGCATCGTGCCAGAACGGATCGAAGGCGCCGAAGCCGCGGTGCTGCGCCTCGATCTGCCAGCGATCGCGCAAGGACGCGTAGTCGTCGGGCGCAGTATCGCCTTGTAGGACCGCAAGCAGCGCATGCGCCGATCGGCCACCATAGAGCGGTCGGACTTGCGGCTGCTGCAAGCTGATGGTGCCGTCGAAGGCGCGCGCGTCGCCCCAGCACTCATACTCATGGGCGGCGGGCAGCTGCCAAGTGCTGGCCAGCGCCGTCTCGTCGGCATAGCGGGCGAGCGACACAGAAAACGGCACGCGGCCGAGCGCGCCGGCAAAGTCGAGATCGTCGGGAGCGCTGTAGACCGGGTTGGTGTCGAGCATCAGCAGGGTATCGACCTTGCCGGCCGCCATGTCGCCGGCGAGCTCGGTCAGCGATTGGCGGCGATCGACGGCCTCGGCTGCGACCGGCTCGATGAGGCGGACGGTGGTGCCAAAATTGCCGAGCGCGGCGTTGATCGCATGCACGAGGGCCTGGATCTCCGCTGGCTGTTCGCGGCCGGCATGGACAAGCGAGCGGCCGCGATGCTGCTGCAGATCTTGCGCTGCCGCCGCGAGCCATGCAGTCGGAAGCGCGTCCTGATGCGCCCAATCGGCGGGTGCGGCGCCGAGTGCGGCTGCGAGCGCGCGCAGAGCGCGTGCGATCTCGTCGGGCGAGAGCGCAAGGCGATGGTCGGCCTTGGCGCCCAGCAGTGTCGGCGTGCTCTCGATTGCGTATATGCGGCTCATCGCGCCGCCGGCCTCGAGCCGGCGGCGGCGCGCAGCCAAAGCCCGGGCGTAGGCGAGGTGCCCTGGCGCCGCCGAGATTAGGTCGCTCTCGACGGCAAAGATCACTTCCGCTTTTTCTGCATCGAGCAGCAGATCGAGCGGTCGCCCGAAAGCGGTAAGCGCGGCCGCGTGCGCCTCGTCGCGGTGGAGCGGCTCCCATTGATGCCAGCGCATGTCGGGAAATTGCTGCTGCAGCACTTGGATTTGCGTGGCGAGCCCCGGCGAGGTGAGCCGCCCCGTCAATAGGCGCAGCCCCGCGCCCGTGCCGAGGTGCTCCCGCCGCGCGACGATCGCGGCGATGAAGTCCTCCCAGTCTGCCAGCTGGCCGCGACGCGCAATCGATTGCGAACGATGGGGATCGTAAAGGTCGAGGATGCTGGCCTGCATCACCGCGCTGGTCGCTCCCAAGCTCGCGGGATGATCGGGGTTGCCTTCGACCTTGATCGGGCGACCCATCTGGTGCGCGATCAAGACGCCGGTCGCATCGCCTTCTAGTGTCAGAGCCGTCGCGTAGAAACGCGAGCGTCCCGGCACGATACCGGGCGGTTGCTCGACATAGGGCAAGAGCTCGCGCTGCTGCGGCTCGGGGCCACAGCCGGCGAGGCCGCCCAGTGCCAGCGATGCCGCCATCAGCTGCAGGAAGCGCCGACGGTCGAGACCGCTCAACGCCACCGCAAGCCGTGGTTGGACGTGCGCGAGCCGCGCGCGAAAGTCCGGCGTTTCCGCCAGCTCCTCGAGGCTCCGCCAATAATCGCGGCGGCGCGGGCTCATCGGTGGCATATGGTGCAGTCCGTCAACGTCTCGACATGGATGTGGTAGGCGGCGATGAGCGCAGTGCCCGACGGCGTCGCCGACGTCCGCCGCCAATGTAGATCGAAGACGGCGTCGCGCGGACGTAAATGCGGGCCTGGGTCGCGGTGGCACGCCAAGCACCAGCCCATGTGCAGATCCGACGCCTTCCGCGTCAGCGGCATATCGCCGATCGGGCCATGACACTCGGTGCAGCCCACGCCTTTCGCGACATGGATGCTGTGGTCGAAATAGACGTAGTCCGGTAGCGTATAGACGCTGTTCCAATGCAGCGGTCGCTGCTCCGCCAGGCTCTGCCGCACCGGCGCCAGCATCGCCGCGTTGGTCCAGAGCTGGCTATGGCAGCTCATGCAGGTTTCGGTCGCCGGCATTCCCGCGTTCGGCGCGATCTCGACCGAGCTGTGGCAGTATCGACAGTCGATGCCGAGCTGCCCGACATGATGCGCGTGACTGAAGGGAACCGGTTGCGAAGGGGTGAAGCC
>DATJAV010000318.1:0-28445 GCA_035515835.1 Allostellaceae bacterium
TCGATGCGCCGGCTCATGATCTCGGCGTTGGGCGAGACGCGATCGTAGGGGAGGCAATCCCAAGCCGGCAACGCGATCGCCTCGACAGATGGGTGGAAAAATGCCAGCGCCGCGATGGTGCGCGCCATGCGCCCGTCGTCGCGGCTGATGTGGAGGACGCTCGTGCCGCCGCGGGCGAGATCGCCCAGCACCAAGGCATCGTGCCCTTCCGGCGCCCCGGCAATGGTGACGCGCCCGGCCGGCGCCGGCCGGTCGGCGACGAAATAGGCGGCGAGCGCGCTCACGCCGGGCTCCGGGGAAGCCGGAAGCCGAGGAGGAGGCGGAGCACGTCGCTATCCTGCGCGGCGGGAGGGGTGGCGCGGCCGCTGGCCCAGTCGAAGATGAGCGCGTCGCTCACCTCGAGCAACGCCTCGTAGCGGTTGAGCTGGCTCGGGGTGAAACCGGCGAGATGCGCCTCGGCGAAGCAACCGAAGAGCAGGTCCGCCTCCTTGGTGCCGCGGCGCCAGCTGCGGAACAAGAGGCGCTTCAGCCGAGGATCGAGCGATTGCGACATGGGGAGGGGGATATATAGAGGCTTTGCGCCGTGGTGTCAGGACAGCGCCCGATGCCAGAAGGCGGTCGCCAGGGTAATCTCACATCCGACATCTGCCATCGGACATCTGGTTCCCCCGTGCGCCCCGAGATTCTGAACCCGCTTTTCGCCGAGGTGACCGCGCTCCCGGGGATCGGGCCGCGTTTCGGCAAGCTGATCGAGCGCGTCGCGGGACCGGTTGCCGTTGATCTGCTCTGGCATCTTCCCGAGAGTCTCATCGATCGGCGCAATCGTCCCAAGATCGCCCAGGCACGCGCCGGCGAGATCGCCACGCTCACCGTCATCGTCGACAAGCATGTCCGCCCCTTCAAGGCGCGCCAGCCCTATCGCGTGCGCTGCCGTGACGAGACCGGCTTCCTCCACCTCGTCTATTTTCACGTGAAGGGCGACTACCTCGAGAAGCTGTTGCCGGAGGGCGCGACGCGGGTGGTGAGCGGCCGCGTCGAGCATTTCAACAACGAGGTCCAGATCACCCATCCCGATCACGTCGTCGATCCGGCCGAGGGCGAGATGAAACCGGTCGAACCGGTCTATCGCCTGACCGCCGGCTTGCCGTTGCGCACCCTGCAGCGGGCGATCGGCGCGGCGCTGGCGCGGCTGCCGGATTTGCCGGAATGGCTCGATGCGAGTCTCCTCCGGCAGCGCCACTGGCCGGGCTGGGCCGCGGCGCTCGCGGCGGCGCATGCGCCAGAGGGCCTCGAGGACCTCGCGCCTTTGACCCCGGCCCGAGAGCGGCTCGCTTATGACGAGCTTCTCGCCAATCAGCTCGCCATCGCCTTGGTCCGCGCCCACACCCGGCGGCTGCCGGGCCGCAGCATCGCCGTCGAAGGCAAGCTGCGGCGGCGAGTGGCCGCGGCGCTCCCCTTCTCCCTCACCCACTCTCAGCGCCAGGCGCTGGCCGAGATCGGTGGCGACATGGCCTCGCCGCAGCGCATGCAGCGGCTGCTGCAAGGCGATGTCGGCAGCGGCAAGACGGTGGTGGCGCTGCTCGCCATGCTGGACGCCGTCGAGGCGGGGGCGCAAGCGGCCCTGATGGCGCCGACCGAGATCCTCGCACGCCAGCATCATGCGACGCTGTCGCGGCTCGCCGCTGCCGCCGGCGTCGAGGTCGCGCTCCTGACCGGGCGCGAGAAAGGAAAGGCGCGGGAGGAGCTGCTGGCGCGGCTCGCCGAGGGCAGCACGGGTATCATCGTCGGCACGCATGCGCTCTTTCAGGAGGACGTCGTCTTTCGCGACCTCGCGCTCGCCGTCATCGACGAGCAGCACCGCTTCGGCGTCGAGCAGCGCATCGCGCTCTCGGGCAAGGGCCGCGGCGTCGACATCCTGGTGATGACGGCAACGCCCATTCCGCGCACCCTGATGATGACCGCCTACGGCGATCTCGACGCCTCGCGCCTCACCGAGAAGCCGGCCGGCCGGCAGCCCATCACCACCAGGACGCTGCCGCTGACGCGCCTCGAGGAGGTGATCGAGAGCATGAGGCGCGCGCTGGCGCGAGGCGACAAGATCTACTGGATTTGTCCCTTGGTCGAGGAGTCCGAAGCGAGCGATCTCCAGGCCGCCGATGAGCGCGCAGCGCAGCTGAAGGCGCTGTTCGGCGAGCGCGTCGGCCTCGTCCATGGCCGCATGAAGGGTGCGGAGAAAGACCGCGTCATGGAGGGCTTCGCCCAAGGTGCCATCGATCTGCTGGTGGCGACGACGGTGATCGAGGTCGGGGTCGACGTGGCGGCCGCCTCCGTGATGGTGGTGGAGCATGCCGAGCGCTTCGGCCTCGCCCAGCTCCACCAGCTGCGCGGCCGCATCGGCCGCGGCGAGAAACCCTCGCATTGCTTGCTGCTCTACGCGTTGCCGCTCACCGAGACGGCGAAGGCGCGCCTCCAGATCCTGCGCGAGACCGAGGACGGCTTCCGCATCGCCGAGGAGGACCTGCGGCTGCGGGGATTCGGCGAGGTGCTGGGCACGCGACAAAGCGGCATGCCCGAGCTTCGCCTCGCCGATCTTGCCGCGCATGCCGATCTCATCGCCGTCGCCCGCGACGACGCCCGCCTCGTCCTCGCCAAGGACCCCGAGCTTGAGACGCCGCGCGGCGCAGCGCTGCGAAACTTGCTCTATCTCTTTCAGCGGGATCTGGCGGTGAAGTATCTGCGCTCGGGGTGATGGCCCGCCGCGCTACCTACCCGCCCTTCCCCGGCAGCGGCTTCAGCGATTTGAGGTAGGCGGCGATCGCCATGCGGTCGGCATCGCTGAGCTTCGCCGTGCCTTCGACCACTTCCGACATGGGCGCCGACACGACGTCGCCGCTGGCGGTGATGCCGGTCTTGAGCAGTGTGGCGATGTCTTGGACGCGCCATTTGCCGATGCCGTCCGTCATGTCGGGCGTGATGTTGGGCGCGTGCTTCTCGCCCGGTCCGTAGAGCGTACCGCCATTGAAGCGGCGCTCGGCATCGACGGCACCAAGGCTGGTGCGCGGCGAATGACAGTCGGCACAATGAGCGACGGCAGTCACGAGATAGGCGCCGCGATTCCATTCGGCGCTTTGGCGCGGATCTGGCGCGAGCGGTCCCTTCTTGAAATAGAGGGCGCGCCACAGCACCATGCTGAGGCGCACATCGTAGGGGAAGGGCACGTCGTTCGCGAGATCTTCGCGCGGAGCGGGACGCTGCGTCTCAAGATAGGCGAAGATGTCGGCGATATCCCCATCGGTCATGAAGGTGAAGGAGGGAAAGGGGAAGGCCGGGAAATAATGCCCGCCGCCTGGAGCGATGCCGTCGCGGAGCGCGCGATGAAAATCGGCCTCGCTCCAGGCGCCGATGCCGTGCTGCGGATCGGGGGTGATGTTGCGGCTATAATAGGCGCCGAACGAGGTGGCGATCGCCTTGCCGCCGGCAAAGGGCGCGCCGCCGTGCTCCTTGTCGGTGTGACAGCCCGCGCAATTGGCGGCGGCGGCGAGATATTCGCCCCGTTTCGCCGCCGCCGGATCTGGTGCCGCTGGCGCGCCAGGCCGCGGCGCCGGGGGCGCGAGCGAGCACGAGGTCAATGCGACCAGCACGCTGGCCGCGGACAGATATTTGACGCAGGACGTCGCGCGCAAAGCCGACCTCTATTCCAACGAGCGAGCCGAGCCGATCGCCGCCCACTGCAGCACGCCGCGGCACCGGGCCAAGTCAAAACGTCATGAGCGCCACAAACTAAACGCAACTGTACCGTTGCGTTAAGCTCTCGCTCCATCTTAGAATGGCACCGCCGTGATGTCCCTCAAATACGCCTCTCCCTTCCTTGCGCTTGCGGCAGTGCCCCTGTTGCAGGCTTTCGGCATGGTCGCGCTCATGCTGCCGATGCTGCTGGTCGTTTTTCTCGGCTGCGACGCGCTCCTGGGCAATCAGCGGGCGAGCCGCGCCGTGGGCTCGGTATTCGCCTATCGGCTGCTCCCTCGCCTTTACATTCCGGTGCAACTCGGCGTGTTGGTCTGGGGCGCGGTCGTCGCCCGCACCGCGACGGATGCCCGGACTTTCGTCGCGCTCGCGGCGGCCATGGGCGTGGTCGCCGGCATCTTCGGCATGCTGGCCGCTCACGACATGATCCATTCCCGCCTGCGCCTGGAGCGCATGCTCGGTCTCGCCATGCTTGCTCCCCTCGGCTACATGCATTTTCGCATCGCGCATCTCCAAGGCCATCACCGTCTTGCCGCGACGCCCGACGACCCTGCGACCGCGCGGCGCGGCGAGACCGCCTATCATTTCTTCTGGCGCTCGATCAGGGGCCAGTGGCGGCAGGCCTGGCGGATGGAAAGGGCGCGCCTTGCGGCGCGCCGACTGCCGCTCCGGGCACACCGGATGATCCACTACATAGCAATCGAGGCCGCCTTGGCGCTGTCGGTCGCCGCGGTGGTCGGCGCGCGAGCGCTGCTCTTCCAGCTGGTGGTGGCGGCCATCGCCGTCCTCATTCTCGAGCTCTTCAATTATGTCGCCCATTACGGGCTGATGCGGGACGAGTTGCCCGAGGGCGGCATCGAGCAGCTGGGGCCGCAGCATTCCTGGAACACGGCGCGGCGCTTCAACAATTCGGCGCTCTTCAATGGCGGCCATCACAGCGACCATCATCGGTCGCCGGCGCGTGGCTATCAACATCTCCGTCCCTTGCCGGCAACACCGCAGCTGCCCTTCGGCTACGCCGGCAGCCTCTCGCTCGCGCTGCTGCCGCCGCTTTGGCATTGCATCATGGAACAGCGCCTCAACGCCGCACGGCGCCTGGCAGTGCCGACGGGGGCTGCGCCTTTGCCTCAGGCGAGCGCCGGTCGGTCGGCGTGACGATGCCGGTCGAGATCACCATCTTGATCGCCTCCTCGACCGTCATCGCCAGCGGGACGACATCGCTGCGCGGCACGAAGACGAGAAATCCCGAGGTCGGGTTAGGCGTCGTCGGAACATAGACGCTGATCGGATCGGGCCCGGTCAGGTCGCGTATCTCGCCCTCGGTGCGTTGCGTGATGAAGGCGATCGTCCACATGCCGCGGCGCGGATACTCAACCAGCACGGCCTCGCGAAAGGTGTTCGATTGCTTCGCCAGCACCGTCTCGAAAATCTGCTTCGCCGCGCCGTAGACGCCGCGGATGACGGGCATGCGCGCGAGCAGACGCTCGGAGAGGCGCAGAAAGACGCGACCCACATAGTTTGCCGTGGCGGCACCGACCAGCGTCAGCGCCACCACGGTCATGATGAGGCCGATGCCGGGAACATGGAGGTAGGTCTCGGGGTTGAAGCGATCCGGCAGCACCGCCCGCACCACGCCGTCGATGATGCTGATGAAGGACCAGGTGAGATAAACCGTGAGCAGAATCGGCGCGGCAACGAGCACGCCGGCGAGGAAATAGGCACGAAGACGCTCGATGAGGCGATTGCGCGGCTTCTTGCGCGGCTGGGGATCAGGGGGAGACGCCAATGAGGTCAAGCCTGCAGAAAATCCGTCAGGGCCGCGAGCGTCTCCGCCGGCGCCTCCTCGGGCAGGAAGTGACCACAGGGCAACGCTCGCCCCTGGACATTCACGGCCTTGCCGCGCCAGATTGCCAGCGGGTCGTAAAGACGCCCGACGACCCCCGATGCGCCCCAGAGCACCAGCAATGGGCAGCGAATACGCCGATCGGCATCGGCGGCGTCATGCTCCAGATCGATCGAGGCACCGGCACGATAGTCCTCGCATGTCGCATGAATGGTCGCGGGATCGCGCATCGAGCGACGATACGCCGCTTGCGCCTCGGGCGTGAATACGTTCCTGTTGCCGCCGAGGGACCGAAAAATGCTATCAAGGTAGTGATCGACGGCGCCGGCGATCAGCCGCTCGGGCAGCTCGTTGGGCTGGATAAGGAAGAACCAGTGGTAATAATAGGTCGCCAGCCGCTTGTCCGTCCGGGCAAAGACCTCGGCGGTGGGAATAATATCGAGCAGCGCCACGCGCTCGACGCTGTCGCCGTGATCGAGACAAAGGCGATGCGCCACCCTTGCGCCGCGATCATGGCCGATCAGCTGGAAGCGCGGGAATCCCAGCTGTTTCATGACCGCGACCTGATCGCCGGCCATTGCCCGCTTGGAGTAGTTGTAATGTCCGTCGCCGTCGGCGGGCTTCGACGAGTCGCCGTAGCCGCGCAGGTCGGGACAAACGACCGTGAAGCGCTCCGCCAGCGTCGGCGCGATCTTGTGCCACATCACATGCGTCTCGGGATAGCCGTGCAGCAACAGCAGCGGCGGCCCCTTGCCACCCCACCGCAGATTGATCGCCGCGCCCGGCACTTCCAGTCGCGCGCTTGTGAACCCATGAAACATGAAATCTCCGGCAAAGTGGCGAGCGGGCGCTCGTTCTCGCTATCATCGGTTTGGCATTTCAGCACTCTAACGGCGTCCGGAGCCCTTCGCCAGTGACCACACCCCCGCCCCGCCTCCTTGCACTTTCGACTGCGGTTCCGGCCTATGCGCTGGGGCAAGAGGAGGTCGCGGACCGCGCCCGCCGCCTCTTCGCCGAGCGTAGTGCTGCCGATCTCGACCGGCTCATGCCCGTCTTCGCCAATGCGGGCATCGAGCGGCGCTACTCCTGCGTCCCGATCGACTGGTATGAGCGGCCCCATGGCTGGACTGAGCGCAACGCGCTCTACCTCGAGAATGCGGTCAACCTGCTCGAGCGCGCCGCGCGCACGGCGTTGCGCAATGCCGAGCTGTCGCCGGCCGAGATCGACGCGGTCATTACCATCTCCACGACGGGCATCGCGACGCCCAGCCTCGATGCCATGCTGATGGACCGGCTGGAGCTCCGCCGCGACGTGAAACGCATGCCGATCTTCGGCCTGGGCTGCGCCGGCGGCGTCATCGGCATCGCGCGCGCCGCCGATCTCGCGCGCGCCGCGCCGGGCACGCGCGTGCTGCTGCTGGTGGTGGAGCTCTGCGCCCTCTCCTTCCGCCGCAACGACGTCTCCAAGAGCAACATCGTCGCCACCGCGCTCTTCGGCGACGGTGCCGCGGCGGCCGTCATATCGTGTCGCGGCGAGGGGCCGGCGCTGGGCGCCTCGGGCGAGCACACTTGGCCCGCCTCGCTTGACATCATGGGCTGGGACGTGACCGATGACGGCCTCAAGGCGATTTTCTCGCGCGACATTCCGACCCTCGTGCGCCGCCACATGCGCGACATCGCCGGCAGCTTTCTCGCCCGCAATCAGCTCGATTTTGACGATATCGATCGCTTCATCTGCCATCCCGGCGGCGCCAAGGTGTTGAGCGCGCTTGAAGAAGCGTTCCATCTCGGCCAGGGCGCACTAGCCGACGGTCGCGGCGTGCTCCGCGATTATGGCAACATGTCGGCATCGACGGTGCTGTTCGTGCTCGAGCGTGCGCTGCGCACCGGCATTCCCGGACGCTCGCTGATGAGCACGCTCGGACCCGGCTTCACCGCAGGATTCTTGCTGCTCGAGGCGGCGTGAGTGGTGTCCTCGTCATCGTCGTCCTGGTCGGGCTCTTGCGCATCGGCGAAGTCCTCTATGCGCAACGCAATGCGCGGGCGCTGATCGCGCGCGGCGGGGTCGAGATCGGCGGGGCGCATTATCCGCTGTTCTTCCTGCTGCATGGCGGCTGGCTCTTGACCCTGTTCTGGGTCGTGCCGGCCGATACGGCGATCCGTTGGGCGTGGCTCGGACTTTTCCTCTTGCTGCAGCTCGGCCGGCTCTGGGTCGTCATCAGCCTCGGCCCCTATTGGACGACCCGGGTCATTACCATTCCCGGCGAGCCGCTGGTGCGCCGAGGCCCCTATCGCTTCCTGCGCCATCCCAACTATCTCGTCGTCGCCCTCGAGATCGCGGTGCTGCCGCTGGTCTTCGACGCTTGGCCGGTGTCGCTCGTCTTCTCGCTGCTGAATGCCGCGCTTCTCGCCTGGCGCATCCGCGTGGAAGACGAGGCGCTGGCATCGCGACGGGCACCCTAACGGCGCTGTGGCGCGCGCTCAGCGGCGACTTTTGCGTCCACATAGGCGTAAGGTCGAGCGGTCGCGAAATACAGGCGCGAGCCATTCTTCCTGCCTCGGCTATCCTCCCCCCGAGCGCGCGCCGGAACTCGGGGCGCTTGCTCCTCGATAAAGCGCGAAACCGGGCGGCAGAAGCCGAACCAAATCTCCGAGCGGATTATTTCTCGCGGAAAGCGCGGTGGAAGCTGTCGAAGATGGGCGATAGCGCATAAATCGCGACCGTGGTCTCGCCGGTCTTGATCATCGCCTCGCTGGGCATGCCCGGCACCAGCTTCACGTCACCGCCGAGCGCCTTCAGCGCGTTCTCGTCGAGGCGCAGCTTCGCCTCGTAGTAAGGCTGATCGGTGCGCTTGTCGACGAGGCGGTCGGCGGAGACATAGACCACCTTCGCGGCGACGGGCGGCGTGCGCCGCTGCTTATAGGGCAGTAGCCGCACCTGCGCATCCAATCCCTCATGCACGCGATCGATATCTTCGGGCCGCACCCGCGCCTCGACCACCAAGCGGTCGTCGCTCGGCACCAGGTCGAGCAGCGGCTCGCCGGCCTGTATCACGCCGCCCGGCGTATGCACGCGGAGATCGGTGACGACGCCGTCCTCGGGCGCGGTCACGGTGGTTCGCGTCAGCACGTCGGCCGCCGCCTGTTCCTGTTCTTCGAGCTCTTGCAGCTTCTTCTGCGTGTCGCGCAGCTCGTCGGCGACTTCCTTCTGCCGGTCGTTGGAGAGCGTCAGAATATCGACCTCGGATTCGGCGATGGTCTGGCGAGCTCGCGCGATCTGCGCGGTCTGGTCGCCGCGCCGGCCTTCCGCGTCGGCCATGTCGCGCTCGAGCTCGAGGAGGCGCGGCTTGCGCTCGAGCCCCTTGGATACGAGCTGCTGCACGCCGGCGATCTCGTCCTGGAGGAACCCCCGACGCTTCTCGAGGGCGGCGAGCTCGGCCTCGTGACCCTTGATCTCCTCGCTCACCTCGTTGATCCGCTCGTGGATCGCCGCGGTCTTGGAATCGAGCAGCTGTTGGCGTGTGTCGAAGATCTTTTGCTGCCCGGTGAGCGCCGCCGCGACCGTGGGGTCGCTTTTGGCGGTGGTCAGATCGGGGGGAAAGTCGATCACGCGCTTGCCGTCGCGCTCGGCCAGCAGCCGCGCCGCGCGTGCCTTGGCGTCGATGAGCTGCCCTTCGATCGCGGCGAGCGTCGTGCGCGACTTGGTGTCGTTGAGCTGGATCAGCGTCTGCCCGGCCACGACCGAGTCTCCGTCGTGGACGAGGATCGCGTCGATAATGCCGCCCTCGAGATGCTGGATCGTCTTGCGGTGTGAATCCGAGACCACCGAGCCCGGCGCGATCGCCGCGCTCTGGAGCGGCGCCAGCACCGCCCAGATGCCGGCGCCGATGATGAAGATGCCGACCAAGGCCGAGCCGGCCATGACGAGCTCGCGCATGCGCGAGAGCGGGCTCGCCGGCACCTTCTGCTCTGCCAGCAGCGTGATCATGGACATCGCTATCTCCTCTAGGCGCGCTGCGGCTGGGCTTGCGGCTGGGTTTGCGGCGGATGGAGCGGCACGGCCGGCCGTCGCACGCTCGCGGCATGATTGAGCTTGGCGATGATGTCGGCGCGGCTGCCATAGGCTTCGACCATGCCTTGACGCAGTACCAGCAGCTTGTCGGCAAGGCCGAGCACGCTCGGGCGGTGCGCCACCATGACGATGGTCGTGCCGCATTGCTTCAGCGCGACGATGGCGCGATGGAGCGCCTCCTCGCCTTCATGGTCGAGGCTGGCATTGGGCTCGTCGAGGACGACCAGCCGCGGCCGGCCGAAGATGGCGCGGGCCAAGCCGATGCGTTGGCGCTGGCCGCCCGAGAGCTTTAGGCCGCTTTCACCGATCTCGCTGTCATAGCCCCGCGGCAGCCGCATGATGCTTTCATGGAGGCCCACCATGCGCGCCGCCTCGATCACGGCGGCTGGCCCGGCATGGCCCAGCCGCGCAATGTTGGCGCGGACGCTGCCGGCGAAGAGCTCGATGTCCTGCGGCAGATAGCCGACGTGATGCGAGCCGGCGCTGTCGTGCCAGATGCTGATGTCGGCGCCGTCGAGCCGCACCTTGCCGGCGGTCGGCTGCCAAGTGCCGGCGATGAGGCGCGCGAGCGTCGATTTTCCCGCGGCCGAAGGCCCGATGACCCCCAGCACCTCGCCCGGCGCCAGATCGAAGCTGACGCCGCGCAAAGTCGGCTCATCGCCGCCCGGCGGCACGAACACCAACCGCTCGACCGAAAGCTCGCCCTGGGGTCGCGGCAGCTCCATCCCGGGCGTCATGTCGGGCACCAATTCGACGAGATCGCTCAGGCGGCGGCGCGCCAAGCGGGCGCTCACCAACGACTTCCAGGTACCGATGGCGTTCTCGACGGGCGCCAGTGCGCGACCCAAAAGGAACATGCTGGCGAACATCGCGCCGGGGCTCGCCTCATGCTCAATCACGAGCCAAGCGCCGGCGCCGAGAATCAGCGTCTGCACGAAGAGGCGGGAGAATTTCGACGCGGCCATGATCGCCGCGCCGCGCACGCCGGCGCTCTCCGCCGACGCCATGGTGTCGGCGATATCGGCGCGCCACAGCCGGATGATGCCGTCCCGCATGCCCATGGCGCGGATGACCTCGGCGTTGCGCAGCGCCGCCTCGGCGCGCTGCTGCGTGCGGCTCTGGCCGACATTAGCCTCGCGCAATGGGCGCTTGGTGGCGAACTCGTTGATCAGCGCCAGCGTGAAGAGGAGGAGAGCGCTGCAGAGGCCGATCAGGCCGAATACCGGGTGAAGGGCGAAGAGCGCGACGACGAAGATCGGCGCCCAAGGCGCGTCGAGAAGCGGCGCCACCCCCGGCCCGGTGAGGAATCCCCGCAGCGTTGCCAAGTCGCGCAGACCCTGCGCCGCCGGGGCCGCCTCGCAGCGCAGCGCCGCCTTGAGCGCACCCGAGAACACGACCGGGCCCAGCCGGTCGTCGAGCCAATGGCCGATGCGCGACAGCATCTGCGTGCGGATGGTCTCGATGAGCGTCAGAACACCAATCGCGAGCATGACGATGAGCGTGAGCATCACCAGCGTGTCTATACTACGGCTGGTAAGCACACGATCAAAAACCTGCATCATGTAGAGAGGCGACGCCAGCGTCAGGATATTGATCGCCATGCTGAACGCCATGATGATCGCAAAGGCACCGCGGCAAGCACTGAGCGCCCGCCGAACCTCATTCGAACGTTGATGTTTCATTTACCCCCGCCCCACGCCCCGACTATGCTTGCCGTCCCGAACCATCCCTACCCGATCGATGCCCCTTGTTATGTGGCAATTATTGGGCATTAACCGAATAATACTTCGATTATACCCGGTCCCGGTTAATTTTCTCTGACAAACGTAGTGGTCGCGTTTATTAAATTGAAATGTGCCCAGAAGTTGTGGCGCCATGGTTCGGCGGGGAGCTTACCGTCGCTTAACCAGTCTCCGATAGCCTCATCTGCGGCGCATCATGACCACGTCCAGCCCGCCGCTTCCTCCGTTGCCTTTGGGCGCCACGCCCGGCGTCGTGAGCAGCATTCGTCAAGCGGCGCAGGCGACGGATATGGACTTCGGGCTGCTCTTGGCCCAGGCGCAACAGGAGAGCGGGTTCCAGCCCGACGCTAAGGCGAGCGGAAGCAGCGCGACAGGCCTCTTCCAGTTCATCGAGTCGACCTGGCTTGCGATGGTGAAGCGCTTCGGCGACAAGTATGGCGTCGGCGGCCTCGCGCAACAGATCGGCACGGGCGCCAACGGCCACCCCCAAGTTACCGATCCTGCGACGCGGCAACGCATCCTCGATCTGCGCCAGGACCCGCGTCTCTCCTCGGCGCTCGCCGCCGAATACGCCCGCCTCAACAAAAGCGCGCTGGAGCAGGCGCTGGGAAGGCCGGCCGGCAGCGCGGATCTCTATCTCGCGCACTTCCTCGGCTCGGGCGGTGCCGTCACCTTCCTGAAGGCGCTGGGGCAAAGCGACAGCACGCCCGCCGCCGAGCTGTTGCCGCAAGCCGCTGCCGCCAACCATGCCGTGTTCTACGATGCCGGGAGCGGACGGCCGCGCAGCCTCGCCGAGATCTATCAGGACTTCGCCACGCGCATCGGCCGCGAAGCGCGGCAATTCAGCGGCCTGACGGTTGCCGGCACGCCCGCCGCTCAGGCCGCGACAGTCGCGGCGCCGAGCCTCCCCTTCGACGCCCGCCAGCTGGCGCCGCCCATGGCGGCGATGCTCAATCTCTTCAGTCTCTCGGCATTGAAGCTGCTGGGCGACAGCGGCTTGCCGTCGCTCAGCTTGCCGCCGATGTCATCGCTCTGATCGCCACGGCGCCGACTAGGCCGCGTCGCGATTGGGCTCGCTCTCGCGGGAAGCACCGATGCCCATGAGGCGCCGCACCGCGTCGCGGCCGCGCGAGAGGCGCGAGCGGACCGTGCCGACGGGAAGTTGGAGGACCGCGGCCACTTCCTCATAGCGCATGCCTTCGAGACCGACGAGCAACAGCACCTGACGCTGCTCCTCCGGCAATCGCGCCATGGCGCGATCGAGGTCGCGCAGTTGCAGCGCGGCGCCTTGGGCGGCGGGTGCCGTCAGCAGCGGCGCCGCATCCTCGACCGGCACCGACACGCCCTCGCGGACTGCGCGACGCACGTCGTTGACATGCTGGTTGTGGAGGATGGTGAAGAGCCAAGCGCGCAAATCGGTACCGGGTTGCCAGAGATGCGACTTGGCCAGCGCCCGCATCAGGCAGCTCTGCACCAAGTCGTCGGCGCGCGTTGCGTCGCGCGTCAGGGCGCGCGCGTAGCGGCGCAGTCGCGGGATCTGATGCTCGATCTGACAGCCGAAATCGGTCATGGGACCTTCCCTCTCTCTGTTGTTTTTCTCAATCCAGCTGGCGTAAAACATAGAGCCCGAACGTAACGCCGCGATGTACCGCAGATGAATTTATGTAAATTCTTGTAACGAATCGTCAAATTTGCGGAGCGCGCCAGCGAATCCGCGGCAAACATTGGCATTTTCGCGGCGAACATCTTTCTCTGTACTTGGAGGCGATGGCGGCGCGGGGCAATCAACCTTCACGACACGGTCTTTCCCTGTCCAGAAGCCGGCGGTTTGGCGGTGCGCCAGCGACGGTTGACCCCGTAAGGGGCGACGCCTAATGTTCGCCGCCCTTTCCGAGCCCGTAGCTCAGCCGGTAGAGCACTTGACTTTTAATCAAGGGGTCGCGGGTTCGAATCCCGCCGGGCTCACCATGCATTTCATCGCATTTCATCGCGTCTACACGCTTTCTTCGTCGCTATCGGCTTTACGAAGCTGCGCATATCTTGCATGCTATGAGCGATCAACGAATTAACCTCTAAGCAAGGGGGGTTTGATGGCCCGCAAGGCAAAATCGAAGTCGAAAGGACGCAAGAAAGCGAAGGCGCCGGCGAAGAAAGTGAAGCGCGGAGCGGCAGCGCGCGCCACCACGCGCGCCGCGAAGAGCAAGGCTGCGAAAGGCCGCGCCAAGCCGGCCAAGCGCAAAACGGTCGCCAAAAAGAAAGCCGCACCGAAGCCGAAAGCGGAAGCGAAAGTGACGACGCCGCCGACGCCGGCGCCACCGCGCCCGCCCGTCGCGCCTCCGGCCGCGGCAGCACCGCGTCCTGCCGCACCGCCGCCGCCGCGACCTGCGGCGCCGCCGCCGCCACCAAAGCCGGCAATGCCACCGCCGCCGCACGCGGCGCCCGCCACGCACGGCGCGTCGCACGCGCCGCCGAAACCGCCGGAGAGCACGCCTGCACCACCGAAACCGCCAGGCTCCAGTTGGGGCGGATCCGGCTCCGGCGGCTCATCGGGCATTTAGGAAGACGGCGCTGCCGACGTCATCCGCCGCGCTTCCCCAGGGGTGGCGCGGCGGTTGCGCATCTGCGGCATGGTTCGGCCACCGGCGTGATCGTGATATTGTCGCCATAGCCGCTTGGTCGGAATAGCCGCATGCAGAGAACGCTCATGATGCTCTGTCTCCTCGCCGCTCTGGCCGCCTGCAGCGACGCGCAGACCAGTGGTATCTACACAAGCGAATCACGCGACCGCGACCTGACGATGCTGGGCGGCGGGGGTGGCGGCGGCGGCATGTAGCTCCGCTATTCCGCGGCCTCGCGCAGCGGCCGCACGAGCCTGGCGCCAGGCCACAGATCGGCTCGGGCGCGCTCGTATTGGGGCGGCATCGCCGCGCGCGCGCCGAGCGCTTCGGCGGCGTGCCAGACCCAATGTGGATCGTCGAGAAAGGCGCGCGCCATGGCGATCATGTCGGCTTGTCCCGAGGCGATGACGCGTTCGGCTTGGCGCGGCTCGGCGACAAGACCCACCGCGCGCACGGCGATGCCGGTGTCGCGGCGGACGCGCTCGGCCAGACCCAATTGATAGCCCGGCGCCACGGGAATCGGCGCCTTGGCGACAATGCCGCCACTCGATACGCAGACGTAATCGCAGCCAACGGATTTCAATGCCTGGACGAAGGCGACGGCGTCCTCGATCGTGAAGCCGCCCTCGAGCCAATCGGTGCCGCTGATCCGCACGCCGAGCGGCTTGGCGCTGGGCCAGGCCTGACGCACCGCAGCGACCACGCGCAAAGGAAAGCGCATGCGATTGTCGCGGCTGCCGCCATAGGCGTCGGCGCGGTGGTTGGCGATGGGCGAGAGAAATTCGTGGAGCAGATAGCCATGGGCGCAGTGCAGCTCAATGAGGTCGAGGCCCAAGCGTTGGGCGCGCTCCGTGGCGCCGAGGAAGGCATCGACAACGCGGTCGAGATCCTCAGCGCTTGCCGCCTGCGGCGTAGACCACCCCGAGTCCAGCGGCAGCGCCGATGGCGCCATTGTGGGCCAGGCGCCCTCCTCGGCCGTCAGCGCGCGGATGCCCTCCCATGGTCGTGTCGCCGCGCCCTTGCGGCCGGCGTGAGCGAGCTGGATGCCGAGGGGCGCATTGCCGAAGCGGCGGCAGGCGGCGACGACCCGCGCCAGCGCCGCCTCGTTCGCGTCGTTGTAGAGGCCGAGGCAACCCTGCGTGATGCGACCCGCCGCCGTCACGGCCGTCGCCTCGATCATCAGTAACCCCGCACCCGCCACCGCGAGCGATCCCAAATGCAGCAGGTGCCAGTCATTGGCACTGCCGTCCTCGGCGCTGTATTGGCACATCGGCGCGACGACGATACGGTTGGGCAGCGTCAGCCCGCGCAAGGCAAGCGATTGAAACAAGGGACTCGACATGCGATCATAATCCTCCGGAGTCGCCACTCTATCGTCACGCCCGCGCCTGCGGCAATCGCGTAGGATGCGCAAACGAAAGGCGGCGCGTCCGATTGGGATGGAGGAAAGTGAACGACGCGACGGCCGTTCATGAGGCGCCCCGCCCGCGGCCTAGGAGGATAGGTGTACGGGCGGGGCTGACCCAGGGGTCTTCGCCCGTCAAGGGGGTTGAACGGGCGTGGCGGCTGAGCCGCTGGGGCTCATTTGGACCCAGGGAACGCGACGAGCCAAGTTAATTCGATGTCATCTTCAGGCGCTCTTCATGACCACAACATCCGATGCATCCGACCGCAACCGCGACGTCCGCGGCTTGGCGAAAGTATTGATTGCCCGCTACGGCGTGCAGGCTTTTTCATTTGCCTCGCACGAGGCGTTGAAAGCGCGCGAGCGCGGCGAGGAGCGCCTCATGGCGGGTTGGCGCTGGGTCGCCAGCACCATCGAGGAGATGCTGCGCGAGGAGCCGGACGAGCCCGTCGGTGAAATGGCGGAAGGCGGCGCCGATCAATCACCGAGCCCGACGCGCGGCACCGGCGCGTAGAGCCGCCGGCAAAGCGCGAAGAACGGGCCTGCGAGCAGCAGCACCATGACGATGCGTACGAGCTGAAAGGCCGTCACCATGGGCACGGCGACGCCGAGCGCGCGCGCGGTCACCGCCATCTCGCCGATGCTGCCGGGAGCGGTAGCAAGCACGGCCGCCGCGGGTGTCATCGCCATCGCTTGCGCGACGAGCCAGCCCATGAGGGCGCAGAGCATCACCATGAACAGCGCCGAGAGCAATGCTGCGAGCGTGAAGCGCGGCGCGGCGATGAGAAAGGCGCGGTCGAAACGTGCGCCGAGCGCCAATCCCAGCAGGACCTGCGCCGCCGAGACCAGCCAACCCGGCACCGCCGAAAGCGGCAGCGCCAGCGCGGCGATGACGATGCCGGTCGCGAGCGAGCCCAAGAACCAAGCGTTGTTGACGCGGGCGCGCGAGAAAAGCCAGCCGACCGCCGCGGCCGCGGCCAGCATCGGCAGCAGGCGAAGCCAGAGCACGTCCCTCAGCGCCGGCGCATAGACGAGTCCGCCGGCGCTGCCGAAGGCGTTCACCGCCTGCGGCACCGTCAGCACGATGACGGCGATGCGCAACGACTGCGAGAGCGCGATCGGCGCCGCTTGCGCGCCGTGGCGGTCGCCTAACACCGCCATTTCCGCGGCACCCGCGGGCATCGAGCAGAAATAGGCGGTCTTGAGGTCGATCCGCCCGAGCCGCGACAGCACCACGGCGGTCGCGGCGCCCAACAGCAGAGTGGCGAGGCTGGTCACCAGCATGATGGCGGTGTGGCTGGCGAGCTCGCCCAGCACCTCGGCGGTGAAATAGAGGCCGATGGCGACGCCGACGATGACCTGTCCCAGCTGGCGCGCGCCGGGCACGGGATCGGCCGGCGCGGCGGCGAGGCGCAACGCCGCCATCGCCAACAACGGCCCGATCAGCCACGGCAAGGGCGCTTGGACGAGACCGAGGAGAAATCCCGCGACCGCCCCGACGGCGAGGCCCAGCGCCCAGCGGCCGAGCGGCGCCAGCCCGCTCATGGCATGTAGGCGCCGCCATTGACGTGGATCGCCTGGCCGGTGATGAAGCGTCCGTCGGGTCCGCAGAGGAAGCGCACCATCGCCGCGATCTCTTCCACCCTGCCGCGACGCCCGAGAAGCGAGGGCAACGCCGCATGCGCCGAGGGCGTATGCGTCCGCACCGTATCGATCAAGCCGGGCACGACGCAGTTGGCGGTGATGCCCCAAGGCGCGAGCTCCCGCGCGAAGCCCTTGGTGAGACCGACGAGCCCGGACTTTCCGGCGGCGACATGAACGCGATCGGTGGCGCCGACATGTCCGGTCATGCCGCCGATGTTGACGATGGCGCCCGCGCCGCTTTGCTTCAGATAGGGCAGCGCTGCTTTGACGCAAAGAAAAGGCGCGTCCAGCATCAGGCCGACCACGGCGCGGAAGTCCGCCGGCGTCATCTGCTCGATGGTCTGCGAGGGGCGCACCGCCGCGTTGTTGACGAGGATGTCGAGCCGGCCAAAGCGCTGCACGATCTCCGCGACCATGGCATCGACCGCCGCCGCATCGGTCACGTCGGCAACGATGGCCGCGGCTCTCGCGCCCGTCGCCTCGAGCTCCCGCGCCACGCCCTCGAGCGCGTCCCGCGCGCGGCGCGCATTCACTACCACCGCCGCGCCGGCGGCGGCGAGGTCGCGCGCGATGCCGCGGCCGATATTGCGCGAGGCGCCGGTTACCAGGGCTACCTTGCCGGCCAACTCGTTCTCCTGCTGCACCGATACCCCCAACCGTCAAAGACGGCGGAGAATGCCGCGCGCAGGGATCGACAGGCAATGCCTTATCAGGAGAGCAGCGCCGCCGCGACGCAGAGTCCAGCTCCAGCCAGCAGCGTCAGCCAGGAAAGCCAACGCGTGCGTGACTTGTCGGGACGATCGGGATCGTTCGACATGGGGCGGCCAAATGGCGTTACCTGCCGATGATACGCCTCGCCCCGCCCGCTCATCCCCAACAGCGACGAGATCGCCCTCAGGGATTGGCCAGCAGATGGATGAGGCTCGACGTATCCCAGCGCCGCCCGCCGCGCTCCTGGATGCGCTGGTAGAACTGGTCGACGAGCGCCGTTACCGGCAAAGCCGCGCGGTTGCGCCGTGCCTCGGCAAGGCAAATGGCGAGGTCCTTGCGCATCCAATCGACGGCGAAGCCAAAATCGAACTTGCCCTCGACCATGGTGTGGGCGCGATTCTCCATTTGCCAGGACTGCGCCGCGCCTTTCGAGATGGTCTCGACTACGAGCTTGGGATCGAGCCCGGCGCGCACCGCGAAATTGAGGCCCTCGGCGAGCGCTTGCACCAGGCCCGCGATGCAGATCTGATTGACCATCTTGGTGAGCTGACCGTTGCCCGCGGGACCCAGCAAGGTGACGGCGCGCCCATAGTGAGCCATCACCGGGTGCGCCTTGTCGAAGACGGCCGGCTCGCCCCCCACCATGATGGTAAGCTTGCCGTTGACGGCGCCCGCTTGGCCGCCCGAGACCGGCGCGTCGAGGAAGCCTAGGCCCTTTTCCTTGGCAAAGGCCGCCATCTCGCGGGCGACCTCCGCCGAGGCGGTGGTGTGATCGGCGAGAATGGCACCTTTGGCCATGCCGCCGAAGGCGCCCTCCTTGCCGGCGATCACCTGGCGCACATCGTCGTCATTGCCGACGCAGGTGAAGACGATCTCAGCCCCCGCGGCCGCCGCGGCCGGGCTCGCCCGATGCGCGCCGCCATATTCCTTAACCCACGCTTCCGCCTTCGCTGTGGTGCGGTTGTAGACCGTCACCTGGTGGCCCGCCTTGGCGAGATGCCCCGCCATCGGGTAGCCCATCACGCCCAGACCCAGAAACGCCAGTTTCATCGCCCTCTCCTCCCGTTGGCCGGTATGCTAGCGGGGATTGGCGCCGTCGCAACCGCGATCGGAGGTGCGCCGGCGATTGACAGGCCTGCTCGACTTGGACGAGTATCGCGCCGATGCCACGCTTTGCTCACCTCGCCAAGTCACGAAAGCCGGGTCCCGCCAGGGCCGGGGGTCGTCGCTTGCGCTGAGCGCGCGTCAGCATCAGGGATCACCCAGGCCCCGCCGGCTCGGTCGGGGCTTTTTCATGTCCAGCCCTGCTTCCGCCCGGCATGCCCAACCGAGGAGGAAGTCACATGGAAAGACCGCTTTCGGGAATATTTCTGCCGCTCATCACGCCGTTCCGCGACGGCGCGCTCGACGAGCCCTCGCTCCGTCGCCTCGTCGCACATTACGCCAAGTCGCCGCTCGACGGGTTCATTCTTGCGGCGACCACCGGCGAAGGCTTGACGCTCGACGAGGACGAGACCGAGCGCCTCGTTGCCGCGACCGCCGCCGAAGCTCGCGGGCGGCCGGTCTTTCTCGGACTCTGCGGCAGCGATACAAGGAAGCTCGTTGCGCATCTCGGCGAGAGGCGCTCCTGGCCGATCGCCGGCTATCTCATCGCCTGCCCTTATTACAGCCGGCCGTCGCAGGAAGGGCTCCGCCGGCATTTCACGCAACTGGCAGAGCACGCGGACAAGCCCGTCCTGCTTTACAACATTCCCTACCGCACCGGCGTCAATCTCGCCAACGAGACGCTCTTTCGCCTCGCCGAGCTACCCAACGTCGTCGGCGTCAAGGATTGCTGCGCCGATGCGGCGCAGAGCTTCGATCTCTTGCGCCAGCGACCGCCGGGCTTTGCCGTGCTGACCGGCGAGGACAGCCTCTTCTATGGCGCGCTTGCCCATGGCGCCGATGGCGGCGTCCTCGCAAGCGCGCATGTCGATCCCGCGGCCTTCGTTGCGCTCCGCAAAGCGGTCATCGCCGACGACCGCGCCGGCGCGGTGGCGCTTTGGGGCGATGTCGTCGATCTGACGCGCCTTCTCTTCGCCGAGCCCAGCCCTGCGCCCATCAAGCATTGGCTCTGGCGCCAACGCCTCATCGCCTCCCCCGAGCTGCGGCTGCCGATGACCGGCGTCTCCCCCGCTCTCGCAGGGCGGCTCGATCGCACCCTCGCCGCCAGAGCACGCGCCGCTTAATCGACGTCGCAGGGGTCAGCGAGGCAATCGAATGGAGATTTGGGGATGAGCGGGGATGAGCCGGGATGCGCGGGGATCGGCGGGGGATGAGGGCGTCGGCCTAAGGCGCGAACCGCCGGCTCTTGAAGCGCCCGAGATCGGCTTCGCTCAAGCGCACCGCGACATGCGCCATGGCCTCGTCGTCGCGGCGGGTCAGCACCTCGCCATGGCGGTAGAGCCAAGCGAGCGCCGCGCCATCGGCGACGGGGACATCGAGATGCACCAGCCGCCGATCGGCGTCGACGCGGCGATCGAGGAGATCGACCAGGACATCGCAGCCTTCTCCGGTGACGGCGGAGATCGGCACGACGTCGCGGTTGCGATGCGCCTGATTCTGCAGCACGACGCGGTTCTCGGCGTCGACGAGATCGATCTTGTTGAGCGCCTCGATGAGGCCGTTCTCGACCGTTTCGGTCATGCCGAGATCGCCCAGCACGGCATGGACGTCGGCGCGCTGCGCCTCGCTGTCGGGGTGGTGGACGTCGCGGACATGGACGACGAGGTCGGCCTCGGTCACTTCCTCGAGCGTGGCGCGAAAGGCGGCGACGAGGTGGGTGGGCAGGTCGGAGACGAAGCCCACCGTATCGGAGAGGATGGCGCGCCGGCCCGAAGGCAGCGGCAAGCCGCGCATGGTGGGGTCGAGCGTGGCGAAGAGTTTGTCCTCGGCGACCACCGCGGCGCGGGTCAGCCGGTTGAAGAGCGTCGACTTGCCGGCATTCGTGTATCCCACGAGCGCCACCACGGGGTAAGGGACGCGCTTGCGCGCGTCGCGGTGGAGCGTGCGCGTCCGCTTCACCTCGCTGAGCTCGCGCTGCAGCTTGGCGATGCGATCGCCGATGAGCCGCCGGTCGATCTCGAGCTGGCTCTCGCCGGGGCCGCCGAGAAAGCCGAAACCGCCGCGCTGCCGCTCGAGATGGGTCCAGGAGCGAACGAGCCGGGAGCGCTGGTAGCTGAGGGCTGCCAGCTCCACCTGCAGCTGGCCCTCGCGCGTCCGCGCGCGGGCGCCGAAAATCTCGAGGATGAGGCCGGTGCGGTCGATCACCTTGCACTGCCATGCCTTCTCGAGGTTGCGCTGCTGCACCGGGGTCACGGCGGCGTCGATGACGGCGACGGCGATCGCCTTCTCGCGGATGATCTGGGCGCAGCGCTCGACCGCGCCGCTTCCCAGCAAGGTCGACGGCCGCCAGCGGCTCACCTTCACCACCTCGGCATCGGCGACGCCAAGGCCGATGGCGCGCGCCAGCCCGGCCGCCTCGGCCAGCCGCCCCTCGGGCGAGCGCGCGGCCTCACCGGGCTCGCGCGAGGCGACCCTCAGCACGGGATGGAGGACGAGGCAGCTGCCGAGGCTCGGACCGTCCCGGGTCAGGCTTCCTCGCCCTCTTTGCCGGGCTCGAACAGCTGGATCGGCTGCGCCGGCATGACGGTCGAGATCGCGTGCTTGTAGACAAGCTGCGAATGCGCGTCACGCCGAAGCAAGACACAGAAATTGTCGAACCAAGTGATGATGCCTTGGAGCTTGACGCCGTTGACCAGGAAGACCGTCACAGGCGTCTTGTTCTTCCGGACGTGATTGAGGAATACGTCCTGAACATTTTGCGATTTTTCCGACGACATGGGATTCCCCTTATTCTCTTAAGGTCGGTCGGAGGCCTTTCGCCGCATCAAGGGATGCCGCGTCGTGCGCTCGCAATATTCATAGCAAATCGGCGGTCGGCAGGGAAATCATAACCCCCGGAGGTGCCGGCCGAGCCCTCGGCAATCGGCAAAGTGGAGCGCCGGCCGGAAGCGGGCAAAACTCTCCTCCGCGAGCGGGCGCGCGCCCAACAGTACGGGAAGGCAGCCGGCATTCTCGGCGCTTTCCATGTCAAGCGCGGTGTCGCCGACATACCAAGTCTCGCTACAAGCGATGCCGCTTCCTTCGAGCGCAAGGCGCATCGGCGCCGGGTCGGGCTTATCCTGGGGCGCGTCGCCGGCACCGACGATGCGCCGGAAATGCCCGGTCCAGCCGAGATGCTCCGCCTCCTGGCGCAGCATCGCACCGGTCTTGTTGCTGACGATGCCGAGGAAATAGTCGCCTTGGCCAAGCTCGGCCAACAGTTCGGCCGCGCCCTCGAGCGCCTTCAAGCGCTCGAGATGGATCGCCCGGAAGCGGTCGAGATAGAGCGTGAGTGCCTCTTCCCAGCGGGCGCCGAAAAGCGCCGGAAACGCGTCGCGGAGGCTCCTGGCGACGCGGAGCTTCGTCTGCTGCAGCGTCCAAGGCTCCTGGCCCAAAGCGGTGAATGTCACGACGAGCGCGTCGTGGATCGTCTCCCAGGTGTCGACCAGCGTATTGTCCCAGTCGAAGAGCAGCGCCCGCGGCCGCGCCGTCATTGCGCCTGGCTCTGCGCCGTGGCGTAGTCGTCGTAGACTTGGCGCAGCTTGCGCACGACCGAGCCGGGGTGGCCGTTGCCGATGGGCGTGCCGTCGATCGCCACGATCGGGAGCACGAAATTCGTGGTGCTGGTGAGGAAAGCCTCGCGCGCCCCTTTGGCCTCGGCGACGGTGAACGGGCGCTCGACCACGCGCAACCCCTCGCGCTCGAGCAGTCCGATGAGGCCGATGCGCGTGATGCCGTTCAGGATGCTAGTATCGGCCTGGCGCGTGATTACGTCCCCCGCGGCGGTGACGATCCAGGCGTTGCTGGAGGTGCCTTCGGTCACGTTCCCGGCGGCATCGACCTGCCACGCCTCGTAGGCGCCGACCTCCTTGGCCCGCTGCTTGCCGAGGGCGTTGGGCAGCAGCGACACGCTCTTGATGTCGGGCCGCGCCCAGCGGATGTCGTCGATGGTGATGACGCCGACGCCTTCCTCGATAAGGCGCGGCGCCGGACCCCGGGTGCGCCGTGAGGTCATCACCAGGCTGGGCTTGACGCGGTTGGGAAAGGCGAAGTCGCGGGGTGCGCTGCCGCGCGAGATCTGCAGATAGAGCATGCCCTCGACGACCCTATTGCGGCGCACCACTTCCGCCATGACCGCGTGCATCGCCGCGTCGCTCATCGGCGGTGCGATGCGCAGCTCGCGCAGCGAGCGGTGCAGGCGCCCGAGATGCATCGCCTCGTCGATCAGCCGGCCGCGGCGAACGGCGATCACCTCATAGACGGCATCGGCGAATTGAAAGCCGCGGTCCTCGATATGGATGCTGGCGTGCTTGTGCGGCAGATAGCGGCCGTTGACATAGGCGATGCGCGACATGGGACTCCGGGAAAGCTTGCGCCCGGGAGTTTAGCCCCTCTGCCCCACCGGCAACAGAGATGCACCACCGTCGCGCGGGGCGCCGACATCCGCCGGATCCTCGGCGGTTGACCGCTGCCTTGTCAGGTCGGGGATTCCTTGCGATCCTGCGCCCGGGCTCCCACAGGCGGCCTCGACGGGACATCAAAATGGCCGCCTCGACGAACGGCAAGCCCGCTTACGGGAGGTGCGCGATGACGCAATGGATCAGGTTCGAGCGCAACGGCCGCATCGGCTTCGGCACGCTCAAGGACGGCACCATCACCGTCCACACCGGCGACATGTTTGCCGATCCCCGACCGACGAACGAGACCGTGCAGCTCGCCGATGTGCGCATCCTGACGCCGTCGGTGCCGTCGAAGATGATCTGCCTCTGGAACAATTTTCATCAGCTCGCGGCCAAGAACGATTTCCTCGTACCGGAGGAGCCGCTCTATTTCCTCAAGGCGGCCAACGCCTATCACCCGCCGCTTGCGCCCATCGAACGGCCGAAATCCTATGATGGCCGGATCGTCTATGAAGGCGAGCTCGGTGTCGTCATCGGCAAGCGCTGCTCGATGGTGAGCGAGGCTGAAGCTGGCGACTACATCTTCGGCTACACCTGCGTCAACGACGTCACCGCCGTCGATCTCCTCAAGAAGAACCCATCCTTCGATCAGTGGGTGCGCGCCAAGAGCTTCGATACTTTCGGCGTCATGGGCCCGGTCATCACGACCGGTCTCGATCCGATGACGCTCAGCGTCCGCACCATCCTCAACGGCAAGGAGCGGCAGAACTATCCCGTCAGCGACATGTTCTTTCCGCCGCACAAACTGGTGAGCCTGGTGTCGCGCGACATGACCTTAATGCCGGGCGACGTGATCGCCTGCGGCACGTCGCTCGGCGCCGGGCCGATGCCCGATGCCGAGAACACCATCGAGATCGTCATCGCCGGCATCGGCACGCTGAGCAACCCCTTCAACCAAGTGCTGCCGAGCCCCTATCTGCTGGGCGGGCCGCCCAAGCCGATGCGCATCTGCGTCGTCGGTGCCGGCGCCATCGGCGGCCTGGTGGCGGCCAAGCTGGCGCTGGGCGGCAACGACGTGACGGTGATCGATCTCGGCGCGCATCTCGCCGCGATCAAGGCCAATGGCCTCAAGCTTGAATGGCACGACGGCAAGGTCGCCACCGCCAAGGTCAAGGCGGTCGCCAAGCCGGAAGAGGCCGGCAAGCAGGACCTGGTGGTGCTGGCGGTCAAGGCGCATTACCTCGACCAGGTCGTGAGAGACATCGACCATCTGCTCGACGCCGAGACCATGGTGATGACGGTGCAGAATGGCCTGCCCTGGTGGTACTTCCAGAGGCTCGGCGGCAAATACGACAATACCCGGCTCGAGAGCCTCGACCCCAGCGGAATTCTCGCTCGGAAGATCGACCCCGGTCGCCTCATCGGCTGCGTCGTCTATCCCGCAGCGGCGGTGACGGCGCCCGGCGTCATCCACCACGTCGAGGGCGACCGCTTCCCGATCGGCGAGCTCGACGGCAAGGAGACCGACCGGGTGAAGCGTGTCCATGACGTGCTCGTTAGGGCCGGGCTCAAATCGCGCGTGCTGAAGGACGTCCGCTCCGAGATCTGGCTAAAGGCTTGGGGCAATCTTTCGTTCAACCCGATCAGCGCGCTCACCCACGCGACCCTGGTGGATATCTGCCAATTCGCCGAGACGCGCGAGCTCGCGGCGCGCATGATGGAGGAAGCCGCCGCCATCGCCAAGAAGCTCGGCGTCACCTTCCGGGTCGGCATCGATAAGCGCATCGCCGGCGCGGAAGCCGTCGGCGCGCACAAGACCTCAATGCTGCAGGACGTCGAAGCCGGCCGCTCGCTCGAGACCGAGGCACTGATCGGCTCGATCCTGGAGATGGCAAAACTGACCCAGACCCCGGCCCCGGCGATCGAAGCGGTCTATGCCCTAACGAAGCTCCTCAACAAGGTGATGCTGAAGGAGGGCGCCGGGGTCAAAGTGGAGAAGGTGAAGGCGGCCTAAGGCCGGCGCCGCTCACGCGCCGAGCTTCGCCGGCCGGTCGTTGTTGAAGACGCCGAGCGACTTCAGCTTGCGGTGCAGCGCCGAGCGCTCCATGCCGACGAAAGCGGCGGTGCGCGAGATGTTGCCGCCGAAGCGCGTCACCTGCGCCAGGAGATAGTCGCGCTCGAACACCTCGCGCGCGTCGCGCAGCGGCAGTGCCATGATCTCGCCGCCCTTGTCCCACTTCACCACCGTGGGCGCGATGATGCCGATCTCCGCCGGCAGCATGTCGGCGCGGATCGGCTCCCGCGCATCGCCCGGCGCCATGATCATGAGCCAATCGACGACGTTCCGAAGCTGGCGCGCATTCCCCGGCCACTCATAGGCCTGGAGCGCCGCCATCGCATCCTCGCCGAACTCGCGCGGACTGACGCGAGCCGCCTCGGCCGAACGCGCCATGAAATGCCGCGCCAAGGGCGGGATGTCCTCGCGCCGCTCGGCGAGCGACGGCACGGCGAGCGGCACCACGGCGAGCCGGTAGTAGAGATCCTGGCGGAAGCGGTCGGCGGCGATTTCGAGGGCCAGCTCGCGGTTGGTGGCGGCGATGACGCGCACATCGACTTCGACGCGGCTGCCGCCGACGCGCTCGAACACCTGCTCCTGCAACGCTCGCACGATCTTGCCTTGCGTCTCGAGCGGCATGTCGGCGACTTCGTCGAGGAAGAGCGTGCCGCCATGCGCCTGCTCGAAGGTGCCGACCTTGCGCGGACTGTCCGGGCCGTCGACGCCCGGCTCGGCGCCGAAGAGCTCGATTTCGAGGCGCTCCGGCCGCATGATCGCGCAATTGAGCACGACGAACGGCCCTCCGGCCCGGCGCGAGCGGCGGTGCAGCAATCGCGCCACCACTTCCTTGCCCGCCCCCGCCGGACCTGTGACGAGAACGCGGCTCCCGGTCGGCGCGGCGCGCTCGACTTGCTGGCGCAGCTGGTTGATGGCGTGGGACGTGCCGACGAGGTCCTCATCCCCGCCGGCGCGCAACCGCAGCTCCTCGTTCTCGCGCCGGAGCCGCGCCGCCTCGACGGCGCGCTCGACGACGAGCAGCAGCCGGTCGGACTTGAACGGCTTCTCGATGAAATCATAGGCGCCCATCTTGATTGCGGATACCGCCGTCTCGATCGTGCCGTGACCGCTGATCATTACCGCCGGCAGGTTCGGCAGCTCGCGGCGGATGATCTTCAGGATCTCGATGCCGTCGAGGTCGCTGCCCTGGAGCCAGATGTCGAGCACGACCAGCGACGGTTGGCGCGCGCGGATGGCGGCGAGCGCCTCGCGGCTGTTGCCGGCCTCGCGTGTCTCGTAGCCCTCGTCGCGCAGTATGCCGCACATGAGCATGCGGATGTCGGCTTCGTCGTCGACGACGAGGATGTCATGAGCCATGGATCGCGGCCCTTGCTGCTGTGGCGGCCTCTGCCTCGGCCGGCGCGGGTTCGGCGCGCGGCTCGCTGCGATGGAAGAGCAGCATGACGCGCGCGCCGCCGCCGTCGCGGTCCTCGAGGATCAGCTCGCCGCCATGGTCTTCCATGATTTTCTTGACGATGGCAAGCCCGAGGCCGGTGCCCTTGATGCGCGTCGTCACGTAAGGCTCGGTGAGGCGCTCGCGCCCTTCCTTGGGTAGGCCGCGGCCATTGTCCTCGACGCTGAGTACAACCTGGCCACCGGCATCGCGCAGCCGTACCGCGATCACGCCCTGCGGCAACGCCGCGCCGTCCCGCCCCTGGATCGATTCGACGGCGTTCTTCAGCAGATTGACCAGCGCCTGGCTCACGAGCCGCGCATCGCAAGCGAGCCGCGCCGCCGGCGGAATGTCGGTGTCGAAGCGAATCTCCGGCGAAGCGGCGCGCTGCAGGAAAACCGCCTGGCGGACGATCTCGACCAGGCTCTCATCCTTGATGCTGGGCGCGGGCATGCGCGCAAAGGAGGAGAATTCGTCGACCATCCGGCCGATGTCGCCGACATGGCGAATGATGGTGTCGGTGCAGGTGGCAAAGGTGTCGGGGTCGTTGGCGATCTCGCGGGTGTATTTGCGCTTCAAGCGCTCGGCCGAGAGTTGGATCGGCGTCAACGGGTTCTTGATCTCGTGCGCGATGCGGCGCGCCACGTCCGCCCAGGCCGCCTTGCGCTGCGCCGCCTGCAGCTCGGTAATGTCGTCGAAGGTGACGACATAGCCCTTGACCTCCCGCGATTCGCGCTCGGCGGCAATGCGCACCAGCAGGATCTGGGCGCGCCCGCGCCGCACGATCTGCACCTGCCCTTGCGCCCGCCGCTCCGGCCGCCGCGTCGCCTCCTCGAGGAGCGCCGCCATTTCCGGCACCGCCGATGCCAGCGCCTCGCCGATCGAGCGGTCGAGATCGATGCCGAGCAGCAGCGAGGCGGAGCGGTTGGGCAGGTAGACGCGGCCCTCGTGATCGAGCCCGATGACGCCGGCGGAGACGCCGGCGAGCACCGTCTCGGTGAAGCGCCGCCGCTCGTCGAGCTGGCGGTTGGCGGCGATGAGCTCGTCCTGCTGCGCCTCGATCTGCAGGGTCATGCGGTTGAAGGCGCGCGACAGCGAGCCGAACTCGGCATCGCCCTCGCCTTCCGGGACGCGCGCCGAAAGGTCGCCCGAGCGCACCTGCTCGGCGGCGACGACGAGCGAGCGGATCGGTCGCACCAGTTTGGTCGCCGAGCGGAATCCCATCAGCACTGAAAACGACAGCAGCAGCACGCTCACCACCAGGAACATGATCTGGAACGCCACCTGGTAGCTCGAGCGCGCGCCCTCGATCTGCTCGTAGTTGGCGGCAGCAGCCTGCGCCTGCTGCACATGGGCGACGACGGCGGGATCGACGAAGCGGCCGACATAGAGATAGACTTGGCCGAAACTGGCCAGGCGCACCAGCGCCCGCACCCGGTCGCCATTGTCGCTGGTGAGGATCGCGACGCCGCCGGCATCCGCCTGCTGCAGTGCCCAGACAGGAAGCTTGGGATCGAGCGACATCTGCAAGAGGTAGCCTGACCGCGCCAGCACCTGGCCGTCGCGGTCGAAGACGACGGCCTCGCTCAGCGAGCGCAAGGCCGCCTGCGCCGCCAC
>DATJAV010000319.1:0-2101 GCA_035515835.1 Allostellaceae bacterium
CTACGAGGACCAGAAACCCGCGATCGATATCGGCAAGAGCGTTTCGCGCGTCGGCGGCAACACGCAGGCGCCGGTGCTGAAGGCAATGTCGGAGAGCTTGAAGCTGGACTACGCACAGTTTCTCGAGCTCGAAGTGTTCACCCGCTTCGGTACGATGGTCGATGAACGTACTCGCAAGGTGATCGAGCACGGCCGACGCATCCGCGCCATCCTCGGCCAGCGTCAGTTTGCGCCGCTCGCTCTTGGCGAGCAGGTCGCCCTCCTTGCGGCGGTCAGCGACGGCGTGCTCGACGACGTGCCGCTCGAGCGGCTGGCGGCATTTCGCGGCGAGCTCGGCGCTTGGCTCAAGGAGCGCTGCCCTGAGGTGGCGGCGTTCGACGACGCAGCGCCGCCGCTCTCGGGCGACGTCCGCGCGCGGCTGAGGGCGGCGCTCGCCGCGCTCGCGCTCAGCCTCATGCCGTCCGGCGAGCGTGCGCCATGACCCGCCTCGCCGAGATCGAGGGCCACATCGCCAGCATGGGCGAGCTGCTCGACATCGTCGGCGCGATGCGCTCGCTTGCCGGGATGCGCGTCCAGGACGCGCAGCGCGCTCTTCCCGGGATACGCCGCTATGCCGCCGCCATGGCCGACGCGATCGGCGCCGCTCTGCTGCTCCTGCCCGCGCCGGCGCCCGAGCGCGCCGGAACGCGAGGCCGGCGAGCGCTGGTCCTTTGCACCGCCGAGCACGGCTTCGTCGGCGGCTTCAACGAGCGCCTCGTCGCGGCGGCGGAAGCCGCGAGCGAGGTGGGCGACGCACTTTTCGTGCTAGGCAGCCGCGGCGCGGCGTTGGCGCTCGAGCGGGGACGCCGGCCAGCTTGGTCGCGGCCGATGGCGACGCGCCCGGGCGGCGCGCCCGAGGCCGTCCGTCATCTCACGGCCGAGCTCTACACGCGCATTGCCCGCGGCGATATCGCTCGGGTCGAAGCGATCTTCGGCCGCTATCGTCAAGGAGGCTCGCCCGCCATCGAGCGCCGCCTCCTTCTGCCGCTCGATCTGGCGTCGCTCGCCGCCAAGAAGCCGCGCCAGGCGCCGCTGCATAATTTGGCGCCAGAGCCGCTACTCGAGAAGCTCATGTCGGAATACGTCTTCGCGCTCCTGACCGAAGCCGCGGTCGAATCCATCGCCAGCGAGAACGCAGCGCGCTTCGCGGCGATGGAGGCGGCGCATGACAGCGTCCTGGAGAAACTGGAGCAGCTCCGGCAAGGCGCGCGAGAGGCGCGACAAACCGACATCACCACGGAGCTCCTCGACCTCGTCGCCGGCGCGGAAGCGCTCGCGCCAGAATGACCAGGCGACGCGTTCGCAGCAGAGGAACGCTTGACGCGCTGCGGCACGGGTCCACAATGGCGCGACGCCGCTGGGATTCGGAGGATTGGCGTATGTATTCGGAAACGACCCGATCCATCAAGGTGACGGTCAAGCCGGTTTATCTCGAGGACCAGTCCGCGCCAGCGGACAATCACTATGTCTGGGCCTATCACGTGCGCATAGAGAACCAGGGCCGCGAGACGGTGCAGTTGCGCCGCCGCCATTGGCGCATCACCGACGGCTTCGGCCGCGTGCAGGAAGTTCGCGGACCCGGCGTTGTCGGCGAGCAGCCGCTGCTCGCTCCGGGTGCCACCTATGAATACACCAGTGGCACGCCGCTCAGCACGCCGTCGGGCATCATGGTCGGCACCTATGAGATGGAGACGCCGCAGGGCGAGAGCTTCGCCGTCGCCATCCCCGCCTTTTCACTCGACAGCCCGCACCAATCGGTCCGGCTGAACTGAGCGAGCAGTCGCCGATGGCGTCAACCCCCAAGGTCCAGCCCGCGAGCCGCCAGCGGGCGGCATCCAGTGGCGCCCCGCGGCGACCGACGCGCGCCGATGTGGAGCGCGCGGTGCGGACGCTGATCGAATGGGCGGGCGACGATCCCGACCGCGAGGGCGTCAAAGGGACGCCGGCGCGGGTGGCAAAAGCCTTCGAAGAGTATTTCTCCGGCTATGGCGTCGACCCCGTCGAACTCTTGCAGCGCACCTTCGAGGAGACCGACGGCTATGACGAGATGGTGGTGCTGCGC
>DATJAV010000320.1:0-4767 GCA_035515835.1 Allostellaceae bacterium
CGGCGGCGGTGCCGGCGGCGCTCGACCAGAGCAAATGCGCGTCGGCGCCCGCGAGGTGCCAGACGCCGGGCTCGACTGGCGTCGCCGCGGCGACGAAGAGCGGCGGCTCGATCCCGGCGACGGCCGTGGGCGTGATGCCGCGGGCGAGATCGGCCTCGCTCGCGGGCGCCGGCGTCGCGAGGCTGGTCACGACGCCGATCTCCGCCGGCTTCCGATCGGTCGACCAGACTCGTACACGGTAGTTCCCGGCGGTTCCCGGCGTCACCGGAATCGCCAAAAACGGCGTCGCGCCGCGCGAAATAGCGACGCTGCGCCACGTCTTGTCCGCGGCCATGCGCTCCAGCGAAAGGCTCGTCGCTTCGCGCGATTGCGCCGAAATAACCAGCAATCCCGCGCCATTCACGGTGAGCGGATAGGTGTGGAGCGCCGCGTCGGCGATGGCCGCGGTGCCGGGGACGACGAGGGGCGGCTCGTTTTTTTCTTCCGGACGGACGAGATCGACCCGCGTCGCGGCCTTCTCCGTGCCCACGGGGTCGACCTTGAGGCGGTAGCGGCCCGGCGCGAGGCTCGCGGCGATATCGAAATTCCAGTCATCGGCGCGGTCGTCATTGGCGGCGACGAGGTGGTTCTCGGCGTCATAGAGGCGGGCGCGCACATCGGCATTGCCGAAGGAGCTGACCTCGACCAGGTCGTTGCCGCCGAGCGCGATCTCGACCTCCGCCGGCGCCTTCACCGCGCGGCTTTGTCCCACCAGCATCTCCTCGCTGTGGAGGGCGAGCGTGTAGGGCAGGTGGTTGTTGGGCCTGGTGCTGCGCAGCTCGAGCCGGTAGTCGCCGGCCGGAAGACTGCCTCGCCAGCTAGGGCCCCGGAGCTTATCCGCCACCACGGCATCGCCCTGCCGGAGCGTGCCGATCATGCCGTCGCCGATCGTCAGCGTCACGTCGGCCGCGGCCGGCAGGCTGAAGCGCCAGAGATCGGGCGCGCGCTCGCCGCCAGGGCCGGGCTCGAGCCATTCATTGGCGACCGGGTTGTCGAAAGGCAGGTCGAAGGGCCCATGGCCTGCATAGGCGACGGGCGGCTTCACCTCTTCGATGAGCGTCAGCGACAGGCTTTCGACGGCGGTCGGCAGCAAGGTCACGTGATAGAGGCCGGGGAGGAAGACGCGCGACATCTCGCCATCGACGATGGGATCGCCCACCGGCCAGCCATCTTCGTCCTCGACGCGGATCGGAAAGGTGCGGGCGAGGCCGAAGGCGGTGAGGTGATAGGTCGCCTTGTGGTCGATGCGGAAATCGTAGCGCACGCCGTGGCCGGGGCTGAGCGTCGCGCGCGAGGGAATGCCGAAGGAGAGCGCGCCGCCATCGGCGATGGGCGCCGCCGTCAGAGCGAGGCTCAGATGCCCGGCCGAGGCGCCGGTGGGGGCGAGGCTGATCTGGTAGTCGCCCTCGCGCAGATAGTTCTGGATGAGGAAATTGCGGCCGATGCCGTTCGCCTCGGCGCGCGCCAGCGAGGTCACCATGCGCGTGCGCAGATTGCCTTCAGTCGCCAGGAGCCCGCCGGTCTCGAGCCGGTAGAGCGCCGGCGCAGTGACGGCGATGTTGAAGCTGCGCTGCTGGCTCTTCGCCAGATCGAAGAAGGCGGGCTGGTCCGGCGTCAGCACCGGGAAGGCCGGCAGCGCCTGCAAGGGCTCGGCGCTCATCACCGGCAGCGGCGCCTCGGGCTGGAGCGCGTCGCGGTCGACATGGAGCGTCAGCGGCAGCGCGTGGTCCTCGGCATTGGCGATGACGATGCGATGCGGGCCGGCGCGGAGGTGGGTCCCGGGCGCGGGCGGCGCGCCATCGACGGCGACGGGGATCGCCTTGCCATCGACCGCGCTGGCGGCAAGCATGCCGTCGTCGCCCGCCGGCAATGTCGCGGCGATCTCGACGCGCTCGCGCGGCTTCAAGGTCATCGGCAGGTCGGTGGCGAGATCGAGGGGACGCCGACGCAGCACCAGGCCGCTGCTGATCCCCGGCAGCTCGCCGACAGAGAGAGCATAGTCGGCGTCCTCGGCGAGATGCTGCGAGCGCATCGCCACAACCGCCAAGCGCGGCGCCGGCTTCACGGCGCCGGCATAGTCGGCGGGCATCACTGTTACCGTCGCGATGCCCTTCTTCTCCGGGCGCGGCGCCAGCGTCAGCAGATAGATGCCGCGCTCCAGCGTCCAGACATGGTCGCCGCGCTCGAAGGCGGGGGTGCGGTAGTTGCTGGGCTTGGGTCCCACCGGCTCGAAGCGGAACTCGGCATCGACGTTCTCGCCCTCGGCGGTGACGCGGTAAGACCCCGCCGCGGCGATCGACGTATAGAGCGTGACGCGGTCGAGCAGATTGAAGCGCCGCTGCCAGGGTTTGTTGGGTCCGACCTCGATGGCGCTCGATGCGACGATGCGGGTGTGGCCATCGCTGTTCTCGGTCAAGACGCCGGTGAGGTCGGGGTCGTCGTCGCTGGTCGCGGCATGGATCGCCTCGATCCAGTAATCGGCGCCGCCCGTGATGGCGAAGAACCGGGCGCTGTGGAAGTTCTGCAGCAGATAGGGCTGGCCCGCCTGGCGCTCGACCGTGACGAGCGCGAAATCGCTGCTCACCCAAGTCGATATCTCGGCGGCGGGGACGCGGCCGTTCTTGGCGATCTCGCCGCGGCTCCCGCCCTTGGCGAAGGGCGTCGACGGATTGTAGGGGCTGACCGTCAGCGCCGCCGTGTCGGGCGCATCGAGCTGGAGGCGGAAGAGGTTGGCGGGTTTTGGCACGAGATAGCGGTCGACGCCCGTCGGGCTTGCCACCATGCGGCGCTGCTCCGCTTCCGCCAGGACCGGGATGCCTAAGCGCAGATAGAGCGGCTTCGCGTCGCTGCCCTTGGACCAGGGCACGCCCGGGCCGCCATAGGCGGTGAGGAGATAGAGGCCGGGCTCGAGCTTCGTCGCCAGCTGGCGCACCGCGAGCGGCTGGCCCGGCTCGGACTCGACCACGCTCTCCGCCGGCATTGCGTCCACCAGCCAGTTGCCGTCCTTCCAGAGCCGGAGATCGGTCAAATGGCGGCCGGCGGCCTCGATCGCCACGTCGCGGCGCTCGGCGATCTCGATCCACCAGGAGCGCTGCGTCAGGTCGTCGAGATCGCTCGCGACCGGCTTCAGCTCGACGAGGCGCGGCAAGTCGGCGCCGTTGAGCTCCTGGAACGGGTCGACCCTGAGCCCGGGGTGGTCGGCGCTCCCCTCGCGCGTGAGCATCACCGCCTTGTAGCTGCCGCGGTCCAAGAAGAGATCGAGCCGTCCATCCTGCTTGCCGATCTCGCCGGCGAGCGGCGAGGGGCCCGCCATGCGGTCGATCACCTGCAAGAGGGCGCCCGTCTTGCTTTGGAGCCTGATGGCGTAGCGGCCGGCGCGGTCGACGCTGAAGACCTTCTCGTCGCGCTCGACGCCGTCGGTCGGCGCCTCGGTGACCGGAGTAGGCGCCGCCGGCGCGCCGTTGAGCGCGGGCGTCGCCGCTTGCAGCTCGTCGATCCGATGGCGATAGAAGTCCGAGAGGCATTGGACGACGTCGTCCGGCGGTTCCACATCGGGCGTCGCGGGCACGTTGCAGCTGGAGAGGCGGCTCCTCAGCCAGTCGAGCTGCTCGCGGCGGAGTGCGGCGAGCTCCTCGTGCCGGAGGCCCCGCCGGCGCGCGGTGTAGGCCTGGCCCAGCTGAAGGTCGAGTGCGGCAAGGTCGTCGTTGCCGCAAATGATCTTCTCGATCGGGGCGCTGGCGATGGCGCAGTCGAAACTGGCGGTGGCCGCGTCGGCGGCGTCGACCAGGGCGAGGGACACCAGGGTCCCGAGCAGTGCAGGGACTGCCAGCCCACGCAAGGTCATTTTTTCAGGGCGGGGTTGGTTGGCGTTCGATCCAGGAAGGCCGCAAGGGGTGAAAAAACTATTATCATCGGAAAGGGCGCTCGACCATTTGCATCGCCGTGGGCGTGGCCTGCGAAAATACCTGGCCCCGCGCCATGATGGCGCCACAATGGGCGCATCTTCTCAACCTTTTGCGACACGTCGCTCAGTGCTTGCGCTCATCGTCCCGGTCCTTATCGGCGCAGGCTCGTCACGCGCGGGGCACGGCGTCAAGCGCGTCGCGCAACGCGCGTGCCAGCTCGTCCTTGCGGTAGGGCTTGCTGAGAAGACGGGTGTTGGGCGGGAGGCCGGTATCGCCGTTGATCTTGGTGCCGGAGAAGCCCGAGGTCAGGATCACCTTCGTCGGCGGCCGTCGCTGAACGGCAAAGCGCGCGAGCTCGATGCCGTCCATATCGCCGGGCATGACGACGTCGGTGAAGAGCAGATCGATGCCGGGCTCGGCCTCGAGCAGGGTCACCGCGTCGCGCGCATTCTCGGCTTCCCGAACCGCGTAGCCGAGCTGCGTCAGCTGGCGCACGGCGATGCGGCGGAGCGCGGCATTGTCCTCGACCACGAGCACGGTCTCGCCGCGCCCCATGGGCGTCTGCTCCGCCGGCCTTATCTCGGCGTGCTCCACCGGGCCCGGCGCGCGCGGCAGGTAAAGGCGGAAGGTCGTGCCGACGCCCTGCTCGCTATAGACGTTGATGTGGCCGCCGGACTGCTTGACGTAGCCGAACACCATGGCGAGGCCGAGGCCGCTGCCCTCGCCGTGCTCCTTGGTGGTGAAGAAGGGCTCGAAAATCCGCCCCAAGACCTCGGGCGCGATGCCGGTGCCGTTGTCGCCGACCTCGATCATCGCGTAGTCG
>DATJAV010000321.1:0-2993 GCA_035515835.1 Allostellaceae bacterium
CGAGTTTGGCCCTGAGCGCCGCCGGCGTGAAGGAGGGCTGCGTCATGACCCAGGCCGCGCCCGCCTGCTCCAGCGCGCGGGCATTGGCGGTCTGGTGGTCGTCGGCGGCGTGGAGATAGGGGACGAGAATGGCCGGACGGCCGATCATGGCGATCTCGGCGATCGAGGATGCGCCAGAGCGCGAGATGACGAGATGCGCCTGGGCGAGGCGCTCCGGCACGTCGCTGAAGAACGTCCCGAGCTCGGCGGCGACGCCGCTCGCTGCATGGGCGCGGCGAACAGCGTCGACGTCCTCGGCGCGCGCCTGCTGCGTCACGCGGAGGCGCCGGCGGAGCGGCTCCGGCAACGCGGCGAGGGCGGCGGGGACGATCTCGCTCAGGACGCGCGCGCCCTGGCTGCCGCCGATAATGAGGATGTTGAACGCCGCCCCCGGGAGAAACGCCGGGTAGGGCGTGCCGCGCAACGCGGCAATGGCCGGACGAACCGGGTTGCCGGTCTCGACGATGCGAGCGCGATCGGCGCCGCGGACGCCGCGGAGCTCAGGGAAGCTGGTGGCGATGCGCCGGACGCGCGGCGCAAGCAAGCGGTTGGCGCGGCCCAGGATCGCATTCTGCTCGTGGATGAGGGTGGGGAGGCCGAGGCGCGCCGCGGCGAGCATGGTCGGCACCGAGGGGTAGCCGCCGAAGCCCACGACCGCGCTCGGGGCGAGCGCGCGCAATTTGCGACCGGCTTCGAGCGTGCCCAGCGCCAGCTCGGCAAGACCCACGACCTTGCTCATGACGCCGGCATCGAAGCGGCCGGCGCGGATGCGATGGAGATCGACGCCGGGGAGCTTGTCGCCGAAGGCTTGGCCGCGCCGGTCGGTAACGAGCGCGACCCGATAACCGTCGGCTAGCAATTGCCGCGCCAGCGCTTCCGCCGGGAAGAGGTGACCGCCGGTGCCGCCGGCGGCAAGCGCGATGAGCGCGCTCATGCCTCGACCCCGCCGAAGCGGCGCCGCGTCAGGGCGAGCGCCATGCCCATGGCCAAGCCCAGCGACAAGAGCGACGAGCCGCCATAAGAGACGAAAGGCAAGGTCATGCCTTTGGTCGGCATGAGGTGCAGGCTCGACGCCATGTTGATGACGGCCTGGAGGCCGAACTGGACCAAAAGGCCGGTGGCGGCCAGCACGATGAAGAGATTGTTCTCCTGCAGCAGCCGCGAGAAGCCGCGCAGCACGATGAAGGCGAAGAGCGCGACGACGAGGAGACAGACGATGAGACCCAGCTCCTCGCCGGCCACGGCAAAGACGAAATCGGCATGCGCGTCGGGCAGCGTCTCTTTCACCGTGCCCTCGCCGGGCCCGCGGCCCCAGAGTCCGCCATTGGCGAAGGCTTCCATCGAGCGGTCGATCTGGTAGTTGTCGCCGGCGGCGGGATCGAAGAAGCGGTCGACGCGGCTCGCGACATGCGGCAGGGCGAAATAGGCGCCGATGATGCCGGCGGCGCCCGTGGCAATCCCCGTCGCGACCCAATAGAGGCGGATGCCAGCGAGGAAGAACTGCGTGAACCACACGGCGCTGACCACCACCGCCATGCCGAAATCGGGCTGCCTGATGAGAAGCGTCACCACCAGCACATAGAGCGCGATGGCAATCCAATGTCCCGGGAAGTTCTCGTGCCGGCGGTATTGCGCGAAGAGCCAGGCGGAGACGACGGCGAACGTCGGCTTGACGAATTCCGAGGGCTGCAGCGAGAAGCCGGGGAGGCTGATCCAGCGCCGCGCGCCCTTGATCTCGACGCCGCCCCAGAGAGTGTAAGCCAGCAGGATGAGCGAGATGACGAAGCCCGCCAACGCGATGCGCCGCACGTTGCGCGGGCTCTGCAGCGAGACGATGAAGAGCGTGGCGAGCGCCAGCGGCAGCACGGCGAAGTAGCGCTTGACGAAGAAGAGGCCGTTGGCGCCGCCGGCATGGATGCGCTCGGCCACGGCGGGACTGGCCGCCATGATCATGAAGGCGCCGAAAGCGATGAGCACGCCGAGCGCCAGCAGGCTCCAACGATCCACCGTCCACCACCATTGCGCGATCGCGCTGCGGTCGGTGCGGGCGAAGCTCATGCGCGCACTCCCGGCAGCTCCTGCACCAAGCGACGGAAGGCCTCGCCGCGTTCCTCGAAATTGGCGAACTGGTCGAAGGAAGCGCAGGCGGGCGACAGCAGCACGGTGGGATGGCCACGGCGCTCGGCGCGGGCTTCGCGCTGCGCCGCCGGCACGGCGGCAGCGAGCGTGCCTGAGCGGCTCACGGGGGCGCGACCCTCCAGCGTCGCGGCGAAGGCCTGGGCCGCCTCGCCGATGAGAAAAGCGCGACGGATGCGCGGAAAGAACGGTGTCAGCATGGCGATGCCGCCTTCCTTGGCGACGCCGCCCGCGATCCAGTAGACGTCGTCGTAGCAGGCCAGCGCCTTCGCCGTCGCCTCGGCATTGGTCGCCTTGCTGTCGTTGACGTAGCGCACGCCGTCGATGACGGCGACGAGCTCCTGGCGATGGGCGAGACCGGGAAAGCTGCGCAGCGCCGCGACGATCGCCGCCGCGTCGATGCCGAGGCAGCGCGCCGCGGCGTAGGCGGCGGCGATGTTCTGCGCGTTGTGCCGGCCGGGCAACCGGGTCAACCCGCCAAGCTCGACGACGCGAAGCGCGGTCCCGGCCAGGTCGTCGATGAGTGAGCCCGATGCGACGAAGACGCCGCCGGGAGCGCCGGTCTCGCTCGAGATCGGGATGACCGTCTGCGCGCCTGAAGCGTGGAGATCGGCGAGAATGCCGCGGCAGATCGCGTCGTCGATGCCGATCACCGCCGCTTGCGGCTTCTTCTGATGAAGGAAGATGCGGCGCTTGGCGGCGACGTAGCCGGCCATGCCGCCATGGCGCTCGAGATGGTCTGGCGTTACGTTGAGAAGGACGGCGACATCGCAGGCGAGCGACTGCGTGAGCTCGAGCTGGTAGGAGCTCATCTCGAG
>DATJAV010000322.1:0-7445 GCA_035515835.1 Allostellaceae bacterium
ATCACGCTCTATCCCGCCGAAGAGCTGCCCATCGCCAATCCATATTGAAACCCCTCTCCCGCAGTGCGGGAGAGGGGCAAAATGACTTAAGCGAGATCGCTCGCGACAGCCGTCGCATCGTCACCGCGGAGCCCGCGGTTCACGCGCTCGGCTTCGACCGCCCCCACCCAACGCCCGATCACCAGCGTCGCGATGATGTTGCTGGTGAGGTTGGTGGCGGCGCGGATCTCGGCCATGAAGCGGTCGATGCCGACGAGCAGCACGAGGCCGCCGACCGGCAGCACGTCGCCCACCGCGGGGAGCGTGGCGGCGAGCGCGACGAAGCCGGCGCCGGTGACGCCGGCCGCGCCCTTCGAGGTGAACAGCATCACGAAGAGGATGGTGAGCTGTTGCAGAAAGCCGAGCTCGATATTCATGGCATGCGCCATAAAGAGCACCGCCATGCTCATATAGATCGCCGTGCCGTCCGTGTTGAAGGAAAAGCCCGCCGGCAACACCAGCCCCGCCACTTCCTTGGGGCAGCCGAGCTTTTCGAGCTTCGCCAGACTCCGCGGGATCATCGTCTCGGCCGAAGTGGCGCAGAAGACGAAGATGATCTCGTCCTTGAAATAGGCCAGTACCCGCCAGAGATTGAGACCGGCGAGCTGGAGGAGCCCGCCCAGCACGACAACGACGAAGAGAATGCTGACGAGGTAGACGCCGCCGACGAGCGCCGCCATCGGCGTCAGCGCCATAATTCCATACTTGCCCACGGTAAACGCGATCGCGCCCAGCGCGCCCAGCGGCGCCGCATACATGATGAAGCGGACGATGCCGAAGAGCCCTTGCGTGACGAGGTCGATCGCCTTGACGAGCGGCTGCGCGCCCTCGCCCATCTGGCAGAGCGCCAGGCCGAACAGCACCGCCGCGAAGAGCACCGGCAGGATGTCGCCGGACGCCAGCGCGCCGACGAAGTTGCCGGGGATGATGTTGACGAGAAAGCTCACCAGCGTCAGCGACTTTGCCGCGCCGATGTCGCCGGCGAAGAGTCTCCCATCGAGCTTCGCCGGGTCCACGTTCATCCCAGCGCCGAAGGGATAAAGGTTGGCCACGGCGAGGCCGATCAGCAGCGCCGCGGTCGAGACGACCTCGAAATAAATGAGCGCCCGGAGACCGATCCGCCCGACCTTGCGCATGTCGCCCATGGTGGCGATGCCGCTCACCACGGTCGTGAAGACGATCGGCACGACCACCGCGCGGATCGCCTTGATGAAGGCCGAAGCCAAGGGTTGCAGCTTGACCCCCAGCGCCGGGTCGAGCGCGCCGATCACCACGCCGATGGCGAGCGCGATCAGGACTTGCACATAGAGCTTGCGGTAAAGCGGCGCGCCGCCGGCGCGTGGCCTCGCAACCGCGAGCGAAAACGCAGACCCCATCCGCCCTCTCCTCCCCCCCGCCTAATGCGGTATTGTCACCACCACCTTGATCGCGTCCTCGATCCGCTCGCGCGCATATTTGAGCGCCGTCGGCAGCTCCGGCAGCGGAAAGCTATGGGTGTGGATGAGCTTGGCGTCGAAGCGCTTCTGCTTCATCAGCGCCATGGCGCGGTGGGTGGCGCTCTGCCCTTCGCCGCGGATGCCGTAGACGTAGATGTTGTTGCGCACGATATGGGCGAGGTCGACCGGCACCGGCTGATGCGGAAACGCGGCCAGGCAGATGCGCCCGCCGCGGTTCACCATCTCGGCCGATTGGTTCACCGCCTCGGGCGCGCCCGAGCATTCGACGACGAAATGGACGCCCTTGCCTTGGGTGATGCGCCGCACCGCCGCCACCGGATCCTCGCGGCGGATGTTGACGACGTGATCGGCGCCGAGCTTCCTGCCGAGCGCCAGTCGCGCATCGCGCGTGCCGGTGAGGATGACGGGGTCGGCGCCCAACGCCTTGGCGACGGCGACGCCCAGAAGCCCGATCGGCCCCGGCCCCGAGACGACGACGCCTTCGCCCGCAATGAGGCCGCCCAGTACGTCGAGCCCATACATCGACGTGCCGGCGGTGACGACGAGGGTCGCCTCGGCGTCGCTCATGTCGTCCGGCACGTGGACCAGCGTGTTGATGTGGTTGATGGCGTATTGCGCGAAGCCGCCATCGGTGGTGAAGCCGTTGGCGCGGTGGCCTTTCTGCGGCTCGCCGTAATTGAGGCAGGAGGTGTACATGCCCTGGCGGCAGCGCTCGCAGCGGCCGCAGCCGGCATGCACCTCGACCGTGACGCGATCGCCGACGCGATATTCGTCGACGGCAGGCCCGAGCTTCACCACCGTGCCCATATACTCGTGGCCCGGCGTGAAATTCTTGTTGAAGGGAAGGCCGCCGCCGATCTTGGCGGGAACGCCGTGGCTGATGATCTCGAGGTCGGTGGCGCAGACCGCGACCGCGTCAATGCGCACCAGCACCTCCGCCGATTTGGGCTCGGGCACCGGCTTCTCGACATAGGAAAGCTCGTCGGGATCGCCGAGAACCCAGGCCTTCATCTTGTCGGGAATGACGAATTCGTTGCTGCCGGCGCCGCCGCTCATGCCGCTCCTCCGTTGCCTCGTCGGGAACGATAGGCTACAGCGGCGTTGATCGATTGAAAAGCAGTGGAGAAAGCGATGGCCGCTGATCTAAAGGCGCACACGATCGGCTGGATCGGCACCGGCCGCATGGGCTACCCCATGGCGGAGCGGCTCGCCAAGGCCGGCGCCGACGTGACCGTCTTCAATCGCACGCGCGCCAAGGCCGAGCCCCTGACGAAATCGGGCGTCCGCCTCGTCGACCGCCCCGCCGATCTCGCCGATCGCGACATCGTCTTCACCATGGTCTCGACCTCGGACGACCTGAAGCACGTGACGCTGGGCCCGGGCGGCGTGCTCACCGCCTCGGGCAAGACGCCCAAGATCCTGATCGACTGCTCGACCGTCTCGGAAGAGGCCTCGGCCGAGGTGCGCGACGCCGCGGCGAAGCGCGGCGCGCAGATGTTGGCGTCCCCGGTCAGCGGCAACGGCAAGGTCGTGAAGGCGGGGAAGCTCAGCCTCGTCGTCTCCGGCTCCAAGGATGCTTACGCGACGGCGCTCCCCTATCTCGAGCGCTTGGGCCAGGGCGTCAGCTATGTCGGCGCGGGCGAGGTCGCGCGCCTCGTCAAGATCTGCCACAACGTCTTTCTCGGCATCGTCATTCAGGCGCTGGTCGAGGTCACCGTGCTGGCCGAGAAAGGCGGCGTGCCGCGCCACGCCTTTCTCGATTTCATCAACAAGAGCGTGCTGGGCTCGACCTTCTCGCGCTACAAGACGCCGGCTCTCGTCAATCTCGACTTCGCGCCGACCTTCACGCCGGTGCTGTTGCGCAAGGATCTCGATCTCGGCCTCGTCGCCGCGCGCAGGCTGGGAACGCCCATGGCGGTGACGGCGCTGGTGCGCGAGATCCTGCAGGGCCTCATCGGCCAAGGCTTCACCGACCAGGACTTCGCGACGCTTCTCGTGCAGCAGGCGAAGCTCGCGGGCCTCCCGCTCGCGCCCGAGAACGTGCCGGTCAACGACGGGCTCGGGTGACAAACGCAGCGATGATCGACCTCGGCTATCCGCCGCGCCCGATCGCGCTTTGCAGCTCCTCGCGCAGCATGCCGATGTGCTGGCGCAAGGTGTAGAGCGGATTGCCGTAGGCGACGGGCATGCTGAGGTGCCGAACCTTGTGCTCGAGCGCCTCGAGCTCGGCAAAGAGCCGGCGCAATTGCTCGGGGGTGGGGCCCGCCTCGATGCTGCGCTCGATCGATTGCAGCTGCCGGTACCAGCGGTTGATGCGCGAGCGCATGCGCCAATCGTAGGTCGGCGGAATGAGCTTGAAGAAGGGGTAGGCCAAGGCGATCAGAGGCAGCAGCAAGATCTTCAGCCGGTCGATGAGATTGGCCGCCCAGAACGGCAGATAGCGGCTCAGCAGCGAGGGACCGGAGTCGAAGAAGATCTGCGCCGAATCGGCCATCGGATATTCGAGATGGTTCCGCGACGGGAACTCATGCGCCGCCTCGAAGAGGCCGGGGTAGCCGTGGATCTTTCGCGCCTCGATGAGGAGAAGCTCGGCGAGCGCGGGATGAAAGTCGCCGCGCACCACGAGGTTGGCGGCAGGCGCGAGCAGCACCGTGTCGGCAGGCGGCACGTCGGCGGCGAGATTGATCGCGCCCTCGGGCAGCGTCAGGAGCGAGAGAAAGGGGTGCTGCAGGCGATAGGCGGCTGCGCGATCGATGGCGAGAAGGCGGATGTCGGCGGCGGCGAAGAGGTCCTGCACGGCGGGGGCGTTGGCGGGGATGATGAAGAACGCGGCATCGAGCCGACCCTCGCGCAACCCCTTGGCCGCATCGGCGCCGCCCAGGGGCGAGATGCGTACGGCAGTATCGTCGAGCCCGATATCGGCGAGCAATTGCAGCGTCAACACGCGTGTGCCGCTGCCCTCGCCATCGATCGCGACGCGGCGCCCCCGGAGATCGACGAGCCGCACGATCGGCGCGTCCTTGCGCACGAAGACCCAGATCGGCTCGAAATAGAGGCTCGCCAGCGAGCGCAGCGAGGTGTGGCCGTCGTCGCTGCGGGTGCCGCCTTGAACGAAGGCGACGTCCGCCTTGCCGCCCTCGAGGAGACCGATATTGGCGACCGAACCCGCCGTCTCGAGGAGGGTGACCTCGATCCCTTCTTTCGCCAGAAGCTCGCGATACATGCGAGCATAATAGTAATAGACGCCGTCCTTGGAGCCGGCGGCCATGACGATGTGGCGGGGCGGCGCCGGCTGGACGAAGTGATAGGCGACGGCGAAGCCGACCAGGATCAGCAGGAGGGCCGGCCCATAGAGCCCGACCCGCTCCGCCCAAACGCGCAACCGACCCTGCCACCTGGGCGTCTCGTTCGTCATGCCGACCCTCGCGCGCCCCTCTCGGATCGACTTATTCTACCGAGATCTGCTGGCTTTCGCATGGGCCAGCAGCCAAAATGTGCGTCGGAGCCTACGCGAGAAGCGATCGCGCGGGAGCTGCCGGCGGCTTATAACCAAATCGCTTGCGGGAGGATTGGAGGTCATGGTCGTTGTCGATGCCCAGGTGCACGCCTATGAGCGCAATCATCCCGGTCGCCCTTGGGCCGCAGCGCTCCACGGACCGCCGCAGGTAACCGGCGACGACATGGTGGCGGCGATGGACGCGGTCGGCGTCGATGGCGCGCTGCTGGTGTCGCCCTTCACCATGTACCGCTACGACGCCAGCTATGCGCTCGCGGTTCACGCCGCTCATCCCGGGCGGTTCGCCGTGATCAAGCCGGTCGACCCGGCCGATCCAGGGGTGACCGACACGATCGCCAGCTGGGCGGAAACCGACGGCGCGGTGGCGGTCCGCATCATGATGAACCGCGGCGTCTCGACCGATCCGGCCGACCCCGGCATCACCCGGGTCCTGGCCGCGGCCGCGCGGCACGATCTTCCGGTCAATCTCCTCTGCTGGGGACGCTTGGAGCAAACGGAGCAAATGGCCGCGCGCAACCCGGACACGATGCTGGTCATCGATCACCTCGGGCTGCAGCAGCCCTTCGAGCCGCCGGTCCCCGCCGAGCCCTTCGCCGAGTTGCCGAAGTTGCTGCGGCTCGCGGCCCACGACAACGTCGTGGTCAAGATCAGCGGCGCGTGCACCCTCTCGCACAAGCCCTTCCCCTATAGCGACATCTGGGATCCGTTGGCCCGCATCTTCGACGCCTTCGGCATCGAGCGCTGCATGTGGGGCACCGATTGGACGCGCGCCGTCGCGCTCTTGACCTACGCGCAGGGGGTCGAGGCGTTCCGGGTCACCGACCGGCTCTCCGACGGCGACCGCGCGGCGCTGATGGGCGAGACGCTGCAGCAGGTCTACGATTGGTCGCCGTCGAAAGGGTAATGACCCGTCAGCCGCAGAATTTCGCGTAAGCGAGCGCCGTGCGCTGGACTGTCCTGCGGATCTGGACCACGAGCAGGGTGGCGAAGGCGATCTCGCCGTGAGAGGAGCCCCGATGTCGAACAAATCGAAACGCCGGAATTTACCTGGCGTCGGCCGCCGCGGCTTCATCCAGGCGGCGACGCTTGCCGGCGCCACCGCCCTCACCCCGCCGCTCGTGGCCGAGGCGGCACCGATAGCACCGGACGTGGCAGCCAAAATCGCAGGGCCGCCACAGCTGGCGGAGGAGAGAACCATGAGCGACGTCGAGCTTGCCATCCGAGATCTGGTCATCGCCAATCGGGTCCTGGCGCATGAGAACGTGGTCGACGCCTATGGCCATGTCAGCATGCGCCATCCGCACAACCCCGAGCGTTATCTCCTGTCACGCTCGCGCGCGCCGGAGCTGATCGAGGTGGGCGACATCGTCGAGTACACGCTGGACGGCGAGTCGGCCAATGGCGACAAGCGTCCGCCTTATCTCGAGCGCTTTATTCACGGCGCCATTTATGAGGCGCGCCCCGACGTCCACGCGGTGGTTCACGCCCATAGCGTGGAGGTGCTGCCCTTCAGCATCAGCACCACCAGGCTCCGGCCGGTCATCCATGACGGCGCCTTCATCGGCGCGGAAGTGCCGGTCTGGGACATCGCCGACAAGTTCGGCCACGAGACCGATCTTCTCGTGTCCAACATGGCGCAGGGGCGCGATCTCGCGCGCCGCCTCGGCAGCAACAGCATGGCACTGATGCGCGGCCACGGCTTCGCCGCGGCGGCGCCCTCGCTCTACGAAGTCGTGCGCCTTGCCGTCTATGCCCCGCGCAACGCGCATGTCCTGCAGGCGGCGCTCCTGCTGGGCGGCAAGATGAAGCCGCTCTCGAAGGGCGAGATCAGGACGCGCGTCGAGGGGCCGACGTTGAAGCCGAACACCGCCGCGGCGCAGCGCGCTTGGGAATATTGGGCGCAACGGGCGGGGGTCAGCGACCTGCTGCCGCCGCGGCCGACCAAATAGCGCGGCGCGCTCAGACCGGCCGGTCGCCCTTGACCGTGACCCGGTAACCGGAGCGCGTCTCCGGCCAATAGTCCCACATCGCCCGGTGCTGGACGCAGCGATTGTCCCAGAAGGCGATCGAGTTCGGGCGCCAGCGGAAGCGGCACTGGAAGAGCGGGTTCTCGGCGTGAGCATAGAGATACGCCAAGATGCCGTCACTCTCGTCCGCTGGGATGCCGAGGATGCGCCGGGTGAAGCCGCGATTGACGTAGAGCGCCTTCTTGCCGGTGACGGGATGGGTGCGAATGATCGGGTGCTCGGCCCGGGGATAGCTCGGCTTGTCCTTGATGCCGTAATTGGCGTATTGGCCGCGATAGCCTTCGCCGTCGTGAATCGCGGTCAGTCCGTCTAGATAGCGCTTCATCCGGTCGGACAAGGCCTCGTAGGCGGCGTACATGCTGGCGAAGAGCGTATCGCCGCCTTCGGGCGGGCAGGTGCGGATGT
>DATJAV010000323.1:0-4972 GCA_035515835.1 Allostellaceae bacterium
GCGCAACGGCGACGCGATCGCGCCGGCTCGCTTCGACCGAGCGGATGATTGCTTCCGCCGCGCCGAGCCGGCCCCGGGCGATGAGCCAGCGCGGCGATTCCGGCAGGCGCAGCAGCAGAAGCGCGATGACGAGGCCGGGAACGCCGCCCAGGAGGAACATGATCTGCCAGCCGAGCGCCGGCACGAGCCAGCGCCCGGCCTGGCCCGCCGCCATGAGGCCCAAGGGGAAGATCATCTCGTAGAGCAGGAAGTAGCGCCCGCGACCCTCGGCGCGCGAGAGCTCGCCGATATAGGCCGCGGCCACCGGCATCTCGCCGCCGACGCCGATCCCCTGCACGAAGCGGCAGAGAAAGAGCGACGAGAGGTCGCCCGAGAGCGCGCAGAAGAAGCTCATGACCGACATGAGCGCGACAGCGCCGGCGGCGCAGGGAATGCGGCCGAAGCGCTCGGCAAGACGGCTGAAGACGAGCGCGCCGACCACCTGGCCCATATAGCTCGCGGCGATGAGCCGGCCGATCTCTCCGTCCGACAGCCGCCAGAGCGGGCGCAGCACCGGCAGCACGAAGGCGATGGCGAGCGCATCGAAGGCGTCGAAGAAAGTGGCGCTGCCGACGATGAGGCGCGCGCGCCGATGCCAGCGCGAGAACGGCACCGCCTCCAGCCGCGCGAGGAGCGCATCGCCGGCGGCCGGTCGGGCGCCATCGAGATCCGCGGCGGAAGCCGCCATCAATCGGCCGCGGCGGCGACCGCAGGCGGATCGAGCGGCACCTGCCAGGCGTCGTAGCCGTAGAGCCAGGAGGTGTCGTCGTCGCCGCCTTTCATCCAGGTATTGGCGCTGGAGATCGCCTGGATGCGGGACGTGCGCGGCTTGCGATGGGCCTCATAGCGGCGAAAGGCGCCGGCGACGTCCTCGCCCTCGACCGCGGCGAGCGCGCGGGCGAGGACGGCGGCGTCCTCGATGGCGGTGGCCGCGCCTTGCGCCATGTAGGGCGTCATCGGATGGCAGGCATCGCCCAAGAGCGCGACGCAGCCGTCGCTCCAGCGGGGCAGCGGCTCGCGCTCGAGGATGGCCCATTTGTGGCAATCGGGACAGGCCTCGAGCACGGCGCGGACATCGGCGTGGAAGCCCTGATAGGCGCGGCGCAGCTCGCCGACATCGCCTTTCGCCGACCAGGATTCGCGCGTCACCCATTCCGCGGGCTCCGGCACGCTGGTGACGAAGTAGACCTCGCTGCGCTCGCGCGTCGTGTAGTAGACGACGATGTGGCGGTCGACGCCCCACCATTTGGTCCGCGACCGACCGATGTCGCGGCCGCCCAGCAGCGCCGCCGGGAAGACCGCGCGATAAGCGCTGCGCCCCCGGTGAATGGGCGCATCCCTGCCGATGATGAGATCGCGGACCAGCGAGTGGACGCCATCGGCGCCGACCATGGCATCGGCCCCGACGCGCGTGCCGTCGGCAAAGGAGAGCGTCACGCCACCCGCAGCCTGATCGAGGCCGACGAGCTTCTTGCCGAGATGGATGCTCTCGCCCGGCAGGGCGGAGAGCAGGGCATCGTGCAGATCGCCCCTGTGCATGCAGAGATAGGGGGCGCCATAGAGGCCCTCGGGCATGGGCAGCTCGCGCATGACGGCGCCGCTGTCCCAGGCGCGGTTCAGATGCGAAAGGGGCACGAAGGCGATTTCGCGCAAGCGATCCTCGATGCCGATGCCGCGCAGCACCTTCATCGGGTTCGGCATCATCTTGATGCCGGCGCCGATGCGGGCGAAGCGCGGCGCTTGCTCAAAGACCTCTGGCGCGAATCCGGCGCGCCGCAACGTCGCCGCCACCGCCAACCCCCCCATCCCCGCGCCGATCACGGCAATCGCCAACGTCTTCCGAGCCATGCGACGATTGTGGGAGGTTCGCGAGCACGCGTAAAGATCGGGGCGGCACGCCCCGCCGGCGTCCGCATCCGATCCACCCCTTCGTTGTCGACTTCGCCGGCACGAAGCATCATCTTGTGATCACGGGCGATGGCGGACAGCACAACGACAACGCCGCCAATGTCTCGCCCCTCCCCCCTTGAGGGGGGTTGGGCGGGGGGCCGCCCGCGGCAGCGCGCGAAAAGAATCTCTCTGAAGCATCACGCCTGCGCCCCCTCCCGGCCGCGCTTCGCGCCGCCGACCTCCCCTCAAAAGGGGGAGGGACGAAACGCGAGTATCACGCATGCTCGGCTGGCGTTGCGGCAACGGGGACGGAAGGGGGGCGGGCTGCGCCGCGCCACCCTCTCCCGCGGTGCGGGAGAGGGGCTCTAAATTACTGATCTTTCGGGCATTTGAGGCAATTGCCGGTGAGAATTTACCGTGCGGAAACTTCTCTTGCCTAGGCTCCATCACTGGCCGTCGACGGCGATGGCGCAAACGATCTTCGAGCGTCGATGAGCCAGATCCAGCCGCTATTCGCCCTGCAGATCAAAGGTCTCGAGAAGCGCTTCGCGCGGCCCGCAGTCGACGGCCTCGATTTGAGCGTGCGCATCGGCGAGTTCTACGCGCTGCTCGGCCCCAACGGCGCGGGCAAGACCACGACCTTGCGCATGGTGAGCGGGCTCTTGAAGCCCGATGCCGGGTCGATCTCGATCTTCGGCATCGATGCGCTCAAGGACCCGATCGCGGCCAAGCGCATCATGGCCTGGCTCTCGGAAGAGCCGATGATCTACGACAAGCTGACGCCGCTCGAGTATCTGGAGTTCATCGCCGGGCTCTGGGGCGTCGACGCCGCCGAGGGCGAGGCGCGGGCGCGCGAGCTGATCGGCTGGCTCGGGCTCGAGCCCCATGCCAATGAGCGCTGCGAAGGCTTCTCCAAGGGCATGCGGCAGAAAGTGGCTTTGGCGGGCGCGCTGGTGCATGAGCCGAAGCTCATCATTCTCGACGAGCCCTTGACCGGGCTCGACGCCGCCGCCGCGCGCCAGGTCAAGACCGTGCTGCGCGAGCGCGTCCATGCCGGCGGCACCGTCATCATGACGACGCACATCCTCGAGGTCGCCGAGCGCATGGCCGACCGCATCGGCGTCATCGCCGAGGGCAAGCTCATCGCCGAAGGCACGCTCGACGACCTCCGCCGCCAGGCCGGACAAGGCGAGAGCCTCGAGGAGACCTTCCTCACCCTCGTCGCCCAAGGAGCCGCTGCGCAGTGAGCGCGCCGGGAACCATCGCCTGGTTCGCCCGCCACGAATGCCGCCTCTCCTGGCGCGAGTTCATGTCCTTCATCAGCGCCGGGCGGCGGCGGCGCGTGCGCGGCGTCGTCATCGGCAGCACGCTCTTCATCGCCTTCATGCACCTCGCCGCATGGCCCCTCCTCGCGCCCTATGCGGCGATTGCGGGCGAGCCCAGCAAGCTGACGCTGGTGACGGTCACCGGCACCGCGCTCCTCTCCTGGTCGCTGATGCTGTCGCAAGCGATCGAATCGGTGACGCGGGTCTTCTACGTCCGCTCGGACCTCGACCTCATCCTCTCCTCACCGGTGGTGGCGCGGCGACTCTTCGCCGTGCGCATCGGCGCCATGACGCTCGGCATCGGCATCATGGGCCTCGCGCTCTCGGCGCCGGTCATCGACGTGCTGGCGCTCATCGGCGGCTGGCGCTGGCTCGCCGCTTATGGCGTCGTCGCGGCGATGGCGATGGCGGCGGTGGCGCTGGCGGTGCCGCTCACCATCGCCCTCTTCCGCCTCATCGGCCCGAAGCGTGCGCGTTTCGTCTCGCAGATCGTGGCGGCCGTCATCGGCGCGAGCTTCGTCATCGGCCTCCAGGTCGGCGCCATCCTCTCCTACGGCACCTTGTCGCGCTTCGCCTTCCTGCGCTCCGAGCGCATGGTGGCGCTGGCTCCCGACGTCGCGAGCCCGTTCTGGGCGCCGGCGCGCGCTATCCTCGGCGGCACCGGGGCGCTCGCCGCGGTTCTCGCCTTCAGCCTCGCGCTCCTGGCCGCCTCGATCCTCTGCTTTGCCGGGCGCTTCGGCGAGTACACCATCGCCGCATCGGCGGTCGCCCGCAACGCGGCGCAGCAGCGCCGCCTCACGAGCTTCCGCCCCGCCGCGCCCCACCATGTGCTGCGCCGCAAGGAATGGGCGCTGCTCCGGCGCGATCCCTGGCTCATGTCGCAAACGCTGATGCAGCTCCTCTATTTGCTGCCGCCGGCGTTGCTGCTGTGGAAGAGCCACGGCGACGCCACCGGCATCGAGGGCGTGCTGACGCCGGTGCTGATCATGTCGGCGGGCCAGCTTGCGGGCGCGCTCGCCTGGCTCGCCATCTCCGGCGAGGACGCGCCCGACCTCATCGCCACGGCGCCGGTGACGGCACGCCAAGTGCTGGTCGCCAAGATCGATTCGGTGCTGGGCGCCACCGGCATCGTGTTCGGTCCCTTTGTCCTCGCTTTCGCGCTGATCTCGCCCTGGGCCGCGCTGATCTCGGCGATCGGCATCGTCGTGGCCGCCGCCGCGTCGACCGAGATTCAGCTCGCCTTCCGCCTCCAGGCCAAGCGCAGCCATTTCCGCCGGCGCCACACCTCCTCGCGCATCGCCACTTTCGCGGAGGCTTTCTCGTCGATCGGCTGGGCCGCCACCGGCGCCTTCATCGTGCTCGGCAGCTGGGTCGCCCTCCTTCCTCTTTTCCAAGCGGTCGTGGTGCTGGTCGGCGTCGCCCTCTACGGGCCAGCGCGGAAAGCCGCGGCGTAATCTCACAGAACCAAAATTCCCCCTCCCCCTGGAGGGGGCGAGGCGCCCGTTCTCGCGAAATGTTGTTTTCTGCGCGCTCCGCGCGCGTACCCCCCACCCTTCCCTCCCCCTCAAGGGGGGGAGGGATTTTAAACCAGCGGCGCCGCTAGGCGCTTCCAATCGTTGGCAAGCACCAGCTCTGCTTCGGTCTGGGCCTGGAGACCGGCGAGGTCGAGGCCCTCCACCATCTCGCGCACGATGACGCCTTCCTTGGCAATGTCGAGC
>DATJAV010000324.1:0-10526 GCA_035515835.1 Allostellaceae bacterium
GGCGGCGACCAGCCGATGGCGGTGGCGGTGATCGACCTCTTGGGCGAAGCGACCAGCAACCGCGACGGCAAGACCAGCTTCGCGCGCGGCATCTCAATCTATCCCGTGCTGGGCGCGCCGGTCTTCACCACCACGACGGAAGACATCGCCCTCATCTATGCCAAGCCCAATACCTGGACCTTGGCGATCGGCTCCTTGCATCAGGACGAGACGCGGCCCGCTTACTTGCTCTCGCAGGAATTCCTCTCAAAGCATTCCGCCATCGTCGGCACCACCGGCTCGGGCAAGTCTTGCGCCCTCACCTTGATGCTGCGTACGCTGCTGACCGCGCATCCCAACGGCCATGTCGTGCTGCTCGATCCGCATGGCGAATATTCGCCGGCCTTCCCGGACTTCGCCGAGCGCGTCACGCATGACCGGCTGCAGTTGCCCTATTGGCTCTTCAGCTTCGAGGAGATCTGCGAGGTCCTTTGCTCCAAGGATCCGATCGCGCGCAGCCGCGAGGTGCCGATCCTCAAGGAAGTGATCATGCAGGCCAAGGTCGATTTCCTCGGCGGCGGCAAGGACGCGCATCCTCAGCTCACGGTCGACACGCCGTCTCCCTATCGCATGAACACGGTGATGCAGCGCATCCAGGAGCAGATGGGAAAGCTCGACCGCCCCGACAGCTCGCTCCCCTATATCCGCCTCTACAGCACCATCGAGGCGCTGCGCAAGGATCGGCGCTATGCCTTCATGTTCGAGGGCCTGACGGTGCGCGACAACATGGCGGAGCTCATCGGCCGCATCCTGCGCATTCCCGTCGAGGGCAAGCCCATCACCATCCTCGACATCTCCGCCGTGCCGTCGGAGATCGTCAACGTGGTCGTGTCGCTGCTCTGCCGCATCATCTTCGATTTCGCGCTCTGGAGCGACCGCGACGAGGCGATTCCCATCCTCCTCGTCTGCGACGAAGCGCATCGCTACATCCCGCGCGACGAGAGTGCGGGCTTCGAGCCGACCATCCGCTCGATTGCGCGCATCGCCAAGGAAGGCCGCAAATATGGCGTCTCGCTTTGCCTCGTGACGCAGCGCCCGGCCGAGCTCAGCGAGACCATCCTCTCGCAATGCAGCACCATCTTCGCGCTGCGCATGAACAACGAGAAGGACCGCGCCTATGTGCGCAACATGCTGCCCGACGATGCCGCGGGCCTGATGGCGGCGCTGCCGACGCTGCGCCAGCGGGAGGCGATCGCGGTCGGCGAAGGCGTGGCGCACCCCATGCGCATCCGCTTCAACGAGCTCGATCCGCAATTCCGGCCGAAGGGCGAGGCGGCGAATTTCCCCAAGGCCTGGGAAGACGACCACAAGGGCCGGGATTTCGTCGACGGCATCATCGATCGCTGGCGGAACCAGTAGCGCCCGCGCGCCAAGCGACGGCGACGATGAGAGCGATGGCAAGCAGCATCGCGAGCACGATCCCCACTGTGCCCGGCCATTCCCAGCGCTCCCAGACGAGGCCGGGCAGCACCCCGCCGACGCTGCCGCCGATATAGTAGAAGGTAACATAGAGCCCGACCGCGGCCGAGCGCCCCTCGCGCGCTGTGACCGCGACATAGCCTGTCGCCACCGCTTGGCAGACGAAGCCGCAGCCGGCACTGACGGCAAGGCCGGCGATGATCGCCGCCAGCGAGGGCAGCAGGGTCAGCAGCAGTCCCGCTACCCACATTGCGATCAGCAGCAGCACCAGCGTGCGGCGCCCGAAGCGCTCGACGCCGCGCCCGGTCAGCAACGTCGTTCCCACCCCCGTCAGATACGTGACGAAGATGGCGCCGAGCGCCGTCGGCGAAAGCCCGTAGGGCGCCGCCGCCAAATGGAAGCTCACATAGGTGAAGGTGGCGACGAAGGTGAAGAGGACGCCAAACCCCACCGCATATGTGGCGACGAGACGCGGATTGGCGAGATGGCGCAGCATCTGGCGCACCGAGCTCAAGAGACCGGCGGCGCGCCGGAACTGACGCTCGCGCGGCAGCAGCGCCGTCACGGCGAGCGCCGCCGCAAGCGTGATCGCGGCAAGGCTCAGAAAGGCGCCCGGCCAGCCCAAGGCCTCGGCGAGAAGACCGGTCAGAAAGCGCCCTAGAAAACCGCCGAAGCTGCTGGCCGAGAGGTAGATCCCGGTGACCCGCGTCACCTCGGTCGGCGGAAACTCCTCGCCGACATAGGCAATGGTGACGGCAAAGACCGGCGGCAGGAGCAGTCCCTGGACGAAGCGCCAGAGCACCATCGCCCCGAGGCCATGAGCGAGCGCCACCAGCGCCGTCGGCACGACCAGGGCCAGCATGGCGGTGGCGATGACGCGCTTTCGTCCCAGCACGTCGGCGGCGGCGCCGGCGAAAGGCGCGATGAGCGCGATCGCGAAAGTGGTGGCGCTCACCGTCAAGCTGACTTGACCCGCGCCGACTCTGAAGTCCTTCGCCAGCATCGGCAGCAGCGCCTGCGGCGCATAGAGATTGAGGAAGGTGACGAAGCCCGCCAGCGCCACGGCGATCACCCGCCGGTCGCTGCTCATCCCGGGACTCCTAAAAAGAAAGGCCGCCCGAGGGCGGCCCTTCCACTGTCTGACAGCGGTCAATCCGCGACCGCGACCGAGCGCGCTTACGCTTGAGTGACCTCTGCAACGGCAGCGATCCCGGCCATGACGTTGATCGACCGAAGTCCAGGACAATGAGACACGGGATCACCTCCTTTCTATCAAGTTGCGAGGCCCGGAGCCTAAATGGCGGGCGCGAATATGACAAGGCCCTTGCCCGCTAAACCGTCGCCGCGACGGCCCAGGCGGTGGCGGCCATGCTGCGGGGACCGTCGGGGCTGCCGCAGCAATAGGCGTCGCAGAGCGCTTCGCGCAGCGGGACCACGCGCTCGGGCGAGAGGCGCTTCATGTAGTCGCCGACGGGACCTTGCGCCTCCCGGATCGGCTCCCAGTAGTCGGCGAAATCGGCGTAGCGCATGCGGATGGTAAGCGACGTCTCGCGCACCTCGCGGAGGCCGGCCGCGGCGAAGGCGGCAGCAAGTTCGCCCGCGCGCGTCAGCGGGCTCGCGAAATGCCGGGCGCGGGCGCGCCCGGCATCGGCATCGAGCGCGGCCGCCGTGTCCCAGAAGATGCGCTGATAGACAAGGCCGCCGGCGAAATCCCAGACCGCCGCCGCCACGCTCCCGCCGGGCCGCGTCACGCGCCGCATCTCGGCAATGGCGCGCTCCGGCGACGGCACGAAATTGAGCGCGAGCAGCGAGAAGGCACGATCGACGCTGCGGTCGGGCAGATCGAGCCGGGTGGCATCGCCCACGGCGAAACGGAGGCGCGGATCGCGGCAGCGCGCCGCCGCATAGGCGATATAAGCCTCGGCGATGTCGATGCCGAGGATCCGCCGCGCCGATCCGCGCTCGGCAAGGAGAAGCGAAAGGCTCCCGGTGCCGCAGCCGAGATCGAGGATTTCCTCGTCATCGCCGATGCCGGCAAAGGCGACGAGCGCCGCCGCGAGCAGCGGGCTCCAGCGTCCCATCAGCCGCTCGTAAGCGGCGCCGTCATTGGCGCTGTAGGTCGACGACATGAGGGGAGTATAGCCGGAGGGCAGGAGCGTGTGAGCGGTCAGTCTCGGGCAAAGTTTTCAGTGCGTCTTCACGGCTGAGAACTGACAGGGTCCTCCCCAAAACGAACTGCCCGGCGCCGCTGCTCGAATGCGTCGGCGCCGGGCAGTGCGCAGCACGTTCAGGTGCTGACTACCGCCGCTTCATCGCGCGACGGCGGCCGGCCTTCGTCGCCGGGCGACGCGCATGGGCCTTCTTTGCGCGCTTCACGCGACGCGCCGATTTGCGCACCGCGCCATGAGCGCGCGCGGCCTTCGCCTTGGTGCGGCGATGCGACTTGCGCGCCGTCTTGTGCATCTTCTTACGCATCGAAACGTCTCCCAAAAATGTTGCGAACGCCGCTCAGGGTCGGGTCTAGAGGTTAATAAATCCTTTGTGCCACAAGTGTTTTTCAAGTCGAGACCCAGACCGTCCACGAGAAGCGCTTGTCTCTCGATGGCTAATATGTAGTTATCGCTGAGACGAAAACCGCGGTTACTTCCTCCTGCTCATGCGAGTACGAAGACGCCGAGGAGCGCCGTTCACCCGTGTCGAACGGCAGCCTCGCGGACACTCGAAAACCTCGGTGAGACGCGGGTTTCTGCCATCGGGCGACTCGGCGCCGCGGGCTGCGAAATCGCCGGCCACATCACGCAAACACTTGCTTTGCCGGCGTTGTCGTGATTCTGTAGCAGTGCAAATGCCGTTGTGACTTGAACCCAGAGGGAGTCCGATTTCCATGGCAGCGAAGAAAAAGGCGGGTGCCTCGAGCACGGTGACGTTGAAGCATCTGGCGGCGCAGGTGGCCGAAGAGCACGAGATGGCGAAGAAAGCGAGCGAAGCCGTGCTCACCACCATGGTAGGCCAGATCGTGAAGCACCTGAAGAAGGGCGACCGTATCCGCATCGGCGGACTCGGCATTCTTGTCGTCCGCAAGCGCGCGGCGCGCATGGGCCGCAATCCCGCGACAGGCGAGCCGATCAAGATCAAAGCCAGCAAAAAGGTGGCGTTCCGCGCCGCCAAGGAACTCAAGGAATCGATCTGAGCCGCGCGCCCGCGTAGCGGCGCAAAAGAGCGCCGCGCGCGGCCGTTCCGGCGTTGCCGACCAACGGTTCGTGCCGACGCGCCGCCCGCGACCCCCTTGTCGCGGGCGACGTCGCCTCTGCGGCGCTCACAACGCTGGCGACGCGATGCCCGCGGCGCTAACGTCGTCGGCAGGGAGGATGGGAGCATGCCGGTCATCTCGGGGAAACGCGCCTTTCTCGAGCTCCTGAAGCAAGAAGGCGTCGAGGTCATCTTCGGCAATCCCGGCACCACCGAGCTGCCGCTGATGGACGCGCTCGCCGTCGAGCCGGAGCTCCGCTACGTGCTGGCGCTGCAGGAAGCCGCGGTCATGGCGATGGCGGACGGCTATGCCCAGGCCTCGGGCCGCCTCGCCGTCGCCAATGTCCACGTCGCGCCCGGCCTCGGCAACGCGCTGGGCATGCTCTACGACGCGCAAAAGGCGCAGGCGCCGATTCTCCTCACCGCCGGCCAGCACGATCAGAGCTTCATCCAATCCGAGCCCATCCTATGGGCGGATCTGCCGACCATCGCCCGGCCTTTCGTCAAATGGTCCTCGGAAGTGCGCCGCATCGAAGACCTGCCGCGTGCTGTCCACCGCGCCGCCAAGACGGCGCTGGCGCCGCCGACGGGACCCGTCTTCCTGTCGCTGCCTGCCGACGTCCTCAACAGCGAGGCCGATCTCGATCTCGGCGCGCCGACGCGGCTGGCCGCAGGTCTCCGCGGCGAGCGCGCGGCGCTCGAGGCCGCGGCGGCGCTCCTGGCGCGCGCCGAGCGGCCGCTGATCATCGCCGGCGACGCCGTGGCGCAGCGCCGCGCGCACGCCGAGCTCGCGGCGCTGGCGGAGCTGCTGGGTGCGCCCGTCTATGCCGAGGGCATCGCCAACACCGCGTCGTTTCCGGCATCGCACCCGCTTTATGCCGGGCCGATGCTGCGTCTGGCGTCGGCGATTCGCGGCGTCCTCGAGCAGCATGACCTGCTGCTGTCGGTCGGCGGCGATCTCTTCACGCTGTCGCTGCCGTCCGACGTCGATCCGATGCCGCCGGGGCTTCCCATCATTCATATCGACGTCGACCCCTGGGAAATCGGCAAGAACTACGCTGCGAAGGTCGCCATCCTCGGCGATCCCAAGACGACGCTGCCCGACCTTGGGGCCGCGCTCGGCGAGCGCATGGGCAGCGCCGAGCGTGCGCGCGCCGCGACACGGCTTGCCGAGACGACGCGCCGGCTCGCCGCGGCGCGCGAGGAGCTCCACGCCAAGGCGCGGGCCGAGGCAACGAAGTCGCCGATCAGGCCGCTCGCGCTCTGGCAGGCGGTCGCCGAGCTGCTGCCGCGCAACGTCGTCGTCGTCGAGGAAGCGGTCTCCTCGGGTCTGGGGCTCCGCCACATGCTGCGGAGCGACGATCCGCAAAGCCTGTTCGGCCTGCGCGGCGGCGGCATCGGTTGGGGCCTGCCCGCCGCGCTCGGCGTCAAGCTCGCGCTGCCGGAGCGGCCCGTGGTGGCGTTCATCGGCGATGGCAGCGCCATGTACACCTGTCAGGCGCTCTGGACGGCCGCCCATGACAAGGTCGCCGTCGTCTTCGTCATCCTCAACAATCGCTCCTATCGCATCCTGAAGCAGCGCGCCCATGCGATGAAGGGCTTCGCCGCGCAGACCGACCGCTATGTCGGCATGGAGCTCACCGATCCCGCCATCGACTATGTCGGGCTCGCCCGCTCGCTCGGCGTCGCCGCCGATCGCGCCACATCGCTCGACCAGGTGGCGACGCTGCTGCGCGCGGCGCTCGCCGAAGGCGGTCCGCGCCTCATCGAGATCGAGTTGGAGCGCGGCTACAAACTCGTCTGACCTTGCCTCGAAGGAAGTAGTCGACCCGACAACGGCTTTGGGCTAATTAGGGAGGGAGATCCCGACCAAAAAAGGGACGGGAAGCGAGCGCCGGGCGAGGGCAAGCAACAACGGCTGGCGCACAAACCTGGAGGAAGCGATGCACAAGAGGGGAATGTTTCTGACCATGGCGGTGAGCGCAGCCGCCTTGCTGGCGGGCTGCGCATCCGAAAAGCCGGCCAGCACCACCAGCCAAGCGGCAACGCCGGCGCCGACCTCGGCGAGCATGGAGGGGGCAACAGGCCGCGATTGGCCGAGCTATCACGGCACGTGGCGCGACTATGATTTCAGCTCCCTCGACCAGATCAACACCGACAACGTCAAGAACCTGCAAGTCGCTTGGACGCATGATCCCGGCCGCGATACGCGGGGCCTGCAGTCGATGCCGCTGGCCGAGGATGGCGTTCTCTACTATTCCGGCTCCTACAGCCGGACCTATGCACTTGACGGCGCAACCGGCAAGGTGATCTGGTCCTATATTCCAAAGGTCGACGAGAAGCTGATCAAGCGCCAGACGCACTCGCCCTATAATCGCGGCGTCGCGCTGGGCCAAGGCAATGTCTATGTCGGCACCGTGGACGGGCGCCTCATCGCCATCGACCAGAAGACCGGCACGAAGAAATGGGACACCAAGCTGATCAACTCCGAGAAGCTCACCGTGGGCTTCACCGGCGCACCGGTGGTGGTCAAGGACATGGTGGTCATCGGCGCTCAAGGCGGCGAGTGGCCCTATCGCGGCCCGATCTTTGCCGTCGACGCGCAGACGGGTAAGAAGAAGTGGGAGTTCCTGACGGTCGCGCCCACCAAGGAGACGAAAAAGACATGGGGCCACAATTCCTGGCGGACGGGCGGCGGCGGCGGCTGGATGCCCGGCACCTACGACGCCGAGACCAACACGCTCTGGTGGGGCACCGCCAATCCCGCGCCGCTTTACGACTGGTCAGGCGCCGATTACGAGCACAAAGGCGCGCGGCCCGGCGACAACCTCTATACCACCTCGGTCCTGGCCCTCGATCCCGACACCGGCAAGCTCAAATTCTACCATCAGGAGCTGCCGCATGACGCCTGGGACTTCGACAGCGCCATCGGCGAGTTCGTCATGGTCGACGAAGGCGGCCAGAAGCTTGTCGTCCATCCCAACAAGAGCGGCTACATCTTCGTCTACAATCGCGGCAATGGCAGCATCGTCAATGTCTGGCGCATCACCGAGAACAGCAACTTCGTCAAGAACATCGATCCGCACACGGGCGAGTTGATCGGCCGCCGCGACTTCACTGCCGGTCACGTCGATCCGCCGCTCTGCCCGGCCATCGATGGCGGCGTCAGCTGGAACTCGGGCTCCTACGATCCGCGCACCAACACCTGGTACAAGGTCGGCAACGAGTGGTGCATCGACTTGAAGGTGGTGAAGACCCGTCCCATCCTCGAGCCGCAGGCTCAGCTCAACATCGGCGCCGATTTCCACGAAGTGCCGCCTCCGGGCCAAGACAAGATCTGGGGCCATGTCGACGCGCGCGACCCGGTCACGGGTCAGCTCAAATGGCAGATCAAGTACAAGGAGCCGCCGTTGGCGAGCCTGCTGACGACCGCAGGAAACCTGCTCTTCGTGCCCGATGCCGAGGGCGTGCTCCACGCCTATGACAGCCGTAACGGCCAGGAGCTCTGGTCGCATTCGGACGGCGTCGGCCATGACGGCGGCATCATGACCTACTGGGCGGGCGGCAAGCAGTATGTCGCCGTGGTCGCCGGCTGGGGCGGCATGGTGACCGACGGCTATCCGAAGATGTTCGGCGAGCCCTTCACCAGCATGCCGCGCAACACCGGCGTGCTGACGGTCTATGCGCTGAAATAGTCTCGGAAGAAGCGTTAGGAAGGGCGGGGCCTCTTGCCCCGCCCTTTCGACGTGGAGCCTCGCTAATGAAGATATCTGCTCTTACTGCTGTTGCCGCTCTGCTGCTTGCGGCGCCGCTCTCGGCGCCGACTGCCGCCGCCAAGACCATGAGCGACGAGGATGCGGCGGGGCTCTTTGCCTCGACCTGCGGTTTCTGCCACGCTAATGGCGGGCGCGAGCAAGGCAAGGGGCCGAAGCTCATGGGCACCAAGCGCAGCGATGCCTTCATCATCAACCGCATCAAGCAGGGCAAGGAAGGCCTGATGCCGTCCTTCAAGGGCGCGTTGAGCGATGGGGAAATCCGCGGCATTCTGCATTACATCCGCCATCTAAAGCCCGATTGAGGGGAGACCCATGCGCCTATCATCCGCCGTCCTTGCCGTCCTTCTGCTGTTTCTGGCGACGTCTGTCTCGGCGCGCAGCCTCGACGAGATCAAGGCGAGCGGCACCCTCGCGGTCTGCGCCCATCCGAACGCACTGCCCTTTTCCGCCAAGGACGGTAAAATCCACGGCTTCCAACTGGACATGGCCGAAGCGCTGGCGCATCGGCTGGGCGTCAGCCTGACCCGGGAATGGATCATCTCGCGCTACGACCTCTACCGCGCGCCCTGCGACATCGTCATGGACAGCATCGCCGACCCCGAGGCGCAGGAGGATTCGGGCCTGAAGCTCTCGAAGCCCTACCGCCGCAGCGGCGTGGCGCTGGTCTTGCGGGGCAACGGACGCGGCGCGCGCTCGATCGCCGATCTGCGCGGGCGCCGCGTGGGCGTCCTCACCAGCTCGATCGCGGCGATGACCTTGAACCAACGCGGGGTCGACACGCTACCCGCCAATTTCGAGGACGAGCTGTTGACGTATCTGGTGAAGGGCGAGGTTGACGCCGCAGCCGTGACCCCGACCTCGGCCGGCTACTACAACCTCCGCCATCCCGGTGCCAAGCTGAAGGTGGTCTATCTCTTCGACAACACCCCCGATCTCAGCTGGAACGTCGCCGTGGGGCTGCGCCGTCCCGACGACGCGTTCCGCAGCGCGGTCGACGGCGCGCTCGACCGCATGCTGGCCGACGGCACCGTGAAGCGCATCTTTGCCCGTTACGGCGTGGTGCTGCAGCCGCCGCGATAGGAGCCAGGAACCAGGCGTCAAAACTTCCTGGTTCCTGATCACCTCTTCCCCGTCGGCAGCTCCTTGAACGGCAGGTCCTTGTCGACGCGCACGTCGGCGGGGAGGCCCAGCACGCGCTCGGCGATGATGTTGCGCAGGATCTCGTCGCTGCCGCCGGCGATGCGGAGCGCGGGCGAATAGAGGAGCGCCTGCTGGAAGAGGGCGTTGGCCGGTATCGCCGCCTCATCCGCCATGATCCCGGCCATGCCCATGAGGTCCATGCCGAAGGTCGCGATCTCCTGCAGCTTGGAGGCGCTGACGAGCTTGCCGATCGAGGCCTCGGGCCCCGGCGTCTCGCCGCGCGAGAGCCGCGTCATGGTGCGGAACTTGGTGTATTTGAGGCCTTGCGTGCGGACATACCATTGCGCCAGGCGCTCGCGCACCGCGGCGTTCTTGATCGCCGGTCCGTCCTCGAGCTCAAGGCGGCGCACCAGATCGAAGATTTCGCGGAAGTCGGGGCCGGGCGCGTCGCCGACGGCGAGGCGCTCGTTCATCAGCGTGGTGAGCGACACCTGCCAGCCCGCGCCTACCGGACCGAGGCGCTGGCCGTCGGGGATGCGCACATCGGTGAAGAAGACCTCGTTGAAATGCGAGTGGCCGGAGATCTGCTTGATCGGCCGGATCTCGATGCCGGGCGACGTCATGCTGAGAAAGAAGAAGGTGAGGCCTTTGTGCTTGGGCACGGTGGGGTCGCTTCGCGTCACCAGAATGCCAAAGTCGCTGTAATGCGCGCCCGACGTCCAGATCTTCTGGCCGTTGATGATCCATTCGTCGCCTCGCTTCTCCGCGCGCGTGCGCAGCCCCGCGAGATCGGAGCCGGCGGCGGGCTCGGAGAAGAGCTGGCACCAGATCTCCTCGCCCCGGAGCGCCGGCGGCGCACAGCGCTCGCGCTGCGCCGGTGTCCCCCAAGTGGCGAGCGTCGGA
>DATJAV010000325.1:0-3164 GCA_035515835.1 Allostellaceae bacterium
GCCAGCGCCACTTCGCTGCCAAGGCGAGCGAGCAATACTACGAAGAGATGACGAAGCTCTCGCAGATGATGATGCAGGCGGCAGGGGAAGGGTTCGCCTCGCTGCACCATCGGCCGAGCGGCAATCCCTGAGCAAAAGAACCAAGATCTGGAGCAAGGACAATGAGACTACGGCATCTTCTCGCGATTTCGGCCTTCGCCTTCGCGCTCTCGACCCCGGCGCTCGCCGATCATCGCACCGGCGCGCCCTCCGGGGCCGGACATTGGGGCGGCACCGATGGCTGGCACTTCCATTCCGGCTGGCATGGCGACATCCGCCATCTCGATCGCGGCTACTGGGAGGGCGGTCATTGGTGGCACGGACCCTATGGCGGCCGTGTCGGCTGGTGGTGGATCGTCGGGCCGGACTGGTACTGGTATTCCGACCCGGTCTATCCCTTCCCCGATCCCTACTTGCCGCCCGGCGCGGCGCCGGGGTTCTGGTACTATTGCGACTTCTATCACCAATACTATCCCTATGTCGGTGCCTGTCCCTCAGGCTGGCGCGCGGTGCCGCCGCAGGGTTGAGTAGCCCTTTCCTTCCGGGCAGAGGGTGGTTGCATGATGACACGACGAGAGGCCGGTCTTGGCTTGCTCTCCGCTGCATCGCTCGTGGCGGGGGGTGTCCTCGCCGCCGCGGCGGCGGCACCGATCGATCTGCCGAAGCCCACCCTCAGCAGCAAGCCGCTGGCGGAGGCGCTGCGCGATCGGCGATCGATCCGCGAATTCGCCGACCGGCCTTTGCCGCTCCCTCTGCTCTCGGGCCTTCTCTGGTCGGCATTCGGCATCAACCGGCCGCGAAGCGGCGACCGGACGGCACCCTCCTGGCGTCATGCCATCGAGACCGAGGTCTATCTCGCCTTGCCGGACGGCGTCTGGCGCTACGACCCGGGAGGCCATCGTCTGATGCCGCATCTCGCCCTAGACATGCGCGCGCAAACCGGGACGCAGGACTTCGTCGGGAGGGCACCGCTCGATCTCGTCTATGTCGCCGACGGCATCCGCATGGGCAACGTTGCCGCGGAGGAGAAGCGCCTCTATGCCTTCGCCGACACCGGCTTCGTCGGCCAGAACGTCTACCTCTTTTGCGCTGCCGAAGGCTTGGCGACGGTGTTCCGCGGCTCCGTCGACCGGGACGCGCTCGGGCGCAGCTTGCAGCTGCCCGCGGAGCACTTCGTAACCTTCGCCCAGACGGTCGGGTTCCCCAAAGGGTGACCGGGCGCAACCTCTCGCAAGCGATAGCGCCAGTTTATCTATGTCGCTTTAGCGACCTCAGCGCAGCGAGTTTATGTAACGCGCCAGATCCTGCACCTGTTGCGGCGCGAGCGTGATCGGCGACATCGGGTGGCCGCTGCGCAGCGCGGCGGCGAGCCGGCCCTCATCGATGGGACCGTGTTGCACGAGCTTGAAGAAGGAGGGAGCGTCGGTGGTTCCCGTCAAATGGCAGGCGATGCAGTTGCGCTCGGCGATCTCCCAGCCCGGCTCCAGACGCTCGTCCGTCACTTGAGGACAGGAGGTAGCGGCATGCGCGAGCTGCCACGCCTCGCAGGTGCGCATCTCGACGTCGAACAGCAGGTCGGCGGTGTCGTAGATGCGGCCTTGGGGGAACTCCTTGGCCAAGGCGCCGCTGATCGCGTCATGCAGCTTCGCCGCGTCGGCCGCGCTGATATTGCGCAAGACGAAACTGTCCTTGGCGACTCCGAACTCCGCCTTGAGATAGCGGTAGTCGGCGTCCGTGAGCCCCGCCGCTGAGGCTAGGCCGGGCATGGCCAGGATCAGGGCGAGCAACATGAGGCTCCCCGCGGAGCGCAGGATCACGGATCGCATCGCTATCGCCTTCTTTCAGTATCTCGCGGCGGGCGCATTCATATGAGGGCGATTGAGCGAGATCAATGCCGATCGGCCGCACTGCAGCAATATCGAGCGCGAAGCAGTGAGTTGAGATCGATGTCCGAAGAACACGTCGAGAACGTCGCCCGGAGTCCGAGAGAGCCGCTACCCGCCGGGGAGCCGTCGGCGCCGTTGTTGCCGGTGCCTCAGCCGCCTTTGCTGGTGCCGTACCCTCCCGCTCCGGTTCGGCCGCGCCGGCGGCGCAGGCTCATCCTCGGGGCGCTCCTGCTGCTCCTTGGGGCGATCGGCGGCGGCTATTGGTGGCTCCATCGCGGTCCGGCGCTGCCGCCGGGCTTCGCCTCGGGTAACGGACGCCTCGAGGCCGACGAGATCGACATTGACACCAAGTTCGCGGGCCGCATCGCCAAGCTTCTCGTCGACGAGGGCGACATGGTGCAGGCGGGACAGGTCGTCGCGGTGATGGACACTCAGGACCTCGAGGCGACGCTTCGGCGAACCGAGGCCGTGGTGCGGCAGTCGCAGCATGCGCTCGATGAAGCGAACGCCAATGTCGTCCAGCAGAAGAGCCAGGTGCAGCTCGCGAAGCTCGAGCTCGAGCGCGCGCGCTACCTGGTGCAGAAGCATGACATCTCGGACGAGGTCTTCGATCAGCGCCAGCAGCAGATGGATGGGGCCAATGCCGCGCTCGCCGCGGCCATCGCCAAGGTCGGCGAAGCAGAGCATGCGCTCGATGCCGCAACGCACGACGTCGAGCTCTACAAGGTCGACATCGCCGACAATTCCCTGGCGGCGCCGCGCCTAGGGCCGATCGAATACCGCGTCGCCAACGTGGGCGAGGTGCTGCCGGCCGGCGGCAAGGTCTTCACCATGCTCGACGCATCCTACGTCTACATGGACATCTATCTGCCGACGGCGGATGCCGGCCGCGTGCGCATCGGCGCGGCGGCGCGGATCGTCCTCGACGCCTATCCCGACCATGTGATCCCGGCGCGCGTCGTCTTCGTCGCCAAGGGTGCGCAGTTCACGCCGAAGACCGTCGAAACCAAAGACGAGCGCGACAAGCTGATGTTCCGCATCCGCGTGCGCATCGACCCCGATCGCATCAAAGGCCGCGAAGCGCTCGTGAGGAGCGGCCTGCCCGGCGTCGCCTATGTCCGTACCGACGATGCGGCACCATGGCCGTCCCGCCTCTTGCCGAGCGCGCCGCCGACCGCCCCCGCCCCGCAATGACGGGAGCAGACGGCGTTGTCGCGCGCGTCGAAGACGTAACCCAGC
>DATJAV010000326.1:0-6214 GCA_035515835.1 Allostellaceae bacterium
GATGTCGACGCCATCGACGCGCGCGCCGGTTCGCTCCTCGCCCGCAAGCGCGCCGCGGCGCAACAGGTCGGGGATTTGCCGGTGCGCTTCCCGACCTTCTGCACCGGCTGCCCGGAGCGGCCGGTGTTCAGCGCCTTGAAGCTGATGCAGCGCGAGATCGGGCCGACGCATATCAGTGCCGATATCGGTTGCCATTCCTTCGCCACCTTCGCCCCCTTCAGCATGGGGAACTCGATCCTCGGCTACGGCATGAGCCTCGCCAGCGCCGCCGGCGTCTCGCCCAATCTCGACCGGCGCACCATCGCGGTGATGGGGGATGGCGGCTTCTGGCACAACGGCATGATCACCGGCGTCGCCAGCAATCTCTTCAACAAGGGCGACGGGGTGCTGGTGGTGATGCAGAACGGCTACACCTCCGCCACCGGCCAGCAATTCATGCCGTCGAGCGTCACCACCCGAAGCGGCACGGCGCCCGGCATGAGCATCGAGGCGACGCTGCGCTCGCTGGGCGTTCGCTGGCTGCGCCGCGTGCGCACCTACAACGTGGCCACCGTTCTGGCGACGCTGAAGGAAGCAATGAAGACCGCCGAGCGCGGCCTCAAGGTGATCATCGCCGACGGCGAATGCCAATTGGCGCGCCAGCGGCGGCTGCGCGGCGACGAAGCGCAGAAGCTGCAGCGCGGCGAGCGCGTGGTGCGGACGCGTTACGGCGTCGACGACGAGATCTGCACGGGCGACCATTCCTGCATCCGGCTCTCGGGTTGCCCTTCGCTCACCATCAAGCCCAATCCCGACCCGCTGCGCAGCGATCCCGTCGCGAGCGTCATTCAAAGCTGCGTCGGCTGCGGCCTTTGCGGCGAGGTCGTGCATGCGGCGGCGCTCTGCCCCTCCTTCTACCGTGCCGAGACCATCCGCAACCCGAGCCGCTGGGACCGCGGGCTCCACGCGCTGCGCCGGCGCGTCATCGGCTGGTTGGGCGGCGAAGGGGCCGCCGCATGAGCGCCGCGCGCCCGATCACGCTCCTCATCGCCGCGCTTGGTGGCGAGGGCGGCGGCGTGCTCACCAATTGGATCGTCGAGGCCGCCGGCGCCGAGGGGCTGCCGGTGCAGAGCACGTCGATCCCGGGCGTGGCGCAGCGCACCGGCGCCACGACCTACTACATCGAAATACTGCCGACCCCCTGGCGCGCGCTCGGCGGCAAGCGCCCCGTGCTGTCGCTGGTGCCGGGTGCGGGCGATGTCGACATCGTCGTCGCCAGCGAGCTGCTCGAGGCGGCGCGCGTCGTCGCCAACGGATTCGTCAGCAAGGACCGCACCGCTGTCATCGCCTCGACCCATCGCATCTACGCCATGACCGAGCGCCTTGCCATGGGCGACGAGCGGCTCGATGTCGGGAAGCTCCTCGGCGCCATCGAGCAACAGGCTGGGAGCCACTTGCTCTTCGACATGGAGGCGGCGGCGCAGCAGGCGGGGAGCGTCATCAACGCCGTGATGCTGGGCGCCATCGCCGCTTCCGGGCGGCTGCCGATTTCGCCGGAGCGCTTTGCGGCAGCGATCCACGCCGAGGGCAAGTCGGTGGACGCCAATCTGCGCGGTTTTGCGGCGGGGCTTGCCGCGGTCGCGAGCAGCGGCGCAGCAGCGACGCATAAGCGCTGGCACGAAGGCCCTCCGACACTGCAGGCCCTCGAGCGCGAGGCGGCGGCGACGATGCCGGAGGCGCGGAAGGTCGTCGTCGAGGGCCTGCGCCGCCTCGCGGCGTATCAGGATCTGCGCTATGCGCAGCTCTATATCGACCGCCTCGCGGCGATCCGGGACGCTGATGCGCGAGCCGCGTCGGGCGGCACGCTGCTGCGTGAGACGGCGCGGCATCTGGCGCTCCGCATGTCCTTCGAGGACGTGATCCGCGTGGCGCAGGCCAAGATCGACCCGGCGCGCCTGCGGCGCATTCGCGGCGACCTCATGCTCGCGCCGGGCGACCCGCTCGCGGTCGTCGAGTTCTTCAAGCCCGGGATCGAGGAGCTGTGCTCGATCCTGCCGCCCGCCCTCGCGCGCCCGATCCTGGCGCTGGCGCGGCGACGCGGCTGGCTCGGCAAAGTGCATTGGGGCATGGACATCCGCAGCACCTCGGTGACTGGTTTCCTCCGCCTCAAGCTGCTGGCCAGCCTTCGTCCCTGGCGGCGGCGGAGCTATCGCTATCGCGAGGAGCAGGCAGCGATCGAGGCTTGGCTCGGCCTCATCGCCGAGGGCGCCGCGCTCTCGGGCGGGCTCGCGCTCGAGATCGCGCTCTCAGCCGGGCTCGTCAAGGGCTATGGCGACACGCATGCGCGAGGCGTCGGCAATTTCGCCAAGATCGAGAGGCGCCTCATCCGCCCGGCGCTGGCGGGCGCTTACCCGCCGCCGGCGGCAGTCGACGCCATCGCCGCAGCGCGCGTCGCAGCGCTCGCCGATCCCGAGGGCGAGCGGTTGGAGAAGACCCTGATGGAGATCGAAGAGAGGGGCGCTCGTCGCGCCGCCGCCGAGTGACTATTGGGCCAAGGCCATGTAGCAGTTGTTGGAGTCGGAATCGCCGCAGCCGATGACGCCGAGGACGTTGTCCCACTGCACGTCGGGAAGCATGGGGATGACGGGATGCTTCAGCAACGGCTGGCTCAGCGCCATCGCCGTCACGATCAACACCAGTCCGAAAAGTCCGATCGATTCTTCGTCCATCGCCGCACCCGCTTGCGTGCCGCAACAGCGACGCGCCCGCGCATAGAAATAAGCGAGTGACCGTTAATGCGACGTGAAGGCACGATCGACGATCGGCACCATGATCTTTAAGCATTCGTTGACCATGACTTGACCCTCGGGGGTCGCGCGCCTGAGACTGCGACGATGGGGGAAATCGAAAAGGAAGCGACGCGATGAGCAACGGCTACGCGCAGTATCAGCGGCTCAAATTCGCACGGCCGCGCGATCGGGTGCTCGAGATCATTCTCGACAATCCGGGAAAGCTCAACGCCACCGACGCGGCGATGCATGCGGAGCTCGCGCAGATCTGGCGCGACGTCGACGCCGACCCGGGGATCAGCGTCGCGCTGCTGCGGGGCGCCGGAAAGGCCTTCTCCGCCGGCGGCGACCTGGCGCTGGTCGAGGCGATCATCGGCGATTTCGAGACACGCGCCCGCATCTGGAAGGAAGCGCGCGAACTCGTCTACAACCTCATCAACTGCAGCAAGCCGATCGTCTCCGCCATGGAGGGCCCGGCCGTCGGCGCCGGCCTCGTGGCGGGACTCTTGGCCGACATCTCGGTCGCGGCCCGCGGTGCGCGCATCATCGACGGTCATACGCGCCTGGGCGTCGCCGCCGGCGACCATGCGGCAATCGTCTGGCCGCTGCTCTGCGGCCTCGCCAAGGCGAAATATTATTTGCTGCTCTGCGAGCCGCTCTCCGGCGAGGAGGCCGAACGCATCGGCCTCGTCTCCCGCGTCGCCGAGGACGGCAAGGCCTACGAGACCGCGCTCGCCATCGCCGAGCGTCTCGTCGCCGGCGCGCCTTCGGCGATTCGCTGGACCAAATATGCGCTCAACAACTGGCTGCGCCTCGCGGGCCCGAGCTTCGACACTTCGCTGGCGCTGGAATTTCTCGGCTTCACCGGCCCCGAGGTCAAGGAAGGCGTCGCCTCGCTGCGGGAAAAGCGCGCGCCCGATTTTCCCAAAGGAAGTCCGCTCTGAGCGTTGGCGCTTATCTGCGCTACTATGGCGGAAGGGAGAAAGTGAACATTTAGAGAACGTGCTGTTATAAGGGGATAGCAGGCGTGGCGACGGCCTAAGTAGAGATGCGACGGCAGTCCTCACCAAAGTGAGACGCCGTCGGGGGGCGACGATGGAGAGGTGGATAGCATTGCGGCCGGAATGCAGAGCAGAGGCGGGAGCGCACTATGGATGATCGGCCGGTCGACCTTCGTCCGCCTCTAAGCCGCCCGCCGGACCGCGCCCCGACCCGACCGCGTCTCCTCCGCTGGTCGCGCCTTCTCTGGCCGGTGGTGGGGCTAATGCTGATTGCGGCGCTGGCCTGGGTCATTTTCCACCCGCAGAGCCAGACGACCCGCGCCAGCCGCTACGCACTCAATGGACCGATGCCCGTCGTCGCCGCGCCCGCCGAGACCGGCGACATGCCGGTCGTTCTGAACGCGCTCGGCACGGTGACGCCGCTCGCCAACGTGACGGTGACGACGCAGATCAGCGGCCAGCTGATGCAGGTCGGATTCCAAGAGGGCCAGGAGGTCAACAAGGGCGATTTCCTCGCGCAGATCGATCCCAGGCCCTACCAGGCCGCGCTCGACCAGCTGCAGGCGCAGCTGGTGAAGGACCAGGCGCTGCTCAAAGGCGCGCAGGTCGATCTCGGCCGCTTTCAAACGCTCGCCAAGCAGAACTCGATCGCGCAGCAGCAGGCCGACGACCAGTTCTATCTCGTCCATCAATACGAAGGCACCGTGAAGTCCGATGAGGCGATGGTCGAGAACGCCCAGCTCAATCTCGCCTATTGCCACATCGTCGCGCCGGTGACCGGCCGCGTTGGCCTCCGCCTCGTCGATCCCGGCAATTACATCCAGGCCGGCAACAGCACCGGCATCGTCGTCATCGCGCAGCTGAAGCCGATCTCGGTGATCTTCACCCTCCCCGAGGACAACCTTCCGGCGCTGCTGAAGCGCGTCAATGCCGGCGCGACGCTGCAGGTGACCGCCTACGACCGGTCCGGCAAGACGAAGATTGCCACGGGGAAGCTCAGTACCTTCGACAACCAGATCGACGTGACCACGGGTACGTTCAAACTGCGCGCCGTCTTCGACAACACCGACGAGATGCTCTTCCCCAACCAGTTCGTCAACGTCCAGCTGCTGCTCGACACCGACAGCGGCGCCATCATCATCCCCTCGGCCGCGATCCAGCGCGGCGCCCCCGGCACTTTCGTCTACGTCGTCAAGCCCGACAACACGGTGGCCGTGCAGAAAGTGACGCTGGGCCCCAGCGACAGCGAGCGCGTGGCGGTGACAGGCGGGCTCGAACCCGGCCAGAAGGTGGTGATCGACGGCGCCGACAAGCTGCGCGACGGCGCCAAGGTGTCGATGCCCGCGGCAGCGGCGGCGAGCGACGCCGGAGCGACGCCCCCTGCCGCGAAAGGACAGCCCCGGCGGAGCACGCAATGAGCCGCGCGCCGGGCTCGGCGCGGCAGCGCGGCGGCCGATGAGTCCCTCCCGCATCTTCATTCTGCGTCCGGTCGCGACGTCGCTGCTGATGGCGGCGATCATGCTGATCGGCATCGTCGCCTTCGAGTTCCTGCCGCTCTCAGCGCTACCGCAGGTCGACTACCCCACCATCCAGGTGCAGACCTTCTATCCCGGCGCCAGTCCGGACGTGATGACCTCGTCCGTCACGGCGCCGCTCGAGGTCCAGCTCGGGCAGATGCCGGGATTGAACCAGATGTCGTCGCAGAGCTCGGCCGGCGCCTCGGTGATCACGCTCCAATTCACCCTCGACGTCTCACTCGACGTCGCCGAACAGGAAGTGCAGGCGGCGATCAACGCGGCGGGGAACCTCTTGCCCTCCGATCTGCCGGCGCCGCCGATCTATGCCAAGGTCAATCCCGCCGACGCGCCCATCCTGACGCTCGCGGTCACCTCCAAGACGATCCCGATCCCGCAGCTCCAGGACATGGCCGATACGCGGCTCGCGCAGAAGATCTCGCAGCTCCCGGGCGTCGGATTGGTGAGCGTCAATGCCGGTCAGCGGCCGGCGGTGCGCATCCAGGCGGATACGCGGAAGCTCGCCGCCTACGGCCTCAACATCGACGATCTCCGCACCACCGTCGGCACTGCCAACGTGAACACCCCCAAGGGCAATTTCGACGGGCCCTCGCGCGCCTACACGATCAACGCGAACGACCAACTGCATAGCGCCGAGGATTATCGCGGTCTCGTGGTCGCCTACAAGAACGGCTCCCCCGTGCGACTCTCGGACGTGGCCGACGTGATCGAGGGGTCGGAGAACTCGCGGCTCGCCGCCTGGAGCAATCTGGTTCCCGCGGTGATCCTCAATATCCAGCGCCAGCCGGGCGCCAACGTCATCGGCGTCGTCGACGGCATCAAGGCGCTGCTGCCGCAGCTGCAGGCTTCGCTGCCGTTGTCCGTCGATGTCGCGGTGATGACCGACCGGACCACCACCATCCGGGCCTCA
>DATJAV010000327.1:0-6683 GCA_035515835.1 Allostellaceae bacterium
TGGGGCCCCGCCGGCAGCATGGTCACGACAAGCTCGGCGTCGCCGACCGCGGCGGCGACGTTGCGGGCGGGGAGACCGCCGGCCTTCGCCAGAGCGTCGAGGGCCGGGCTCGCCAGGTCGAACCCCGTCACTTTGTGTCCGGCCTTGAGCAGGTTGGCGGCCATGGGTCCGCCCATATTGCCCAAACCGATGAAGCCGATCCGCATCGCTTTCCTCCGTCAGCCGAAGCGCAGCTCGCGCTCGCCCAGGCTCATGAAATATCCCTCGACCTCCGCCGCGCTCACCTCTTCGAGCGAGGCGTGCTGCCAGCGCGGCGCATTGTCCTTCTCCACCAGCAGGGCGCGGATGCCCTCGTAGAAGTCGTGACCCGCCATGACATGCTGGGTCAAGCAATATTCGAGCGCCAGTGCCGCCTCGATGTCCATGCCGCGGCCGAGCTGGAGCTGGCGGAAAGTAATCTTGAGGCTCAAAGGCGAGGCACGCTCGATGGCGCCGAGCGCCGCTTGCGCCCAGGGCGCCCGCTCGCGGCGCAGCGCCCCCACGATCTCCTCGACCGAGCCGCCGCCAAAACAGCGGTCGATCTCGCCTTGGAGCGTTGCCAGCGGCGGCTCGCCGGCGTCGCCAGCGAAGTTCGCGATCGCGGCATCGACCGCCCGGCGGCGGTCGCCATTCCCGCCGAGCGCCGCCAGCGCAACGGTCAGCGCGGCAAGCCGGTCATGCGGCACGTAATGCGTGGCGAAGCCGCAATAGAGCGCGTCGGCAGCGCGGATGCGGGTTCCGGTGAGCGCCAGGTAGAGCCCGACCCGCCCGGGGCAGAGATTGAGGAAGCGGCTGGCGCCGACATCCGGGAAAAGCCCGATATGCACCTCCGGCATGGCGAAGACGGCACGCTCGCTGACGACCCGGTGCGAGCCGTTGATCGAGACGCCGCAGCCGCCGCCCATGGCGATGCCGTCGACGAGCGCGACATAGGGCTTAGGCAAGCGATGCACGCGCTCGATGAGCCGGTACTCCTCGCGGAAGAAATCGGCCTTGTAGTCGCCGGTGCCGGCGGACTCGGCGCGGGCATCGTAGATCGCCCGCACGTCGCCGCCGGCGCAGAACGCGCGATCGCCGGCGCCCCGCACCAGCACCGCCTCGACGGCGGGATCGGCACCCCAGCGGATGAGCTGCGGATCGAAGACCCGGTACATGGCAAGCGACAGCGTGTTGAGCGCCTTCGGACGGTTGAGCGTGACGATGCCGAGCCCGCCCTGGCGCTCGAGCAGTATCTCGTCGGTTACGCTCATGGCACGCGGTTGGAGGCGGCGAGCAGGCGGCGCGCGATGATGACGCGCATGATCTCGTTGGTGCCTTCCAGGATCTGGTGGACGCGGACGTCGCGCAAATAGCGCTCGAGCGGGAAGTCCTTCAGATAGCCGTAGCCGCCATGGAGCTGCAGCGCCTCGTTGCAGATCTTGAAGCCGGCATCGGTGGCAAAGCGCTTCGCCATGGCGCAATGCAGCGTCGCCTCGGGATCGGCGGCATCGAGGCTCGCCGCGGCGCGCCACAGCATGAGCCGCGCCGCGTCGAGCTCCGTCGCCATGTCGGCCAGGCGAAACTGCAGCGCCTGGAACTCGGCGAGCTTCTGGCCGAACTGCGCGCGTTCGCCGACATAGGCGAGCGCCGCCGCGAGCGCGGCGCGGGCGCCGCCCAGCGAGCAGGCGGCGATGTTGAGGCGGCCGCCATCCAACCCCATCATCGCGATCTTGAAGCCGTCGCCCTCCTCGCCCAGCCGGTTCGCCACGGGGACACGGCAATTCTCGAACATAACCATCGCCGTCGGCTGGCTGTTCCAGCCGAGCTTCTTCTCCTTCTTCCCGAAGGCGAGACCGGGCGTTCCCTTCTCGACGACGATGGTGGAGATGCCTTTGGCACCCTCGCCGCCGGTGCGGAGCATGCAAACGTAGACGTCGCTCGCGCCGGCGCCGGAAATGAAGGCCTTGGCGCCATCGATGACGTAGTGGTCGCCCTCGCGGCGTGCGCGCGTCTTGAGCGCGGCGGCGTCCGGGCCGGCGCCCGGCGCGGTCAGGCAGTAGCTGGCGCAGTGCTCCATCCGCGCGAGCTTCGGCAGGAAGCGGTGGCGCTGCGCCGCATCGCCGAAGCGGTCGATCATCCACGCCGCCATGTTGTGGATCGAGAGATATGCGGCGGTCGAGACGCAGCCGGCGGCGAGCTCCTCGAAGATCAGCGTGGCGTCCAACCGTTTGAGGCCGCTGCCGCCAACGTCCTCGGCGAGATAGATTCCGGCAAAACCCAGCGCCGCGGCGGCGCGCAGCGCGTCGACGGGAAAGATGCATTCCTCGTCCCAGCGCGCGGCATGCGGCTTGAACTCGCTCTCGGCAAAAGCGCGCGCCGTCTCTTGTATCGCGCGCTGCTCCTCGGTCGGCTGAAAATCCATGGGCCCAGCATGATAGTGGCGGTCTCCCGCGTCATCAATGCGCGGGGGGGTTTGCGTTACCCGCCGATCGCTATTGGTGATCGGGTTGCCGGCTCACGACCGTCTCGCCCCAGGCGGGGCGCGGCGCGGTCGCTTCGGCGAGCCCCTGTTGCGCGAGCGACGCGACGAGGCTCGGGAAGCGAACGCAGAAGCGGCTCCCCTCGCCGATCCGGCTCAGCACCTCGATCGCGCCGCCATGAGCGGTGACGATGCCGTGCACCACCGAGAGCCCGAGGCCGGTGCCTTCGCCGACCGGCTTCGTCGTGAAGAAGGGATCGAAGATGCGGCTACGGACCGCCTCTTCCATGCCGCAGCCGTTGTCGGCAACCTCGAGCAGAACGTCGGGGCGATCCCTTTCGGGCGATGCGGCGGGCTTCAGCGCGAGCGCGATCGTGCCGTTGCCGCCGCCGATCGCTTGCGCTGCGTTGGTGACGAGATTGATGATGACCTGATGCAGCTGGCCGGGATCGCCATAGATGGCCGGCACCGCCTCGATTTCCTCGACGATGCGGATCGTCGCCGGGATCGAGGCGCGCAGCATGCTGAGCGCCTCGCGCAGGATCGCGCCCAGGTCGACCTCTTGCTTCGTCGCCTCTTCCTTGCGGCTGAAGGCGAGAATCTGCTGCACCAGCCCCTTGGCGCGGTGGCTCGCCGCCATCACCCGCTCCAGGTTGCGCCGCTGCGCGCTCCCCTCGGGCATGCGTGCGGCCGTCAGTTTGGTCAGCGCCAGGATCGGCACCAGGACGTTGTTGAGATCATGCGCCACGCCGCCGGCGAGCGTGCCGAGAGCCTCGAGCTTCTGCGAATGCTGCAGCTCGCCCTCGAGGCGCCGGCGGTCCTCCTCCGCCGCTTTCAGGTCGGTCATGTCGGTCCAGAGGGAGACCGATCCGCCGTCGGCGGTCCGCGCCTGCCCGATATGGATCCAGCGACCATCGGCGGTCTGCCAATACCAATGCTCGCGGAAGCTGCGGAAATTGGCGAGCTTGCTCTCGGCAAATTCCTCGGGGGTCTGGCCCGGCAGCAAATTGTAGAGCCCGTTGCGGGCGCGCAGCGCGAAGAGATCGCGCACCGTCATGCCGAGCTCGACGGCTTCGGACGCCTCGTCCGACCCGCCGCGCCGATGCATCCGCCGATAGCGCTCGTTGCAGGCGACGAGACGCTCGTTGGCGTCGAACAAGGCGAAGCCTTCGTTGATGTTTTCGAGCGCCTCCCTATAGCGCTGCTCGGCGAGGCGGACTTGCTCCGCTTGCTCGCGCTCGACCGTGATGTCGGAGCCCGTGCCGCGATATCCCAGAAATTCCCGGTTCCGACCGAAGTACGGCACGCCGCTGATCTTAATGTAGCGCACCCTGCCCTTGTCGTGAAATTCCATGGTGAAGTCGCGGAAGGAGCGGTGCTCCCGCAATCGATTGACGAGGAATTCCCGCCGCGCCTCGTCTTGGGTCCGCTCGGCCCAATTGAAGCTGCGCCGCGCGGCCTCCTCGGCAGAGTAGCGGGCGCCGCCGCGGGCAATCACCTTGACGCTCACGAGATCGGGCGCCATTTCCCAAAACCAATCCGAGCTCGCGGTGGCGAAGTCCTCGAAGCGCTTCTCGCTCTCCGCATGCTCGGCGGTGCGCGCCGCAAGCCGCGCCTCCGCCACGCTCAAGGCGGCGGCCACGTCCGCGATCTCGCGAACCACGGCCTTCACCGGCGGCATGGCCTCGCCGCGCCCCAGCGCCACGGCGGCATCGCGGATCGAGGCCACCGCCGCCACAGTGCGACTGCTGATCGCCCAGGCGAGGGCGAGGCCGATCGCAAAGAAGGCGCCGGGCAAAACGATTGCCTCGACGACGCCTCCGCGCCGCGCCATGAGATAGGCCGTGATCGCCAGCGTCGGGACCAATCCCGCGGCAACCAGGAGGATGGTGCGAAGCCGAAGGCCGATGTTGTGCCGCAGCGGAACGATGTGGCGCCTCTCGAGCCCGGAGGGCAGCTTCAACGGCCTCTAGCGCCCATCGCCCGGGCGCCAAGAGGGCGTCCGCATGCTAAGCCCCGTTCACTAAGGAAGAATTGAGGTGGGTGTGGCGGCGTGTGCGCCCGCTTCAAGGCCTCCGCTCCAAGAAATCCGTCACCGCCCCAAGGGCGTGTGCCGGATCGATCCAATGCCCGACCTGCGGCAGAATGAGCAGCCGCTTCGGCTCACGCGCCACGGCAAAAAGCGCGCGGCCGCGCGCGACTGGTACGACGTCATCCGCCGTGCCGTGCACGATCATGACCGGCCTATCCACCCGCGCAATCTTGTCGCGGCTGTCGAAGCGGTCCCACATCAGCGCGCGAACCGGGACCCATGGGTAGTGTCCGGCGGCGACGTCGACGGCGGAGTCGAAGGGCGCCAGCAGGACGAGCGCGCGCACGCGATGCTCGAGCGCCATCTCCGTCGCCACACCCGAGCCCAGCGACCAGCCGAAGAGCACGATGTCGCGATCCTCGATGCCCCGGCGGTTCAGCGCCGCCAGAAGCGCGCGAGCATCGGCATAAAGGCCGGTCTCGCTCGGCGTGCCGGGGTTGCCGGAATAACCGCGATAATCGGCGAGCACGACGCCGTAACCCGCGCTCTGCAATCCCTCGGCCCAGGGCATGAGGTCGCCGGCCGCACCGGCATTGCCGTGGAAGAGCACGGCCGTCGGTCGACCGGCGGGCGCCGGCGCCAGCCAATGCGTCACGATGACGCCATCTTCGGCCTCGGTCCGGAGCGCCGTCACGGCCGGCGATGGCGGGATCGCCGTCTCAACGCCGGGACGCGGCAGAAACAAGAGGCGCCGCTGGCCGACATAGATCGCCGCCACGACCAGGACATAGGCGACGATGGGAATGGCGAGCAGCAGCATGGCGAAGCGGCGCATGGCCGCGGCGGGACTATTCCGCGGCCTCGCCCCTCGCCTTCTTGGCCTCGCGCTCGGCCTTGTGCTTGTCAAACATGGCCTGCGCCGCGGCCTTGGTCACCGCCACGATCTCTTGATTGTGCGCCGTCGTCCACTCCAGCGACTCGATGCGGTGCAGATTGGCCCGGCGGAAATGCGGCACGACATGACGCGCATAGAGCTCGTAGGATTTCTTCATGCCTTCCCAGTTCGCCCAGTTATGCGCGAGCTGCAGGAAAGCACCGAACGCACCCTGCTTGGCATAGAGACGGTCGATCTGCTTGATCGCATCCTCGGGCGTCCCGACGACGATGCCGCCGGCAGCGATGAGGATATCGAGCGGATCGCCCTTGGGCAGACTGGCGAAGCGCGCGGGGTTGATGCGCTGGAAATAGTCGAACCATTTGTAGAAGCCGAAATTGGCGGCCTTGCGCGCCTCCTCGCGGGTCTCAGCGAGATACATGGGGCCAACGAGGCGAAGCCGCGCAGGATCCATCACGCGTCCGTGGTCTGCGGCGATCTCCTTGGCGACGTTCCAGTTGACGGTGAGCGTGTCGAAGCCATCCGGTTGGGTGGCAGCGACGCAGAGCATGCCGAGATCGTATTTCCCGGCGGCGCGACCGCCCGACGGCGTAATCGTGCTGGCGACGCAGACTTCGGGATAGGGGCGCGTATAAGGAAGCAGATGCAGCTTTGCATCCTTCAACGTGTACCATTCCGTCGTCTCGGTCACGGTCTCGCCGCGGAAGAGACGGAGGATCACGTCGAGCGCCTCGATCATGCGGTCGCGCTGCTTCATCGGCTCGATGCCGAGCATCATCGCGTCCGAGGTTAGGAGCCCGGGGCCAGCGCCGAACATGACGCGCCCCATGGTCATGTGGTCAAGCTGAATGATGCGGTTCGCCGCCATCAGCGGGTTGTGATAGGGCAGCGAGACGACGCCGGTGCCGAGCTTGATTCGCTTCGTTTGCTCGGCGGCCGCGGCGATGAAGATCTCGGGCGAGGAGATGATCTCGAAGCCGGCGGAATGGTGCTCGCCAATCCAGGCTTCCTCGTAACCGAGCCGGTCCAGCCACTCCACCAGCTCGAGGTCGCGCCGGATGGCGAGCGTCGGGTCTTCCTCGGTCGGGTGGGAGGGTGCGAGAAAGATACCGCTGCGCAGCGTCGGATCGGCCATGATGCTGAAAACTCCCGTGGTGGCGCCGGCATTGTGCCCGCCATGGGCGGTGATCACAAGGCGCGGGAAGCCTTGACGCGGCATCATCGCTCCTGATGCTAAGGCCCTCACCCGGCGCGGGGGT
>DATJAV010000328.1:0-5619 GCA_035515835.1 Allostellaceae bacterium
CCTCGACATCGCTGGCGGCGGCGATGGCGTCGGCGACCGGCGCAGCCACGCTCGGGCGCCGCGCAATCGCCCCCAAGGCACCAGAGATCGGCCGATCGCCGATCAACTCCAGCAGGTCGTCGTCGGTGAGCAGCGGCGAGCATTCCAGCACCGGCGCGGCGACGGCGATCTCCGCGTCATGCGCCAAGCGGCGGATGAGGTCGGGCGGCGCGTCCGCCACGTCCTTCAGCGTCTCGGCGATCACTTGGCGGACGCGCACGGCCTGGTCGCGGAGCAGCAGCTCCAGCACCTCCTGCGTCATCTTGCGCAGCCGCTCATGGCCTTCCTTGTCGATGCCAGGCGCCAGGCGCGCGATCTTCTGCGCCAGGTCGACGCGCACCGCCAGCTCGCGGTCTCGCGCGAGAAGGAGATCGGCCTGCACCGGCGTCGCCTCGTTGCCGGCCACCGCCTGTCGCACCGCGCTATCGGTATCGGCGGCGAGGTAATAGAGCACCTCCGGACGCGCGCTGGTGCTCCCGGCGAGTCGTCGCCGGTCGCCGGCCTGATGGCTGGCGGCAAGCGTCTTCTGCGTCTCGTAATCGATCGCCTTGCCGCTCGCGCGGAAGACACGCTGCAGCAGCTCCATCATGGCGCCACCAGCGCGGCCGGCGGCGCCACCACCAGCCGGCCCTTTCCGCTCGTCTTCGCGCGATACATCGCCGCATCGGCGCGCGCCACGATCTGCTCCGGCGTCTCGCCGCCGCCCGGCTCGACCAGCGCCACGCCGACGGAGATGCCGAGCGGGCGCCCCACGTCGCCGGAGAAGGCCGCCAGCGTCCGCGACGACGCCAGCAGCGCCGCGGCGCGCGCCTTGGCGCCCGGCTCGTCGAGCCCCTCGATCCATAGGGCGAACTCGTCGCCGCCCAGCCGCACCAGCAGGTCGCCGCCGCGGCTCTGCGAGGCGAGGATGCGGCAGAGCGCCAGTATCGCCTCATCGCCGGCGTGATGGCCGCGGCGGTCGTTCACTGGCTTGAAATTATCCATGTCGACGAAGAGCAGCACCCCGCCGCGCGTGCCGCGCTCGATGCGCCGCAAGCGGCGCTCCAGCTCCTCGAAGAAGGCGCGACGATTGAGAAGACCCGTCAGCGGATCGGTGCGTGACAGCAGACGCATCTGCTCGTGCTGCGCCACTTGCGCGATGGCGACCCCGAGCTGGTCGGCGACGTCGCCCAAAAGCGCGCGGTCGCTCTCGGGAAAGCCGCCATCCTCATCGCGCCGCCAGAGCAAGATCGCGCCCTCGACCGCCTGGCGGTAGCGCGCGGCATGACCGATGAGCTGCCAGCCAACCGCGGCGGCGGCGACGTCGTCCGCGCCGTCGAGCGCCGCCGTGCCGCGCTCGATGACCCGTTGCTCGCCGGGGTCGCCCCAGCTCGCCGCGGCGACCAGTGCCTCGTTGCGGCGCCGCAGCACGACGCCGCCCGCGGCGCCCAGCGCCAAGCCGGTCGCGCGCACCGCCGCGGCCAGCGTCGCCTCGGGATCGACCTCGTCGCGGATGGCGCGGACGAGATGGGTGAAGAGCCGTTCGCGCAGCTCGGCGCGCGCCAGTGCAACATCGCGCTCATGCCGGAGCGTGAGGTCGCGACCGATGCCGCGCACGCCCCCGAGATTGCCTGCGGCATCGCCAAAGGGCGCGGCGACGATGCCGAGCAGTGCCTCGCCGCCATCGGCGCGGCGGACCCTCACCTCGGTCTCGGCGAGACGGACCCGCGTGGCGAAGGGATTGCCCTCGCTCGGCTCGACCAAGAAGTCGGCCGCGGCGCGTCCGAGCAGCGTGTCGGGCGCCCAGCCGGCGACCCCCTGCGGCGAGACGAAAGCGAAACGGCCATCGGCGTCGGTCTCCCAGGCGAAATCGCTCGAGATCTCGACGAGGTCCTTGTAGCGCTGCCGGCTGTCGACGAGCGCCGCGCGAAGATTGTGGGCAAGCGCCGCGTCGCGCAGCAGCGCGAGCCGCCGCGCGCCGTCGGCCAGGGGGAGCAGCAGCGCCTCGGTGCCGGGAAGGGTTTCCAGCTCGCCCGCATACGCCGACATTCGAGCGAGCGTTGCGAGCTCGCTGCCGAGCGTGGCATGCCTTGCGAGGAGCGCCGCCGCCGCAGCATTGATTGGAATGACGGCTTCGCCGGGCCCGAGCAGCAGCGCCGCGCCGGGAAACCCTGCCAACGCGTCGCCGGCAATTGTCCAGCCTTCCGCTTGCGTCTTGTGCCGTCGCCCCGACATGGCCCCCTTTGGGAGAAGGAACCGGCGCGCCATGCCCGTGTTTGCTGCAGGCCATCGCGCCCTTCACAAGACTAGTTCAGGGGGGTTTATGAAAAGCTTAAGCATTGACCCGCCGGCTGGCCCCCCCGGCAGCAAGCGGATCGACCTGACCCTGCACCAGGAGCGGAGCGGCAGCTGGCACTGGCTCATCGCCGTGCCCGGCGAGCTCGTCCTCTCCGGCAGCGCGCCCAGCGAGAGCGCCGCGGTCGATTACGCCCGGAGCGCCGCCCAAGCGCTGACGCGTCCCGATGCCTAGCGCTGGCAGCTCATAGACCGAAACCATAAGGACGACGTCGTTTTCAACCGCGCGCCTGTACCGCGAGGCGAACGCGCGACCCGGCTGTCGTTAGAGCAATGCGATGAACAGGATGATGACGAGAAGCGCGCCAATCAGCGACAGATAAAAGTTGAGGTGGCCGGACTGGATGATGCGGAGTCTCGTCGCAATGGCGCCCACCAGCTTCTCGAGTGGGGCAAAGAGATAAGGTCCGAAGACCGGCGCCACATCATGTGTGAACACCAATCGCCGGATGAAATAGGGTTGACCGTTGGATTGATCGGCGAGCTCATGCTCGGTTTGAACGGTTGGCCGGTAGATGAAGCTATAGAAGGTGCGGAGGGCGTTCGAGAAAGTAAGCGCCGTCGTTGTGGCTTTGCGGGGATCCTGGTCGCGACCGCCATACCAGACGGCCGCACGCCGCACGGCGAAACGCCGGCTCAGCAGCAGCATGGTCATGGGAATGACCGCCAAGAGCGGCATCACGATCGCCAACAGGCTCGGCGAGATGAACGCGAAGGTGCCGTTGAGCCTGATCGGCGCCCCGGTTGCCGGCACCAGCAGCGGTCCCACATGCATCTTGTCGACCGCCGCCGTGGCAAAGTTGTCGGCGACCGCAGGTGCGAGCGCATTGAGCCAGACCGGCATGCCGACGGCGAGCGCCAGGACGAGAAGGCCGAGACCGCCCACCGCCAATGCGGTCGCGCCCGAGACAGGCTTGCCGTTTTGCTCGGGACGCCCGAGGAGACCGATGCCGAAGACCTTGAGGAAAGTCGCGAAGGCGATGGCGACGGTCAGCGCCAAGCCTGCCCCGGCGAGCGCCGCGGCCAACCGGCTCGCGAGGCTCGTCAGGTGAAAACCTTGGAAGAAGGTCTGAAAAAGATACCACTCACTGACAAAGCCCGCCTGAGGCGGCATCGCGGCCAAGCTCATCGCCGCGAACAGGGCACCGAGCCCGAAAATCCAGGGACTGCGGGTGAGGATGCCACGTTGAACGAGCTTGTACTCGCCTGTTGCGCGATAGACGCCATCGGCAGACAAGAACATCGCCCCCTTAGCCAAGGCATGACCGGCCAAGTGAAGGAGGGCCACGATCCAGGCCAGGCCGGCTAAGTCCATAAGTCCGTCTTGCCGAAACATGAGTGCCGCTCCCACGAGGCAGACGGCGATCGCGCCATTCTCGGCGGAGGAGAGACTGAGTAACTCGCGCCAAGCCTCCTGCTGAAAGGCATAGAGGGCGGTCAGGATTGCGCTGACCACCCCTATCGCCACCACGAAAATCCCGGCGATGGAGAGGGACAGGGTGCGATCGACCGGAAGCCAGTCGATGAGGCCGCGGCTCAGGGCGAAAAACGCCGCATTGAGGACGACGCCGGAAAGGAATGCCCCGGTCGCTCCGCTCCCGGCCCCATAGGCGCCGGGGAACCACTCATAGAACGGCAACAGACCGAGCTTGGCGCCAAAGCCGATCAGCAAGAGGAGGCCGACAAAGAGCTGCTCCGCTCGCGGCAAGCTCGCCGCTGCGCTGGCGAAATCGGCGAAAGACAGGCTGTTGCCGTGGGCGGCAAGAAGAATGAAGGCGAGGATCAATGCAACCGCGCCGGCCTCGAGCAAGCCCAACATGAACAGGACGGGGCGCCCTATGTCTTGAGCAAGATTATCGCCGAGGAGCATGACGGCGCCGCCGAGGCTCATGATCTCCCAGGCCACGAGAAAACTGATGGCATCCTGCAAACCGAAGACGCCCAACACCCCGATGAGGCTCGCCGCGGCGCCAAAGATCCATGTCGACTGCCGTCGCTCCGGGGGCCCTAGCCAAGCGGCGAGGACGGCGCCAAACAAGCCGAAACCCAGCAACCACAGCGCCTCCGGCGCCAGCCGAAACACAGCGCCCGCAGGCCCGATACCAAGCGGCAGATGAATCGCCGCGAGTCCCTGGGGCAGGGTTGTCGCGATCAACAGAAGAGCCGACACACCGCCAAGGCCGAGAAGCGCACGCGCGAGAATCGCCGCGCGACCGCTCGGTGCCAGGATCGCCGCAACAAGCCAGGCGGCTAGGGCGACGAGCAGAAGGTCATTCGACAAAGTGGCCCCCTTTAATCTTCTGGGGTGCGCGACCGAGGAACATCAGCAGGGCCTCGATGATCGCCGCGGGATTGGGTGGACATCCCGGCAAGTAGAGGTCGACCGGGAGAACGCCTTCGAGGCCATTGCCGCAGGCGTATCCGCCGGCGGCAATGCCGCCGGAAACGGCGCAAGTGCCGACGGCCATGACCCAGCGCGGCTCGGGCATCGCATCGTAGGCGCGCCGCAGCGGTTCGTGCATGGCGTAGGTCACCGGACCCGTGACCAGGAGCAGGTCGGCAAAGCGCGGAGACGGGGTGAAGAAGATGCCGAGACGATGCAGGTTATAGAAAGGATTGTTGAGCGCTTGGAGCTCCGATTCGCAGCCGTTGCAGGACCCGGCATCGACATGTCGAATATGCAGGCTCCGGCGGAAGCCGTCGCGGGTGGCTCGCTCGGGCGCTTTCCTGCTCGCGCCAGGAACGGCCGGTGAGAGCGTCAAGTCGGACCGCTCGCGCGTGCCGAACGCCCAGTCGAAGGACGCGACCGCCGCCTCATGAGCACAGGCCTCGACACAGAGTTGGCAGACAATGCAGCGGCCATAGTCGACGGCGAGCCGATTCTTGCCCTGCTGGTCCTGCTCGACAGTGATCGCGGCGGTCGGGCAGACGGCGGCGCAGTCATTGCACGAGGCGCCGCATCGCTCGGGTTCGAACCGAGGCATGCCGAGGACACCCTGCTGGCCGGTGGCCTCCTTCTCTCTGGGCCAAGGGGTAGTGGCCTTGCCCTTTTGCAGCCCGAAGAATGTCCAGAGCGGCATGGCTCCCCCTAGCGATCGCAACCCGCAACCGTGAGGCCGAAGCTCGCCTCATTGATCGCGTAGTCCATCATGTTGCTGTCATGGACGGTGAACGGAAACGCCCGCCAGTTCGAGAAGGAAGGCGACTTGATCTTGACCCGGCCGAGCCTGCCGTCGCCGCTGATAT
>DATJAV010000329.1:0-5922 GCA_035515835.1 Allostellaceae bacterium
GTGCTGCGCGTATTCTTGCCGAGGTGGATCATTTTCGTTCCGGTGTCGGCCTGCTGATAGTTGTTGGTTAGCGCGACCGAGTAGAATTCGCCGATCGAGTTATCGCCCTCCAAGAGGCAGCTCGGATATTTCCAGGTGATGGCCGAACCCGTCTCCACCTGGGTCCAAGAGATCTTCGAGTTGTCGCCGCGGCAGGCGCCGCGCTTGGTGACGAAATTGTAGATGCCGCCCTTCCCCTCGGCGTCGCCGGGGTACCAGTTCTGCACCGTCGAGTACTTGATCTCCGCATTCTCCAGCGCCACCAGCTCGACCACGGCGGCATGGAGCTGGTTCTCGTCGCGCTGCGGCGCGGTGCAGCCCTCGAGATAGCTCACATAGGCGCCCTTGTCGGCGATCAGCAGGGTGCGCTCGAACTGCCCGGTCTTCGCCGCATTGATGCGGAAATAGGTGCTCAGCTCCATCGGGCAGCGCACGCCCGGCGGCACATAGACGAAGGAGCCGTCGCTGAAGACCGCGGAATTGAGCGCGGCGAAGAAATTGTCGCCGGTCGGCACCACGGTGCCCAGATACTGGCGCACGAGTTCGCCGTGCTCCCGCACCGCCTCGCCGAAAGAGCAGAAGATGATGCCGAGCTCGCCGAGCTTCGCCTTGAAGGTGGTGGCGACGGAGACGCTGTCGAAGACGGCATCGACGGCGACGCCGGCCAGGGCGGCGCGCTCGCTCAGGGGAATGCCGAGCTTCTCATAGGTCTTGAGCAGCTCGGGATCGACCTCGTCGAGCGATTTGGGCGCGTTCTGCCGCTTGGGCGCGGAGTAATAGGTGGCGCCCTGGTAGTCGATGGGCGCGACATTGAGCTTCGCCCAATGCGGCTCCTCCATCTTCTGCCAGTTCCGATAGGCGTTGAGCCGCCAGTCGAGGAGCCATTGCGGCTCTTCCTTCTTGGCGGAGATGAAGGCGACGATCTCCTCGTCGAGGCCGGGCGGCGCGGTGTCGCTCTCGATGTCGGTGATGAAGCCGTATTTGTAGCCCTCGTGGACGATGTCGAGATTATCGGCGGTGACGGGGCGGCTCATGGCGACACCGTCTGCCGCGACGGACGCGCGGGCTCGGTCGCGAAGCTCGCGAAGGGCGAGACCATGTCGGCGACGGTAATGGCGCTGAGCGCGGTACCCACCGCCCGGTTGATGCGATGCCAATGCGGCCGCGTCGTGCAGTAGTCGCTGCGCTGGCAGGCGAGCGCAGAGCTCGTGCATTGCGTGAGGCTCATGGCGCCGTCGATCGCCGCCACGACTTCCGCGATCGAGATCGACGTCGCCGGCCGCGCCAGGCGATATCCGCCGGCGGCGCCGCGCGCGCCGGCGACGACGCCGGCATGGGCAAGCGTCTTCAGCACCTTGGCGACGGTGGCGCGGGGCAATTTCGCTTCCTTGGCCAGCGTCGCTGCCGTCATCTGCCGCTCCGGCGCGGTTGCCAGATGGGTTGCGACGATCACTCCGTAGTCCGCCAATTTGCTGAGGATAATCATAGGCTTGACCGAAGGGTTAGAGCGGTTTTCGAATTGGGACCGCAACGGTACGGATTAGGTTGTGTGTTATACCGGAGGATCAAGGGCCTGCAAGCTTATTTTTGATGCTGCGACGACGCAGAGGTCTTAGCATCCCGGCAACGGCAGGAAAGCCCGGCCGATCCGATCGAGGGAGGAACATGGCCAAGGTGGAATGGCGTACCGACGGCGCGCTCCGCGTCGTCGTCCTCAATCGCCCCGAGAAGCGCAACGCGCTCGACCGCGAGATGTTGGAAATGCTGGCGGCCGCCTTCGCCGAGCCGCCGGGCGAGGCCGAGCGCGCAGCAGTGATCCGCGCGGCCGGGCCGGTGTTCTGCGCCGGGCTCGATCTACGCGCGCGGGAAGGCATGGGCGCCAACCCGATCGAGCGCATGCTGCACCAGATCGAGACCTATCCGCTGCCCGTCGTGGCGGTGGTTCAGGGCGATGCGATCGCCGGCGGCAACGAGCTCGCACTCCATTGCGACCTCGTGGTTGCCAGCAGCGCCGCGCATTTCGGCATGTCGCTGGCGCAGATCGGCCTGGCGCCGAGCTGGTTCCTGGCGAAGAAGCTGCTCGAGGTGGCCGGGCCGGTGACGACGCGGCGGATCCTGTTCCTCGGCGACCCACTGCCGGCGAGCCGCCTCTACGAGCTCGGCGTCATCTCGCATCTGGCGGCGCCCGAGGCGCTGGAAGCGACGGCGAGCGCGGTGCTGGAGCGGCTCGCCGCCAATGCGCCGCTCTCGTTGAAGGCGATGAAGCAGCTGCTGCTGCGCGAGATGAAGTTCCGCGACACCATCTCGCATGAGGACATCGACCGCCTGACCGACGGCGTGCGCCACAGCGTCGACGCCAAGGAAGGCATTACCGCGCGGCTCGAGAAACGCCAGCCCAACTTCCAGGGGCGGTGATGGCGATACGGCTCGAGAAGCCCTGGCTCCCGCTCAGCCCCGAGGCGACGCGGGCGCTACCGGGACAGCTCGGCGTCTTCCAGCTCGCCGACGCCGCGGGCCGCGTTCTCCTCATCGGCTATGCCGGCGGGCGCTCGCTTTTCGGGCTGCGCAGCGCCGTCGAGGAAGCGCGACGGCGTCATCCGGCGGCGGCGCGGTTCCGGTGCGAGGTGACGATGCAGTATCTCTCGCGCTACCAGGAGCTGCTGATGCTGCATCAGGCCGATACGGGGGCGTTGCCCGAGGGCAATGTCGGCGAGCGCCTCAGGGGGCGGCTCCGCCCAGCATAGGCAGAAGATGAAGGTCACCACAGAGACACAGAGATACCAAAGATATGATGGGCCGCCTCGCGGTCCGATCTTCGCCTCTGTGCCTCTGCGCCTCTGTGGTGCATTTTCTTAGGAGATGCGATGGATCTCGAGCCAACCGAAGAGCAAAAACTGATCGTGACACAAGTGCGGCGCTTCGTGCGCGAGGAGATCGTGCCGCTGGAAGCGTCGCTCGATCCCGACGCCAGCGAGATCCTGCCCGCGGATTTCACCCGCCTCTCGGCCAAGGTGAAGGAAATGGGCCTCTGGGGGCTCGACATTCCCGCCGAGTTCGGCGGCCCCGGCGTCGACCTGGTGACGCGCACGCTGCTCGCGATCGAGATGGCGCAGCATCGCGCCGGGCTTTACGCGCCCTGCTACGGCGTCTTTGGCGGCGCCGGACTGGCGCAGCTCTTCGAGGCCAATCAGGACCAGAAGGAGCGCTTCCTCTTTCCCATGCTGCGCGGGGAGAAGCGCGGCTTCTTCGGTCTGACCGAGCCCTCAGGCGGCAGCGATCCCGCGCGTGCCATCCAGACCCGCGCGACCCGCGACGGCGACGACTGGATCATCAACGGCAGCAAGGTCTTCATCAGCGGCGCCGACCGCGCCCAGTTCGGCCTCGTCTTCGCCCGCACCGACAGTGCCAAGGGGCGGGAGGGCGTCACCTGCTTCATCGTCGAGACCGACATGCCGGGCTTCCACGTCCGCCGCGTCGTCCACACGCTCCGCTCGACGCACTACGCGACCGAGCTGCAATTCGAAGATCTGCGCGTGCCGCAGCGGAATGTGCTGGGCGAAGTCAATCGCGGCTTCGCCATCGCCAATGACCGCTTGAGCCGGCAGCGCATTCCCTATGCGGCGGCCTGCATCGGCGTCGCCGTCAAGGCGCAGGAGATGGCGATCGACTACGCCAAGCTGCGCGACACCTTCGGCGCCAAGCTGGCGACGCGCCAGGCGATCCAATGGATGATCGTCGACAACGAGATCGACATCCGCACCAGCCGATGGCTGACGCTCGCCGCGGCGCACAAGGCCGAGCGCGGCGAGCCCTTCCGCACCGAAGCGGCGATGGCGAAGCTGGTGGCGAGCGAGGCCGGCGGCCGCGTCGTCGACCGCGCCATGCAGATCCATGGCGGCTACGGCATGACCAAGGACCTGCCGCTCGAGCGCTGGTACCGCGAGATGCGCATCCGCCGCGTCGGTGAAGGCCCCAGCGAAGTGCAGCGCCACATCGTGGCGCGCGACCTGCTCGGCGGCTCGTTCCATTAGGGTCTAGTCGCGCGCCCGCTGGCGCAACAGCGCCTTCTGCACCTTGCCGTTGGCGTTGCGCGGCAAGGGATCGCGGATGAGCTCGACGAACTCCGGCACTTTGTAGTCGGCCATGCGCAAGGCACAGAAGCGGCGGATGTCCTCGGCGGTGACCTCGGCGCTTTTCGGCAGCACATAGGCCTGGACGCGCTCGCCCAAGACCGGATCGGGGCGGCCGATGACGGCGCATTCGACGACGCCGGGGTGATAGGCCAGCGCGTTCTCGACCTCGGCACTGAAGATCTTGTAGCCGCCGCGGTTGATCATGTCCTTGACGCGGTCGAAGACGCGGACGAAGCCCATCTCGTCGATGGCGCCGATGTCACCCGAATGCCAGAAGCCGTCGGTGAAGCTCGCGGCATTGGCCTCGGGCTTCCGCCAATAGCCCGGCACGACCATGGGCCCCCGGATCCAGATCTCGCCTGGCGTCCCCGGCGGCACCTCGCACCCCTTCTCGTCGACGACGATGAGCTCGCCGCAGGGCACGACTTGGCCGACGCTCTCGGCGCGGCCGGCGGTTGCGCCCAACGGCATGAGCGTCGTCGGCGAGGTCGTCTCGGTGGCGCCATAGGCGTTGCTGAGCTGAAGCCGCGGGAGCTTCTCGGCCAAGGCGGCAATCGTCGCTTCGGGCATCGGTGCGCCGCCGAAGGATCCGACGCGCCAGGCACCGAGATCGGAGCGTCCGAACTCGGCATCCATGAGGCAGAGGATGTACATCGCCGGCACCATGCAGGTGAAGGTGATGCGCTCCGCCGCGGCGAGCGCGAGGAAGTCACGCGCCTTGAAGGCGGACAGCATCACCGTCGTGCCGCCGAAGTAGATCGTGCTGAGAAGGATCGCCACCGTGCCGGTGACATGCGCGGCGGGAACGGCGAGCATCGCACGGTCCTCGGGACCGAGGCCGAGGCAGCGAGTGAAATGGATCACCGAATGCACGACGTTGAGATGGCTCAGCATCGCGCCCTTGGGTTTTCCCGTCGTGCCGGAGGTGTAGAGGATGATCGCGGTGTCTTCCTCGGCGATGGCCGGCGCCGGCGGCGGCTCTGCCGCGGCGAGCAGCGCCGCGAACGGCTCGGCCCCGGCGATGGGCCCGCCGACCGCGACCAGCCGCACGCCCGCCATGGCCGCACGCGCCGGCAGGTTCCCGGCGAATTCGCTTTCGAGGATCAGCAGCGTGGCGCCGCTATCGGCGAGGAGATATTCGAGCTCCGGTCCCTTCTGCCGCGTGCCGACCGGCATGGCGATGGCGCCAAGACGCGCGCAAGCCAGGACCGCCGCCGGGAATTCCGGGCAGTTGCCGAGAAGCAGCGCCACCCGATCACCGGGCGCTATGCCGCGGCGCGCCAGATTGGCCGCGAGATCCTGCACCATGCGGTCGAGCTCGGCATAAGTGATGCGGCGACCGCCGGCGATAAGCGCCGGCTTCCCAGGAAAGCGCACCACGCTGGCGCGAAAGAACGCATCGATATGGGAAGGCCGCTCGCTGAAACAGCGGAGCACGCGGCCGTCGAAATGTCGTTCGAGCCGGAGCCTGCCGCCGGGCCCCTCCTCCGCCCAATATCGCTGCTGATGCGCACTCGCTGCCATTCGGCAGCCAGAATAGCGAGATGGCGGGGGCCCGTGAAAAAACTCTTGTTCGCTTTTTGTTCTCTCGCTATCGTATCCACCGAGGACCGCTGGGAGATGCCGCCATGATGGATCGAGGGCTCGACGCGCAAGACGCCATGGTGCTGGCGCTCGGCTGGCTTGTCGCCTTATGGCTGACCCTTTGCTGAGGCGCGGTCGCCGAGCGCGAGCTGGAGGGCGTTGAAGA
>DATJAV010000330.1:0-5096 GCA_035515835.1 Allostellaceae bacterium
CCGTGGTCTGGCGAGAAGCAATCTCTAGAAACTCTTGGCGCTGCTGTGCGACTTTGCCACACTGCCGCCATGGCCGCCGATCCCGATCTCGCCCGTCTCGCCGCTCTCATCGCCCAGTCGCGCCGCGCCGTGGTCTTCACCGGCGCTGGCATCAGCACCGAATCGGGCATTCCCGATTTCCGCAGCCCGGGCGGCATCTGGACGCGCTTCAAGCCCATCGATTTCGCGGAGTTTCTCGCCTCCGAAGAGGCCCGGCGCGAGTCGTGGCGGCGGAAATTCGCGACCGATCCGACGATTCGCGAGGCCAAGCCCAATCGCGGCCATCGCGCCGTCGCCGCCCTCGTCGAGCGCGGCAAGGCCGCCGCGGTCATCACCCAGAACATCGACGGGCTGCACCAGGCCTCGGGCGTGCCGGAGGCGCGCGTCGTCGAGCTCCACGGCAACACCACCTATGCGCATTGCCTCGATTGCGGCACGCGCTACGAGATCGAGGATCTCCGCATCGCCTTCGCCAAGGACGAGAGGCCGCCGCTCTGCGATGATTGCGGCGGCTACGTCAAGACCGCGACCATCTCCTTCGGCCAGGCGATGCCGGAGCCGGCGATGCGCCGCGCCGAGAGGGAGACGCTTGCCGCCGATCTTTTCCTGGTATTGGGCTCGTCGCTCGTCGTCTATCCCGCGGCCGGCTTCCCCGAGCTCGCCAAGCGCAACGGCGCCCGCCTCGTCATCGTCAATCGCGAGCCGACCGGCCTCGACGAGATCGCCGATCTCGTGCTCAACCGCGCCATCGGCGAGACGCTCGGGCTTGCCGTCGGCGTCGATTGAGCCGTCGCTCAGCAGCCCTCGAGAGAGCGCCCGGCCTCATAGCCGCCCGCGCCGCCCGCCACCACGCCGGCGCCGGTGGCGAGGCCCTTGCCGGTGCCATGGCCGAATTGGTTGCCGAGAAAACCGCCGCCCGCCGCGCCGGCAAGGCCACCGATGACGCCCGCGCCTTCGCAGGATCGCTCGTCCGGCACGGACGATCCGGAATAGCCGTACTCGTAGTCGGGTGCCGGCGACGGGGTGCAGCCTGCCAGCGCCAGAGCGCCGAGGGTCGTGATCAAGAGCACGCGCATGGCATCGACCTCCGATTGCGTTGGGTCCGGACGGCGCCCCTCGTGCGATCGCCGCGGATCTCATACTTGACGAAACAGCCGAAGCTTGGACGATGTTCCCCTCGGGAGGAGAGCGCGGCGAGGATGACCGATAAGCCGAAAACCGCGGCGGCGCTGATCCCGCCCGATCCGACGCTCCCGTCCTTGCGTGCCGCAGCAAAGGAGTGCCAGGCCTGTCCGCTCTACGAGAAGGCGACGCAGACCGTGTTTGGCGAAGGCCCGGCCGACGCCAAGCTGATGCTCGTGGGCGAGACGCCGGGCGATCAGGAGGACCGGCAAGGCCGGCCCTTCGTCGGCCCCGCCGGCAAGCTCCTCGACCGCTGCCTCGAGAGCGCCGGCATCGCGCGCGACCAGGCTTATGTCAGCAATGTGGTGAAGCATTTCAAATGGACGCCGCGCGGCAAGCGTCGCCTTCACAGCAAGCCCAACGCCAAGGAGATCCGCGCCTGCGAGCCTTGGCTGCTGGCCGAGATCGCCGCGCTGACGCCCTATGTGCTCGTTTGTCTCGGCGCCACGGCGGCGCAAGCCTTGTTGGGCGCCGATTTTCGCGTGACGCAGCGGCGCGGCGCGTTCGTGCCGTCCAACCTGGCGCCGCGCGTACTGGCCACCGTGCACCCCTCGGCGCTGCTCCGCGCCGATCCCGAAGCGCGCGACGCGGAGATCGCGCTCTTCGTCGCGGATTTGAAGACGGCGGCCGAGGCGCTGCGGGAGGCGTGAGCGGGCCATGACCGGAATCCTGAGCGGCATACGCGTCCTCGATTTCGGCCGCTACATCGCCGGGCCCTATTGCGCGGCGCTGCTCGCCGAGCACGGCGCCGATGTGATCCGCGTCGAAAAGCGCGGCGGCAGCGAAGATCGCTTCGTGGCGCCGGTGGGCGCCGACGGCGTCGGCGCCCTCTTCCTGCAGATCAATCGCAACAAGCGCTCGCTGACGCTCGACCCGATGACCGAGGCGGGCCGCGAAATCGTCCGCCGCCTGGTAGGGAGCGCCGACGTCGTGGTGGCGAACCTGCCGCCGCCGACGCTCCGCGCCATGGGCCTCGACTATGAGAGCCTGGCGCAGGTCAAGCCCGACATCATCCTCACCACCAGCTCCGCCTATGGCGATCGCGGTCCTTATGCCGAGCGCGTCGGATTCGACGGTGTGGGGCAGGTCATGTCGGGCGCGGTCTACATGACGGGCGAGCCCGACCAGCCCTATCGCGCGAGCGTCGCCTGGGTCGATTTCGGCACCGCGCTCCATTGCGCCTTCGGCACGATGGCGGCGTTGATGGCGCGGCGCGAGACGGGCCGGGGGCAGAAGGTCGAAGGCGCGCTCCTCGCCACCGCCGTCACCTTCACCAATGCGATGCTGATCGAGCAGGCCGTAATCGCCGTGGACCGCGTCCCCACCGGCAATCGCGGCCAGACGGCGGCGCCCGTCGATCTCTTTCGCACCACCGACGGCTGGATCCTCTGCCAAGTGGTGGGGCAGCCGCTCTATCGCCGCTGGGCGCGGCTCATGGGCGAGGCGCACTGGCTCGACGACGCGCGCTTCAAGCACGACATCAGCCGGGGCGACAACGGCGTTCTCATTAGCGAGCGCATGCAGCGCTGGTGCGCCGAGCGCGGCACGGCGGAGGCGCTCGAGATCTTGGGGCGGGCGCAGATTCCCGCGGCCAAGGTGCTGAAACCGCAGGAAGTTCTCGACGATCCGCAGGTCCAGGCGATGGGGTTTTTGCAGTCGCTCGACTATCCCGGCCTGCCGCGCCCCGCGCCCGTCGCCCGGGCCCCCGTCTGGCTCTCGGCCACCCCCGGCGCCATCCGCCATCGCGCGCCGCTCTTGGGCGAGCACACCGACGAGATCCTGGGGGAGCTCGGCTACGACGCGGCCGCCCGTGCCGCGCTGCGCCGGGACGACGTGATTTGATGCGCTCCCACCCGGCGAATCCCCGCATTTCCCGGTGAACCCCTGCATTCCCCTTCTTCCTATCTCCATTCCACTGGTCATAAGAGCGACGCGCCCAATGGCGTGATTTTCACCCTCTCCCTTTACGCCGCGGTAACTACGATGGCGTTACCCTTGTGCCATGGTGCAGAGCGAGCGCGTGCGCGTGCGGCCGGCGCGGCCCGGGGACGTGCCGGTGCTTTACCGCATGAAGCAGGCGCTGACCCGCGAGGAGGGCAACGACGCCGTGCTGCGCGCCAGCGAGCGCGATTGGACGCGCGACGGCTTCGGTCCCGATGCGCGCTTCCGCATCTTCGTCGCCGAGGCTGACGACGCCGTCGTCGCCATGGCGACCTATAGCGAAGTGTATCTGACGGCGCTGGGCGGCACGGTGTTTTCGGTGCAGGACCTTTACGTCGATCCCGCCTGGCGGCGGCATGGCTTGGGGCGCGCCCTTCTGGCGCAAGTCGCCACCGCGGCCATCGAGCATGGCATCCCCCTCATCCAGCTCAATGTCCTTGAAAGCAACGCGGCGCGGAAGTTTTACCGCCGCCTCGGTTTCCAGCATCTGCGGGAATGCCTCACCTATGCCGTCGGCGGCAAGCCGATGCTGGCGCTGGCGCTCGCCGACGACGCGCGCCGGCCGGCCGAGCCGGCGAAGGTCGTAAACCTCCCTTAACGATTTCGGCGATAAAGTCGCGGCCGACAAAGCCAGGGACGGCCTGATGCGCATCTTCGATGCGATCGACTGGTTCATTCCAGATACGCTCCGCACCGACGCCGCGACCTTGGGGCGGGCGCGCATCTTCGTCTTCAGCCATCTTTTCGGCCCGACGCTGGGCCAAAGCATCAGCATCTATCTGTGGCTGCTCGATCCCCATCCAGGCTTTGCGTACTGGGTCATCGTCAGCCTGATCACGTCCTTCTGGACGCTGCCTTTTCTCCTCAAATTAACCGGCCGCCTGATCCCGCTGGCCTTCATCACGGTCGAGGACCTCACTTTCGTCACGCTCTTCGGCTCCTGGCACTATGGCGGCGTCAGCTCGCCCTTCCTGCCGTGGCTCTTGAACGCGCTGCTGCTGGCCTTCTTCTATCTCGGCGACCGGCCGAGGCTGCGCTACAGCGTGCTCGCCATGTTCGCGCTCAATCTCTTGGGCTTCTACGTCGCCTATGCCCTCGCCGGGGCCTTTCCCGAGCGCGTGCCGATCGAGAAGATGTCGGGCCTCGGCATCACCTCGGTGCTGTCGGCCACGGTCTATATGTCGATGATGGCGCTTTATTACGCCAATGTCGTCGCCTCGCAGTCCGAGCTCGAGCGCGAGGTGCAGAATCACCGCGCCACCGCCATCAAGCTGCGCGAGGCGAAGGAAGAGGCGGAGAAGGCGAATCTGCAGAAATCCGAGTTCCTCGCCAAGATGAGCCACGAGCTGCGCACGCCCTTGAACGCCGTCATCGGCTACAGCGAGATGCTCCTCGAGGACGCCGTGGCCGACGCCAGGCACGAGCAGCAGGTCGCCGATCTGAAGCGCATCAACAGCGCCGGCAAGCATCTCCTCTCCCTGGTGACCGACGTGCTCGATCTCTCGAAGATCGAGGCGGGCAAGATGGAGCTGCACCTCGAATCCTTCGCGGTCGCACCCCTCCTCGAGGAAGTGTCGGAGACGGTGCGCACCATCGCGGCGACGAACGGCAATGCCCTCCACGTGGACTGCGCGGCGGACGTCGGGGTGATGCGCGCCGACGTCACGCGTGTCCGGCAGGCGCTCCTGAACCTCGCCAGCAACGCGGTGAAGTTCACGAAGAACGGGCGCGTCACGATCGCCGCTGCGCGGGTCGCCCGCCCGGCCGGCGACGTCATGATCATGCGGGTCTCCGACACCGGGATCGGCATGACGCCCGAGCAGACGGCGCGCCTGTTCCAGGACTTCACCCAGGCAGACGCCTCGACCACGAAGAAGTATGGCGGGACCGGGCTCGGCCTGGCGATCAGCCGGCGCTTCTGTCGAATGATGGGC
>DATJAV010000331.1:0-5558 GCA_035515835.1 Allostellaceae bacterium
CCAAGGCACGCTCGAGCTCATCAAGGAACGCGGCCAGCAGGACTTCGACAGCGAGGTCCAGCGTTTCCCGCGGCTCTTCCGCTCGGTCGAGAGCGTGCCCGGCCTCACCTGGCCCAACCTCGTCTTCGACCGCGCCCTCACTTTGTGGATGGGAAAGACCGAAGTGCAGATCAGGCATCTCGGCAAAGGCCACTCCAAGGGTGACACCATCGCCTGGATGCCGCGCGAGAAGGTGCTGTTCTCGGGCGACCTCGTCGAGGAGGGGACGGCGCCTTATGCGGGCGACGCCTATTTCAAGGAGTGGCCCGAGACGCTGGAGAGGCTCCGCGAGCTTGGCGCCGAGAAGCTCGTGCCGGGCCGGGGCGAGGCGATGATGACGGTGGCCGCGGCGGAGAACGCCATCACCGCCACCGCGGGGTTCCTGCGCGACATGCGTCAATCGGTCGAGGCCGGCGTCAAGGCGGGGAGGGGGCTGAAGGCGGTCTACGAGGCGACGTATCAGGCGATGCAGCCCAAATACGGGCAATGGGTGATCTTCGAGCACTGCATGCCCTTCGACGTCTCGCGTTGCTTCGACGAGATGAGCGGCATCGAGCATCCGCGCATTTGGACCGCCGAGCGCGACATCGAGATGTGGAAGACGCTGCAGGGCGGGTGAGGGCGTAGCCGCCGCCTTCAGCGCGTGCCTGCGCCGAGATGGGCGATGGCGTCGATCTCGACTTTGAGCCCCGGTTCGGCGAGCGCGGCAACCTGGACCAGCGTGCTTGCGGGAAAATCGCCGGAAAACACTTCACGCCGCGCGCGCCAGACCTTCTCGCGTTGCGTGATGTCGGTGACGAAGATGGTGATTTTCACGACATCCGACATGCGGCCTCCTGCCGCCTCGAGCAGGTGGCGGATCTTGGTGAAGATCGTCTTTGCCTGCTCGTATTCGTCTCCGGCCGCCAATTTGCCGTCCTTGCCGCGCGCGACCATGCCGGCGACGTAGGCGATGCCGTCGGTTACAAGACAATTCGACCATGTCCCCGGCGGCGGTTCAGGGACCTCTGGGCTGCTCACGCGCTTGATGCGCGAGGTCGATTGCGTTGCCATGGTCTTCCTCCCTCGTCGTGGTGTGCCGCCTATGCCGGCCGCCGCCGCAGCGCCGGAGCGGCGCCGCGCGCCACGACGCGGGGTGCGGTCTCGGCAATCCCCAAAATCAGCAGCATGACCGCCACATGGGCGGCGATGGGGATGATGAGCGCCGCCACCAGGCCGATGCTGTCGGCGATCTTGCCGGCGAGGATCGGCATCAGCGTGGTGCCGACGATGACGCCGAAGAAATTGGTGACGCCCAGCGCCGCGCCGCGCTCGTTCTGCGCCACCGCTTCGCTGACGCAAGTGGCGAGCACGATCGGCAGCAGGCCGAAGCCGCAGAAGCCGCTGACGCCAAGCACCAGCTGCATCATGCCCTTGTCGAGGTCCAGGAAGAGATAGAGGGCGAGGGTCGCGGCCGAGACCAGCGCGGACAGCAGCACCACCGGTCGGCGCCCGACGAAATCGGAGATGAGCGGCAGCACCACCGCTCCGCCGGCGCCGGCAAAGCCCCAGAAGGCGGCGATGTCGCCGGCATCGACCTCGCCGAAATGGCGGACGTGGAGCAGGAAGGAATGGTCGAAGAAGGCGAAGACCTGGAGCCAGGTGAGGATGGCGCAGCCCATCAGGGTCAGCAGCACCAGCGAGGGATTGCGCAGCAAGCGCAGGGCCGAGCGCCAATCGACGGCGCTATGGGCGTGGCGTTGCAGGGGCTCGCGCATCAGCGCCCAGAGCGCGATGACGATCAGCGCAGTTGCGGCGGCAATGACCGGGAACGCCCAGCGCCAGCCGAAATGCTGGGTGAGCCGAGTGATGATGATGGCACCGAGCCCGGCGCCGATGAGGGTGTAGCCCGCGGTGAAGATCGCTTGGCTGACGCCCCGCCAGCGCTCGGGCACCTCTTCGCCAATGCTGGCCTCGCCCACCGACCAGCCGATGCCGTCGCCGACGCCCAAGAGGTCGCGGATGATGAACATCGACCAGAAGCCGCCCGCAAGGCCCATTGCCGCCGTCATGAGGCAAATGAAGGCCATCGCCGGCAGCAGCACGGGCCGTCGCCCGTAATGGTCGGAGAGCCAGCCGCCGCCCCAGCTGGCAAAGGCCCAAGTAATCGAGGTGCCGGCCAGCAGCAGGCTCGCCTCAAGATTGTCGATGCCGAATTCGTGGCGGAGGTTCGGCAGGATGAAACCGAGGCCGATGCGGTTGAGCCCGACGCTGCCCCAAAGGAGAACGAGAAGGCCGACGAGGCTAATGACATAGGAACGTGGCCGCGCAATGTTCATGGCGATCTCTCCCGATGAAGCCTTATTTCGTTAACGGGACGACGCTCCCGCCCTTTTCTGGGCAGCAGCTTATCCTGCCGCGCGCGACCCCGCCAGAGCGGCTAGCCGCCGATATCGACCTCGATCGAATCGCCGGCCGTCCGCGTCCGATAGGTCTTGATATCGCAAGGAATGGGTGGTCCCAACCCCTTGCCGGTCTTCACCTCGAAGCGGCCGGCATGGAGGGGGCACTCGATGACATCGCCGTCGAGAAAGCCGTCGGTGAGCTGGGCAAAGGCGTGGGTGCAGACGTTGTCCGTGGCGAAGATGGCGCCGTCGACGTCGTAGAGCGCGATTTCCTTGTCGCCGACCCGGACGGCGAGCATCTCGCCCGGCGCCAAAGCCGAGCGCTTCGCCACGCTGATCCATTCCTCCGCCATACCCCGTCTCTCCCTTGCCAAGAATGCCGCCGCAGTCTGCACGCGGAAGGGGTCGCCGCCAAGGGGAGGCGTCGCAACGTCGACCTCCGCGCAGCGGCGTTGCAAACAACGTCGTCAATTCGCCTCTTCTCGATATATAAAGGAGAATGTCGAGACAGCTGCATCGGGCGGCAAAGGCGAAATACTCGATAAAGGCGTCCTGCGCGCCTGCCGGATCCGGCTGCGGCCGGCGGAATGATGGAGAGGGCTTTGCGCCGAAGACTTGATCCGGGCCGGCTCGCCGCCCTCGCCACGACGGCGCTCGTCGCCGCTTGCGCCGTCGGACCGGATTTCGAGAAGCCGACGCCGCCGACCGTCACGGGCTATACGCGGGAGCCGCTCGCAACGGAGACGGCCTCGGCAGCGACTCTCGGCGGCGAGGCGCAGCACTTCGTCCAAGGCATGGACATACCCGGGCAATGGTGGCAGCTCTTCCACTCCGAGCCGCTCAACGCCATGGTCGAGGAGGCATTGCAGCACAATCCCGACCTGAAGGCGGCGCAGGCGGCGGTCCGCGTCGCCCTCGAAGAGGTCTATGCGCAGGAGGGCGCCTATTTCCCGACGGTCGCCGGGAGCTTCTCTCCGAGCCGGCAGAAGACCGCGACCGGTGCGCTCTCGCCGGCCTCGGCCTCGGGCAACCCTTATTTCAGCCTCTACACCGCCCAGCTCGCGGTCAGCTACACACCCGACGTCTTCGGCCTCAATCGCCGCACCGTCGAGTCGCTGCAGGCTGAGGCCGACGTTCAGCGCTTCCAGCTCGAGGCGACCTATCTGACGCTCACCTCCAACGTCGTCGCGGCGGCGGTACAGGAGGCGTCGCTCCGCGGCCAGATCGAGGCGACCGACGACATCATCAAGATCGAGGATCAGCTGCTTGAGTTGCTACGCAAGCAGTTCACGCTGGGCGCCGTCGCCGAGGTCGAGGTGGTGCAGCAGGAGGCGGCGCTGGCGCAGGCCGAGGCGGCGCTGCCGCCGTTGCGCAAGCAGCTGGCGCTGCAGCGCGATCTGCTGACGGCGCTCATCGGCCGCTATCCCAGCGAGGAGCCGGCGGAGCATTTCGAGCTCGCCAGTATCACGCTGCCGACGGACGTGCCGGTGAGCCTGCCGGCACGCCTGGTGGAGCAGCGCCCGGACGTGCAGGCGGCCGATGCCAATCTGCATTCGGCGAGCGCGCTCATCGGCGTCGCCATCGCCAATCGGCTCCCCAACCTCACGATCTCCGCCAGCGACGGCAATGCCGCCAACACGATCAACCGGCTCTTCACCTCGGGGACTGGGTTCTGGAGCATCGCCTCGACCTTGACGCAGCCGATCTTCGATGGCGGCATGCTGCTGCACAAGGAGCGCGCCGCGCGCTACGCCTATGACGAGGCTGCCTGGCAATACAAGAGCGCCGTGATCGCCGGCTTGCAGAACGTCGCCGATTCACTCCGCGCGCTCGCGAGCGATGCCGACGCGGTGAAGGCGAATGCGCGGGCCGAGCACAGCGCCCAAGAGAGCCTCGAGATCACCAGAAAGCAGCTCGAGCTTGGCGCCATCAACTATCTGGCTCTGCTCAATGCGCAGCAGACCTATCTCCAGGCGCGGATCAGTCTCGTGCAGGCGCAGTCCGCGCGCTATGCCGATACCGCCGCCCTCTTCCAGGCGCTGGGTGGCGGCTGGTGGAACCGTACCGACGTGGCCAAAGATACGGACGGCGGCGACAATCTCATCGACCGGCTAAAGGGCCCCTGACGCGCTGGGCCGACGGTCGGCCGGGCCGCGCGCGAGCGTCTAAGACGACAAGTCTTCCGCACGAAAGATCGGGACGAGGTCGATGCCTTCGCCGCGGAGCCGCGCCTCGGCGCCCTCGCCGCGATCGAGGATCGTGATGATCTTCTTGACATGCGCGCCTTGCTCGCGCACGGCGGTAACCGCCTGCAGGACGGAGCCGCCCTTGGTCGTCACATCCTCGATCAGCACCACGGTCGAGCCCGGGCGGAAATTGCCGTCGATCTTCTGGTCGGTGCCGTGTCCCTTGCGCTCCTTGCGCACGACGAATCCCGCGATCGGACGCTCACTCCAGCTCCGCGCCGATACCGCCGCGACGATCGGAACCGCGCCGAGCTCGAGGCCGCCCACGGCCTCGACGTCGCCATCCTCCGCCAGCATGGCGCAGATGATCTCGGAGAGCAGCGCCGCGCCTTCCGGGTCGAAGGTCGTCGGCTTCATGTCGAGGTAATAGTCGCTGACGGCGCCCGAGGCGAGCTTGAAGGTTCCCTTCATGAAGGATTTCTCCTTGATGATTTGCAGCAGGCGCCGCTTCTTGGCAGCAAGATCATCGGCAGCCCCAGACATCGCTTTTTCTCCTCCGCGCCGGTTTCACCCAACAGCGCCTTGAGGGGGTAACATCGCCGCCCGCCGCATTTCACGCAAGACGCGGGAAAGAAAAGGGCCGGGGAAATTCCCCGGCCCAGCAACAGAGGTGACGTCCGTTTTCTAGAAGTCCATGTCGCCCATGCCGCCGCCGGGCGGCATCGCGGGCGCGGCCTTCTTCTCCGGCTTCTCGGCGACCATCGCCTCGGTGGTGACGAGGAGGCCGGCGACCGAGGAGGCGTCCTGGAGTGCCAGGCGCACGACCTTGGTCGGGTCGATGATGCCGGCCTTGAGCATGTCGACATACTGGCTGGTCTGGGCGTCGAAGCCCCAATTGACGTCGCCCTTGTCGAGCAGCTTGCCGATCACGATCGATCCGTCGACGCCG